>JBATIF010000212.1:0-3594 GCA_049667605.1 Gammaproteobacteria bacterium
CAAATGGTTACGCGTCCGTAACCGACTCGAACCGTGAATATCCGGACCAAAAATCCGGTGCTCGTAATCGTATGTGCGGTGGAAACGCCGCAAGGCGGATGAACCCAAGGGGAAGGCCTTCCTCCAAAAAACCAAGGAAATCGTGCCGAAAGACTGAAAAATATGCCCTTAAGAGCGTCCTAAGTAACTTAATCTGCTCTTGAGAGCTAATTATCCTTGTTGATGCCACAAAACCCTGGTAAGCTCTTAAGAGCTGGTTAACCTAGATAAGAGGCCCTTAAGAGCAGATGAGCGCAAAAAATACATTGATACAGGCGCCGCCTTATCCGGTTGAGCGGGCGATCCAGCGCCTCGGCGCAAACCTGCGTACCGCAAGGCTGCGCCGTAATCTGACGATTGAGGAGGTCGGCGAGAAAATCGGGACCGGCCCGCGTGCTGTGACGGATGCAGAGAAAGGCAAGGTTTCAACCGGCATCGCTGTCTACATCGCTCTGCTATGGGTGTATGACCTGCTTGGGCCCATGACTGAGCTTGCCGATCCGGCACTGGACGAGGAAGGCCTGTCGCTATCCCTGTCAAAGGAGCGAGTCCGCGCCCGCACGAAAGAGGGGCTCGATAATGATTTCTAGGACCACCGCGAGTGAATGCTACGTCTATATCACCCTGCCTGGGGAAACGGAGATTGTCACCGCCGGAAAATTCGAGCTAACGACTAACCGGCAGGGTAACCCTGCCGGAAAGTTTGTTTATGGTCGCAGCTATCTTGTGCGCGATAACGCCGTGCCAATTGATCCGATTGAACTTAAGCTCAGCACCAAAACTTATGAGACAAATATACTGAAAGGCGTCTTCGGCGCCCTGCGTGATGCCAGCCCTGATTACTGGGGCCGCAGGGTCATAGAAAAGTACAAAGGACAGACGCAGCTTGGTGAAATCGACTATCTGCTGTATTCACCGGACGACCGCGCGGGCGCGCTGGGATTTGGCCTCAATCAAGAACCCCCTGCCCCGAGCCGCAAATTCAACCAGACGATGGAGCTGGAGCGGCTGCAAGAACTTGCAGATTTGATCATTACCGATGAGGACCTTCCTGAAGGTCCTGAAGCCGAACAGGCCCAGGAGCTGATGGTTGGTGGCACATCAATGGGCGGTGCCAGACCTAAGGCAATCATCGAGGATGAGAGCGGCCTCTGGATCGCAAAACTTCGTCACCCGGAGGATAAATGGAACGATGCACGTGTTGAACACGCCATGCTCATGCTTGCTCGCGAATGTGGCTTGCAAGTCGCAGAAAGCAAGGTTGTCACGATTGGCGAACACGACGCAGTGCTTGTCAAACGATTTGACCGGGAAAAAACAACGGCAGGCTATCGCAGAGGCCGCATGCTCAGCGCTCTAACGCTGTTGCGCTCAGACGAAAATTATCAGGCTAGGGAGAAATGGTCTTATGTCCTGCTTGTTGAGGAGCTGCGGCGCATCTCTTCACAGCCGCGCACCGATGCCCCCGAGCTATTCCGACGCATGTGCTTTAACGCACTAATCTCTAATACTGACGATCACCCGCGTAACCATGCTGTCGTCGCTATGAATGCCGACTGGAAACTCTCACCAGCCTATGATCTGACGCCGTCCATGCCGGTCAGTGCCGAGCGCCGTGACCTGGCGCTTGATTGTGGCGATTGGGGACGCTACGCACATGCTGAAAACCTGCTGTCGCAGAGCGCGCGCTTTCTCCTTGAACAGGACGAGGCTAAAATAATAATCGATGAGATGGAACAAAGTGTCAGAAGCAAATGGTACGACATTGCCCGCAGAGAGGGCGTGACAGAAAAAGACTGCGAGAAAATCGCCAGCGCCTTTGCCTATCCGGGATTCAGACTGGAAATTCCCGCACGATTGTGAATTAGCATTAAATTCTGACCCAGCCTACCTTTAGTAATTCAGAGCGTTAGCTCACCGGTCGGCGCTTAAACCACGTGCTGATTTACACTTACCTAATCCTCGGGGCAGCAACCGAGGCTTGGGTGTTTTCCCAAGCATGCCGCACGATTAGTAACGAGTGATTTGGAAAAGTATAGAATTCATCCCTGAGTTTTTGTTCTTGGGAGAAAAATTATGGGAAGGGGCGATCATTACGCTGAACTAACACGGGAAGAACTCTATGCCCAGGTCTGGGCAGAACCGATGACTAAGCTGGCTCAGCGTTATGGCTTGTCAGATCGCGGACTTGCCAAGATCTGTACACGCACGGGCATCCCTGTTCCAGGTCGTGGCTACTGGGCCCGGGTACAAAGTGGGCAGGTGCCGCGACAAGCAAAATTACCGAAAATCAAAGCCGGACAGAAAGCTATGGTGAACCTCAATAAGCGTGGGCACATCCTCGAAGAGACAAAAGAACTACAGGACGTTGCAGGGAATATCGAATCTGAAGCGCATCCTGATAATAAGATTGTGGTTCCCGATGAATTGATTGATCCGCTTCCACTGGTCGAGAAAACTGCAAAGAGTCTTCGTGCAGCAGGGGCCGATGAACATGGTATGGTCAGACCCAGGGCGAAGCGCTGCCTTGATATTCGTGTGGGCAAAGAGAGTATCGAGCGTGCTGCGCGCATTATGGACACCCTCCTCAAGGCTCTGGATGTGCGCGGTATTGAACTGACACATGATGAGAAGGGGGAAGGGGGTACACAATTGATGGTGGACGGTGAGACCCTGGACTTTCATCTGGAAGAGAAGGCAAGGCGTGAGAAATACCAGCCGACAACAGCAGAGCAGAAAAAACTGGATGAAAACTCGTATTATCGTTACCGGCTACCCGACGACAAGTTCTTCCCATCTGGAAACTTGTCCCTGAAGCTGGATATTTGCTGGTGGGGTAGGGGGCTGCGGGGTACCTGGTCGGATGGGAAGAGGCAGCGTGTAGAAGACTGTCTGAACAAGTTTATCGCGACTGCCTATAAGGCTGCGGCACAAAAGAAAGCGGCACGTATTAAGCGCGAGCGGGAGGAGCATGAATGGGCAGAGCAGGAGCGAAGGGAAGAGATCCTGAGACGACAAATAGAACAGGAACAAAAACGTGTGGATGCACTCACCGCACAAGCCAGGTTATGGCAGGAGGCGCAACAATTGCGCGCATACGTTCAGGCTGCTCGGAGTGCGGGTTACTACGCGCTACCCGCTATTACGGGTGGCCGCAATATGAAGGAATGGTGTGCCTGGGCACTGGAACAGGCCAATCGTCTGGACCCGACTATCTCCAGTTCTCCGTCAGTGCTGGACTACAAGGATCAGTTCTATTGGTATTGATGAATTTTCTGGTTATTCTTCGGTACTGGAACGGACACGGGCCACCATGCTTATAGTTATAAATTCATCCCGCTAAGCCTGCGGGAGTTTTGCGGGACTGAGTGCAGCACCGTTATGCACGGTACTGCATTTCAGGCAACGGACGCCCCAGTTTTATTTTATAAAAAACAATTAGATAGGTCGCGCTTCCCGGACTTTTAATCCGATGGTCGTTGGTTCGAATCCAACACGACCCACCATTTAATCAACTTCCTACCTCGTCGCATCTATATATCAGGAAAAGCTGAT
>JBATIF010000213.1:0-15425 GCA_049667605.1 Gammaproteobacteria bacterium
GTGCTGGCGAATGACACCGACACCGACCTGCCGAACGACAGTATGAGTGTAGTCCTGGTCGAGGGCGAGGGCCCGAGCCACGGCACGTTGACATTAAACGAGAACGGCACCTTCAGTTATACCCATGACGGGTCAGAGAACTTCAGCGACAGCTTCACCTATGAAGTCAGCGATGCCGCTGGCGCCAGCAGTCAGGCCATGGTGTCCATCACCATCGACCCGGTGAACGACAATGCGCCGGCAGGTAATGCCGATGACATTGAGGTAGATGAAGGCGGAACGGCAGCGGCCCTGGTCGGTGGTGCAAGCTCGGTGCTGGACAACGACATCGACACCGATCTGCCAAACGACACCCTGACAGTGGACGTCACACCGGTCTCCGGTCCGACACATGGTACATTAACACTCAATCTGGACGGTCGCTTCAGCTATATGCACGATGGGTCGGAGAACTTCAGCGACAGCTTCATCTACGAACTGAGCGATGCCGCAGGTGCCACAAGCCAGGCCACGGTCAATATCATCATCAACCCTGTGAACGATAACGGGCCGTCGGATATTCAATTGGTCGATGAGAACGGCAATGTACTAACCGAGGTAAGCGTTGATGAAAACGCGGCTGACGGGACTTTTATTGCAGATATCCTCGTTACAGACCCCGATGGAAACAGTGATCATACGATTACCCTGGTGGATGACGGGGGTGGCGCTTTCGGGCTGGGAAGTATCGTGGTTGCCGACGGGGATCTCCTCGATTACGAGCAGACAAATACCCGTCAGGTCACCCTGCTAGCCACTGACAGCAATGGATCGTCACTGGAAAAAACGTTCACGATTGCCCTCAATGACATCTTTGATACACCGACTGTGCCTGTTAATAATCCGCTTATTGGGGGAGCGGAAAATTCTTCAGCAGGATCCGAAACAGGTAATTTCTCGCCGGATACGACATCCACGGCGGAGCACATAAGTGACACCGTTGCTGGTAATCAGGATGGGTCCGACCCCGGAACTGATGGAGATGCAACGCAATTCGATATTGGAAGTGCGGACGCACTGGCTGTGTTGTCAGGTGATCCGACGCAGGCGCTCGATGCGCCAGGTGCCGGTGATGTTGACCCGGATACGGTTCCCGAAGATGGCACGGCTACCGGCGAGGAATCACGAGATGATACACAGGAGGCTTCAGCAAAAGGGGAGGCCACGCAGGAGGCCGAAGGGCGCACACCACTGAGCAAGGAAGTCAAGAAGCAGAGCGAACAATTTGAAGCACAGCGCAAGGAGATACTGGAGCTGTTTGAGGACTTCGGCAAGCAGGCAGGTTGTGGCGCTTGACCAGGGTCTGTATTTGGCCGGCGGGGAATATCGATGATTAAAGATGATTTCGTTCATGCTATGCGCCGCGCCTTGCTGCTGGTGTTACTCATGGCGTTCATTCCCGTAGCTGCCCTTGCTGCTGAAGACAGCGGCCGGGTCGTATTCCTCCGTGGCAGTGTCAGTGCCACGGACAACGACGGCAATGCACGCCAGCTAAGCCGTGATGACCGTGTGTCTGCCGGTGATACGTTGGCAAGCGGGCCCAAAGGCGTGGCGCAGATTGTTTTTCCCGATAACTCACTGCTGTATATCAAGCCGGACTCCGAGGTTCAGATAGCAAAGTACCGCTACGATGAAGACCAGCCGCAGAACGATGAGGCGGTGGTGAACGTGGTAAAGGGCGGGCTGCGTGCGCTGACGGGGGTAATCGGAAAACGTAGCCAGGACAAAGTGAAATTCACCAACCGGATGGCGACGATCGGTATACGCGGTACGGCGGTGGAGATTGGCGAAGATACGGTAGTCTTCGATTTCGGCCAGGGTTCGATGGAAAACGAGTCCGGCTCCATACTGATCGGCCCGGGGGAAAGTGCCAGGGCGGCTTCTTCAAAGGCGAAGATTGGCAAATATTTCCATGAGCGAGACCCGGATGACGCTTCTGTGGTTGCCCAGGTCCTGGTGGCGGCACCCCTGGACAAGGTCGTTGGCGCGGTGGAAATTGCCTGCAAGACCATTCCCGAAGAGGAGGCGATTTTTCTGATGGGTATCCAGAACCAGGTGCCGGGTTACAGGCCGGAGGTGACGGCCGCTACGGTGCAGGGGCTGACAGTCTGTTATGCAATGGATGAATTCGGAATCATACTCACGGCCTCTACCCTGATTTTCCCGGGCGAGGCGCCGCAAATGCTGGTTGCGGCCTTGCAGGGCAGGGGATCGGTCGAGGTTACCACGGCATTGAAAGCGGTACTCAGGGGTCTTGACAGGCCGGACCAGGCGCTTGTGAACAGGGTTGTAGACATTGCGATAACGGAAGGTAACCTGGATGTTGACGGTGCACGCCAGGTCCTGCAGGAAGTCCAGGAAGAAGGCTATTGCCGCTAAAACATAACATTCAGGGAAACGTCAGGGATTTCTAAAATGGGAAACTTTTTCAACAGCCTGCGCTGGCAAATTGTCGTTCTCGCAGCCCTCATCGGTGGTTGCGCAGTTACTCCAACAACAATTACGACCGAGGAATACACGCAGCAGCTCGATGCGGACCTGGCCATGCTGTTTGCTGACCAGGATCCACTCGAGGGGCCGCTTGGCCTCTACGAGGCGCTGGCCCGCGCCATTAAATACAACCTCGATCACCGCCTGAAACTAATGGAGGATGCCTTGAGCCTGGGCCAGCTCGAGGTGGATCGCTACAACATGTTGCCCGAACTGGTGGCGGATGCCGGCTATGACTGGCGCAGTAATTACAGTGGTGCGAGCAGCAAGTCCTTGCTGACGGGGGCCCAGTCTCTGGAACCCTCAACATCGGCAGAGAGAAATTTCGCCACCGCCAATATCACCATGGTCTGGAATGTACTGGATTTCGGCGTCAGCTATATCCATGCGCAGCAGCAGGCCGACCAGGCGCTGATCAGCAATGAGCGCCGCCGCAAGGTGATGCAAAATATCGTCCAGGATGTGCGCTATGCCTACTGGCGCGCGGTAAGTGCGGAGCGCCTGCTGCCGAAGATGGACGCACTCCTGCAGAGTGCCTACGCCGCCCTGCAGAGGGCGAAGATGCTTGAAAAGCTGCAGCTTCAGCCGCCACTGCAGGCACTGAATTACCAGAAGGCACTGCTGGAAGTGATCCGGCAGATGTGGATGTTGCGCCAGGACCTGGCCACTGCAAAAACCGAACTCTCGGCACTGATTAATCTCAAGCCAGGGACCCGGTTCGAGCTGGCGGACACCGGACTTGAGCAGGACGAGTTGCCCGCGGTGCTGGCGGACCTGGAGGAACTGGAAGAGCTGGCGCTGAAGAACCGCCCGGAGCTGATAGAAGAACACTACCAGGCCCGGATTGCTGCACTGGAAGTTAAAAAGGCCATGCGCAGAATGTTACCCGGCCTGGAACTGACGCTTGGCGGATTCTATGATGGAAACAGTTATGTTTACAATGGTGACTGGGTCTCTGCCGGTTATGGCCTCAGCTGGAATCTGATGAAACTGTTTTCAGGTCCGGCCGATATTCGCCTGGCGCGAACTCAGCAATCCGTTGATGAGCTGCGCCGCCTGTCACTCAGCATGGCGATTGTTACCCAGGTGCACCTGGCCTATCAGCGCTTTCAGATTGCACGTAAAAGCTACGCAGTCAGCAGTGACATGATGACGGTGGAGACCCGCATTCAGGAACAGCTGGAGGCACAGCAGCGGGCGCAGACCGGTAATGAGCTGGAGAAGATCCGCAGTGAGGCAAGTGCACTGGCGATCGAGATGCAAAGAGATCTGGGTTATGCTGAATTGCAGAACGCCTTCGGACAGCTCCACAATTCACTGGGTGTCGATCCGGGAGATATTGAAACACTGGTGGCATCCATTGAAGCAAGGCTGAATGCGCCCGTCTCTGCCGGTGACAGTTTGGACTCTACGAACTAGTCTCGGATATGGTTTTACTGAAAACAGGACTGGACTTCCGTCGCAGGTATGCTTGTCTTTTGAATATTCCTGGCATCATTTTATTTTTCGTCGCTGTATTTCCACTACACGCGGAAGATTCGATCAACGCATTCGAGGTTGAGCAGCCATATGAAATCCGTGCCTTGCTGACACCCTATGTCGAGTCCACCCTTTCCAGCCAGATCGCCGGGAAAATTACCTACATCGAAATTCAGGAGAGTGAGCGCTTTGAACGCAACCAGCGCCTGCTGGAGTTCAATTGTGACGTGCAGAAAGCGCAGTTGAAAAAGGCTGCGGCCCAGTTGCTCTCGGCAGAAAAGCAGCTGGCTGCCAACCTGCGCCTGCAGGAATATAAATCTATCAGTCAGCTGGAGGTTGAAGTGGCAGCTGCAGAGGTGGAAAAGGCGAAGGCGGAACAGGCGGTAGTACGCGCGCGTCTGAAGATGTGTGTGATCCATGCGCCGTTCAGCGGGCGGGTTGTGGAACTGATGGTAAATCCGCATGAAAGCGTCACCCAGGGCCAGGAACTGGTCAAGATCCTCGATGATTCGCGCCTCAAGCTGGAGCTGTTTGTGCCATCGCGCTGGCTGTCGTGGCTCAGGCAAGGCATGGATTTCAGTGTACGCATCGATGAAACGGACAAAATCTACCCGGCCCGGGTGACCGCGCTGGGGGCGAAGGTCGACCCGGTTAGCCATTCCATCGAGGTCACTGCCGAGATCGAGGGCAGGCCTGCCGAACTGCTGGCCGGAATGAGTGGTACGGCGCGGTTTCAGCTGCCAAATTGAATCCGGATAACCTGCAAAACCAGCTGCTTGGTCTGAGCACGCTGCTGCAACTGGAAAAGGAAACCAGGCATGCGCTCAATGACAGGGAGCTGGGTTTCATTATGGTTAATGAAACACGCCAGCTGCTTGAGTATCAGCAGGCCGTACTCTGGAAAAGACATGCCAGTGGACGGGTCAGAGTTGAGGCGATTTCCGGCTTGTCCCAGATTGAACGCAACGCCCCTTTTGTTGTCTGGCTGCAGGGTTTTCTCAAGCGAACACTGAAGACCGTGCGCGGCTCGGCGTACGTCATTGCAGATGACGAGGTGCCGGACAGGTTCCGTGAAGGCTGGAAGGAATGGACCTCCGCGCATGTCCTGCTTTGCCCGTTATTTGACCGCGGCGGGTTGTTGCTTGGCGGCTTATGGCTGTCGCGTGACAGGCCCTGGAACGAATCCGAAGTCGCACTGGCGGAACGTGCCGCGGATGCCTATGCCTACGCCTGGTCCGGTCTTGTATCCCATGGCAAACATGGCTGGCGCGGCCTGCTGGCAGGTCTGGCCACGCATCGGGTTCGCCTTGTGCTACTGCTGATTATTACGGCTGCGATGTTTCTTCCGGTGCGCCAGTCCGTGCTTGCACCGGCAGAGGTGGTCGCCCGTGACCCGATGCCGGTTAGTGCCCCGGTGGAGGGGGTTATCAAGCACTTTCACGTCGAGCCAAATGCGCAGGTAAGGGCAGGGGATTTGTTATTCAGCCTCGATGATACCGTGTTGAGAAACCGCCATGAGATTGCCAGGAAAACCCTGGATGTAGCCAGCGCCGATTACCTGAGGGTTTCGCAAAAGGCTTTCAGTGACGAACAGAGCAAGGCCGACATGGCCCTGTTGCGTGCAGAAATGCAGCAAAAGTCGGCGGAGGTCAGCTATACGGCAGAACTGCTGGAGCGCATCGATATACGCGCGCTACGCGATGGCGTCGCGGTGTTCAACGATCCCAATGACTGGCTGGGGAAACCGCTGGCAACGGGTGAAAAAGTGCTCAGCCTGGCGGCACCGCAGGATACACAATTGAAGATCTGGCTGCCGGTGGAGGATGCCATCAGCCTGGAGCCGGGCGCAAAAGTACGCGTGTTCCTGAATATCGACCCAACCACACCGCTTGCTGCGGAACTGAAGCAAACGAGTTACGAGGCACAGGTAACACCGGCGGGTGTGCTGGCGTTTCCGCTGCGCGCCTTTTTCGCCGACGAATCCAGGCTCCCACGCCTCGGACTGAAGGGCACTGCGAAAATCTATGGCGATAAAGTCAGCCTTTTCTATTACCTGATGCGGCGTCCGATCGCGGCCATGCGCCGCATTACGGGGCTTTGATGATGTCAGCGGTTTCTGACGCAGCCGGGATCAATCCCGCCGCAGGCGCCGGCGAGCAGGCATTACCCGTGCTGCGGGAAGACCTCGATCTTTATCCCGGGCCGCGCAACCAGGACGGGTCGCCTACCTGGACACTGCATGATCCCGCGCGCAACCTGTTTTTTCGCATCGGCTGGCTGGAGTTCGAAATCCTGAGCCGCTGGGACAACCGCAGCGCAGATAAACTGGTGCAACAGGTGAACCGGGAAACCACGCTGCAGATAGAGATCTCGCATGTTGAAGCCCTGGCGCGGTTTCTCATCAGCAGTCAACTGGTGGAAAGCCGGGGCAAGGAGGCCATCCGGCGCCTCTGCCAGCAGGCGGCGGCTGCGAAGAAGCATTTTTCATCCTGGCTGTTGCACAACTACCTTTTTTTCAGAATTCCCCTGGTCAGGCCGCATCGCTTTCTGGCCGGCAGCTACCGTTTCGTGCGTTTTGTCTACACCCGCCCGTTTGCCTACAGTGTTTTCGCCTGCCTGGCGCTGGGTTTGTTCCTGGTGTCGCGGCAATGGGATGACTTCGCGCACAGTTTCTCCTACCTGTTTTCGTTCCAGGGGCTGGTGCTGTTTGCAGTGGCGATCTTCTTCACGAAAGTCATCCATGAGCTGGGTCATGCGTACACCGCGGTCCGCTACGGGGTAAAAGTACCCAGCATGGGCCTTGCCTTTCTCGTCCTCTGGCCGGTGCTCTACACCGACACCAGCGAGGCCTGGAAGCTGTCGTCGCGACGCCAGCGCCTCGCGATTGCCGCAGCGGGAATAACCGCGGAGTTGGTGCTCGCGGTATTCGCGACCCTGCTATGGAGTTTTCTGCCCGACGGGGAGCTGCGCAGCGCAGTATTCATCATCGCGACCACCACCTGGGTGATTACCCTGTTGATCAATGTGAACCCGATGATGCGCTTCGATGGCTATTACCTGCTGTCCGACCTGCTCGAGATCCAGAACCTGCAGGATCGGTCCTTCGCCCTTGGTAAGTGGAGACTGCGCAACTGGCTGTTTGGCCTGGATGAGCCCTGTCCCGAGATCCTGTCCGACCGTACCCGCAGGTTCATGATTGTCTATGCCTATTGCACCTGGACTTACCGGTTTTTCCTGTTTCTTGGTATAGCGCTGCTGGTCTATACCCTGTTTTTCAAGGTGGCGGGAATTATTCTTTTGTTTGCCGAGCTGGGCTGGTTTATCGCCCGGCCGGTGTACCGCGAGCTGAAGGAATGGTATGGGAGGCGTGAACAGATGGTGTGGAACCGGCATTCGATTATCACTGCACTGTTGCTGGGGGCGCTGGTAGCGCTGCTGGTGTTTCCGTGGAATGTTCACCTCTACCTGCCTGCCGTGATGCAGGCCCGTGAGCACGCTAACCTGTACGCACCGTTTCCTGCCGTCATTGACGAAGTGCTGATTGCCGAGGGTGACCGGGTTGAACAGGACCAGGTCCTGATTAACCTGGCCTCACCGGAAATTACCTACCGTATCGAACAGGCGGAGTTGCGCGTAAATATCCTCAGGCAACAACTTTCCAGGCGCCTGGGTCAGGCCGGTTTTCGTGAGGACAGCGCCGTGTTGCAGGAACGCCTGGCGCAGGCGCTGACCGAGTACCAGGGTTACCGCTTGCAGCAGGAACAACTTGCTATTCGGGCACCCATCGCGGGCCGACTGGTGGACATGGAGAGCGATCTGGAAGCAGGACGCTGGATCAATGAAAAGCTGTTGCTGGTGCGCTTGATTCAGCAGGATAAATCCCTGGTCGAGGCGTATATCGACGAGGACGGGCTGGGTCGTGTGCGGGTCGGGGCCGACGGGCGTTTTTATCCGGAGAACCCGGACCTGGACCCGGTGCCGGTACGCGTTTCCCATATCGATCCGGTAAACACCCGTGAACTGGACAAGCCCTACCTGGCCTCGCTCTACGGCGGGGCCATCGGCGTGCAGCCGGGGAGCAACGGAGAGCTGTTTACAGCGGACAGCTTGTACCGCGTGCGCCTGGAGCCGCTGATGCCGGGGGCCACGGTCGAACAACCTACCCGGGGTAGCGTACGGCTTGGCGCTGACGCCCGCAGCTTGCTGTCGCGCTTCTGGCAGAAGACCGGCGCGGTGCTTATCAGGGAAAGCGGTTTTTAGGGCGCCAGGGGCAGACTTGCTGCTGCCCCATTACCTTGATCCGTAAGTGCAGGAGCGGGCTTGCCCGCTCCTGTAAAACAATGCCTGGATAATTTCAGACAGCAATAAATCAGACGCGATTGATTTACGGTATATTGTCGTATCAATCGAGACCAGCCCAGGCGTAACGAGTCGCACCCGAGGAGAAAGATTACCATGCTCAAGCCTAGCGTCGATGAACTGCACGCAGCACTTGCCGAGGCAGAGCGGATGCGCGACAGGGACGACGATCCCCATCACCTGGCCAAGGCACTGCATTACCTCGATCATCGCAGCCGATACCTGGAAAAGGTTTTCGAAGCCGCAAAAAAATATATTAATTTCGGACAGGGAGAAGAGGAGCATGCCATGCTGATAAAAGCCATCGAGGTGGTAAGAAGCGAGGAGTTGCAGGACAGGGATGAGGAAGACGACACGCTGGGTCTCTAGATGACGATGCTTGATTCAAGCAGTTCAAACGGGTGGCCAGATGCGGTCGTGCACCCCGGTACATAAAAACCAATTAACACTTGCCAGAGGAATATGAAATGACTGATACAAAAACGCGTATCGATGAACTGCTCGATGACCTGAAGCAAATGCGTGACGAGCTAAAAGTAAAAGTGCATCTTGCAAAGCTTGAAACCAGTGACGAGTGGCACAGGCTTGAAAAACAACTGGCAAAACTCGAGGTCAAGGCGAAAGAGATAGGCTCTGTAACCCTGGAAGAGTCGAAAGATGTCGGTGCGGCGGCAAAAGTGCTCGGAGAAGAGATCCGTGACGGCTTGAAAAGGATTGCCAAGCATTTTTAAACTGCAACACAAGCACTGACAGCGTTGCGCCAGCCCGGGTAAATACCCTGATGTAGCTGTGTTCGCTGGTCAGGCACATGGCGTGCACGCCTGCGGCGGCAGACCTCGTTGCGTCTTGCCGGGCAGCATTCTGCAACAGGGGGACGTGATTTGTGAACAGTAAAGTAGCTATCGTTATCGGGCTTGCAGTCGCTGCCATCGGTGCAGGTGTCGCTTACTGGTGGCAGCTGCCGGGTAGAGACACGGGCCAGGCCGCCGAGCTTGTTCTCTACGGCAATGTTGATATTCGCGAAGTGCGCCTGGCCTTCAATGGTAATGAACATGTCAGAGAGATACTGGTGGACGAGGGCGACCAGGTGCAGGCCGGTCAGTTGCTGGCAAGACTGCACACCGAACGCCTGCAGGCCGCATGGAACCGTGCCCGTGCCGATGTCGCGGCCGCCAATGCCGAGGCGCATGCGGCAGAACTGAGCTACTCGCGAATCAAGACCATTGCGGCGCGCAAACTGGCATCCACCGAAGAGGCGGATGAGGCCGAGGGCAAGAGCCTTGCGGCGGATGCACGGGTTGCAGCGGCCGAGGCAGTGCTGGCAGAGACCGGGCAGGCGCTCAAGGATGCCGAATTGTATGCACCGGTTGATGGCGTCATCCGCGAGCGTATCGTCGAGCCGGGGGATTTCGTCACGCCGCAGACGCCGGTGCTTACGCTGGCGTTGTTGGATCCCCTGTGGGTGAGAACCTATCTGCCAGAGACCTTTCTCGGCCAGGTCAAACCGGGTGCTACTGCCCGCATCACGACCGACAGCTATCCTGACAAGGTCTATGACGGCTGGGTCGGGTCGATTTCACCGACCGCCGAGTTCACCCCGAAAAATGTAGAAACACCGGAGTTGCGAACCCGCCTGGTCTACCAGGTGCGCGTCTTCGTCTGCAATCCACAATTCGAACTGCGCCTGGGTATGCCGGCAACGGTAAGCATCACCCTGGATTCGGACGGACCATCCGGCGTGCAACCCGGGCAACGCTGCGCACAAGGCGGCGTGGACGCAGGGCCGCTGTAGAATGGCATCGGCAGCGGCACTGGCGTTCGAGGGTGTCAGCAAGACCTTCCTTGTCGGCGACAAGCCTGTCACGGCGTTGCAGGACATCAGCATCGAGGCGCAAGCTGGAAAAATCTGCGGACTAATCGGTCCGGATGGCGCGGGTAAAACCACCCTGATGCGGCTTGCCGCCGGCCTGTTGCTGCCGGACAGCGGGCATATCCAGTTGCTCGGCATTGATGTCGCTAGCGCGCCGCTGCAGGCGCAATCTGCCGTCGGTTATATGCCGCAACGCTTTGGCCTGTATGAAGATCTGAGCGTACAGGAAAACCTCGACCTGTATGCCGATTTGCAAGGGGTTGAGAAGGCGGAGCGCCGGGCACGCTACGAGGAACTGATGCACATGACTGCCCTGGCGCCGTTTACGTCGCGCCTTGCCGGGCGCCTGTCCGGCGGGATGAAGCAGAAGCTGGGGCTGGCCTGCACACTGGTACGCACACCGCGCCTGCTGCTGCTCGATGAGCCCACCGTGGGTGTCGACCCGGTGTCGAGACGCGAACTGTGGGCCATCATCAAGCGGCGGGTCGAACAGGAAGGTCTCGGGGTGCTGTTGAGCACGGCCTACCTGAATGAAGCGGAGCGCTGTGATGCTGTCATCCTGATGCATGAAGGCCGCTCTCTCGGGCAGGGCAGCCCGGCGCATTTCAGTGAACAGATGCGTGGCCGCAGCTTTCGCATCAGCTCGGCATTACTTACCAAGCGCAGCCTGCAAAACCGTGTCAGTGCCATGCCGGGCATTATCGATGCGATTATTGAAGACGAAGTGGTGCGTGTCGTAACCCGCGAGGCAAAGACATCCGATATTGCCGTGAGTCTTGCCGATATCGCGGATATCCATGTCGAGGCGGCTGAGCCGGTTTTTGAAGATGCGTTCGTGGCCATGTTGAAGAGCGAGCACGCAGCTGCGGGCCACGTGTTTGCTGAAAAAGCCGTGACAGCAGCGACCACTGGCACAGTGATTCAGGTCAGCCACGTGCACAAGCGCTTTGGTGATTTTCATGCCGTCAGGGATGTCAGCTTCAGCGTCAATCGTGGCGAGGTATTCGGACTTCTCGGGGCAAATGGCGCCGGCAAGTCCACGACCTTCAGGATGCTGTGCGGCCTGTTGCCTGCATCTTCCGGCGAGTTGACTGTTGCCGGTCACGACCTGCGCCATGCTGCAGCTGATGCTCGCAGCCGCCTGGGTTACATGGCACAATGCTTCTCCCTGTACGTCAATCTGACCGTGGCCGAGAATCTCCGCTTTTTTGCAAGTGCCTACGGCCTTGGTCGCGCACGGCGCAAGCGGCGCATCGACTGGGCTATGAGCGCGTTTGAACTGGCGGACTATGCGGATACCGGCAGTGGCGATCTGCCCCTGGGTTACAAGCAACGCCTGGCGATGGCGGCGGCACTCCTGCATGAACCCGATATCCTGTTTCTCGATGAACCCACCTCGGGGGTAGATCCGCTGGCAAGGCGTGAATTCTGGCAGCGCATCAATGCGCTGGCCGAATCCGGCGTCACCGTGCTGGTCACGACGCACTTCATGGACGAGGCCAATTACTGCGACCGGCTGGTGATCATGGGCGAAGGAGAGATACTGGCACAGGGCACACCGGCGGAGATGAAGGCGCGCTTTCGCACTGCCGCCTTGCCTGCGCCGACCATGGAAGATGCCTTCATCGGCCTGATCGAAAACCGCGCACAGCAGGAAGGACAGGCGGCATGAGCCCGGCGGCAAGGGTGCGCATGCGCCTGCGCGGCATGATCCGCAAGGAAAGCCTGCAGATCCTGCGCGATCCTTCCAGTATCGCCATTGCCTTTGTCATGCCGCTGGTGCTGTTGCTGTTGTTTGGCTACGGGGTGTCACTGGATGCTAAACACATCCGCCTGGCCCTGGTGGTCGAACAGGCGGATGCCAACAGCGCCAGCCTGACCGGCGCCTTTCAGCATTCGAATTATTTCGATCCGCTGCCCTACACCAGTATCCAGCGAGCCGAGCAGGCGCTGATGGCGCATGATGTCGCGGGCATTGTCTGGTTACGCAACGACTTCAGTACACGCCTCCTCGGCAGTGGTGATGCGCCCATCGGTGTCTTTGTGAACGGGGTCGATGCCAACCAGGCGCGCATCACCGAGGGCTATATCCAGGGTGTCTGGCAGACCTGGTTGTCGAGTTATGCGCGCGAGCAGGGCCGCGAGCTGCCGGTACCGGTGGCTCTCGAACCGCGTGTCTGGTTCAACGCGGCGCTGCGCAGTCGCGATTATCTCGTGCCGGGCCTGATCGCGGTGATCATGACCCTCACCGGTGCCATGCTGACGTCGATGGTGGTTGCCCGGGAATGGGAACGCGGCACCATGGAGGCGCTGATGGTGACACCGATCCGTATCTGGGAGATCGCGGTGGGCAAGCTGTTGCCTTACTTCGTGCTCGGCATGGGCGGAATGTTGTTGAGTGTGGTGATGGCAGTGTGGTTGTTCGGGGTGCCCCTGCGTGGCTCATTCTGGGCGCTGACAGCGGCCTCGGCCGTGTTCATGATAGTTGCGCTGGGCATGGGGCTGCTGATTTCCACGGTTGCGCGCAGCCAGTTCGTCGCCGGCCAGATTGCGCTGGTGGCGACGTTTCTGCCGGCCTTTATCCTCTCGGGCTTTATCTTCCAGATCAGTTCGATGCCGGCACCGATCCAGGTCATTACCCATATCGTCCCTGCGCGCTATTTCGTCGCGATACTGCAGACGCTATTCATGGCCGGCAACATCTGGCCGGTGATTCTTGCCAACAGTGCGGCATTGCTGTTGATGATGCTGGTGTTCTTCGGCCTGGCGCGACGCAAGACCAGGAAGCGGCTGGATTGAAACAATCACTGCAACGCATCTTGGCGCTGGCTGTGAAGGAACTGCTCGCGGTCCTGAAAGATAAAAAAAGCCGCATCGTGCTGGTGGTTCCGCCACTGCTGCAATTGATTGTGTTCGGTTATGCGGCAAGCTTTGATCTGAATGATATCCGGATCGCCATTTATAACGAAGACCGGGGGGCGCTATCGCGGGAGCTGGTGGCGCGCATTACCGGTTCCCCTCATTTTCACCTTCATGGCCATCTCGATCACGACCAGCAAATCGCGCCGTTGATTGACAACAAGGATGTCCTCACAGTGGTGCACATCGGCCCGCGTTTCAGCGCGGAGCTGGGCGCGGGGCGCACGGCACGGGTGCAGTTGATCATCGATGGCCGCAATTCCAACACGGCGTTACTGTTGCAGGGCTACCTGCGCACTATCGTCACCGACTTCAATCTTGACTGGGCAAAACGCAACGGCCGGCCGCCACCGCTGGCGAGCTTGCAGGTACGGCCCTGGTTCAACAGCAACCTGGTGTCGCGCTGGTTTATCGTGCCCGGCATCATCGGTCTGCTGACGCTGGTGATCACCACCATCGTCACCGCGCTCTCGGTCGCGCGCGAGCGCGAGGAGGGCACCTTCGACCAGTTGCTGGTCACCCCGATGCGGCCGGTGGAAATACTCATCGGCAAGTCCTTCCCGGGCATGCTGATCGGTTCACTCGAAGGTTCGTTCATCTTGCTGATGGCTGTCTACTGGTTCGAGGTGCCGTTGCGCGGCAGCCTCGGTGCGTTATATTTAGGGATGTTCCTGTTCATCCTCTCGGCTGTCGGCATTGGCCTGATGATTTCATCCCTGTCCGTGACCCAGCAGCAGGGCATGCTAGGGGCATTTCTGTTCCTGGTGCCGGCGGTCATCCTGTCCGGCTTTGCCACACCGGTCAGCAACATGCCGCAAGTGGTTCAGTGGTTGACCTATATCAACCCGCTGCGCTATTTCCTGATTATCCTGCGTGGTGTATTTCTGGAAGGCGACAGCTATGCCATGCTGGTCCATTACTACTGGCCCATGGTGATCATCGCACTTGTAACGCTGGGCCTGGCCGGCTGGCTGTTTCGTCATCGCATGAACTGAAGCGGTTTGTTAACAGCTTTCCCCTTTATAATTGCCGACAGGTCGGCTTTGATAGAACTCCGGAATAGAGAATCCGTATTGCATTTGATTCGTCATTATAACGTCAGATCAATCGAGTCTGACCTCATTGTGCGACAATGCATATGGATACCTATATCGAAAATGAAAAGTATTTTATGACAATCGAAGTTACAACTCCGCCTGATACCAGGCTGACCTGTGCAAACTGCGAGGCCTGCTGTTGTCGTTTGGAAGTAATACTCATTACCGATACCGGAGTGCCCGATAATCTTGTTGAGATAGACAAGTGGGGCGGGAGGACAATGGCGCGCCTGGAAGATGGCTGGTGTTCGGCCTTGGACCGAAACGCCATGAATTGTATGATTTACGAAAAGCGGCCATGGATTTGCCGTGAATTCGAGGTGGGAGAATACGAGTGCATCTCCGTGCGAACCGCCAATCTGTAGCTTGCATAACAAGGCAAAGGCGCTCGGACGGCAAAAGCACCGCTCGTTACTCGCTTTGCTTTTTGCCGCCGGTGATTTTAACCCGCCAGCCATTCTTGCTGTCTCGACAACGCATGTCACCTCGAGCGCACCTGAACCCGGGTGTCATGAGACTGTCTGGAATGCTGTGTTAAACGACTTGCTGGCAATCCTGGTACTTATCTTCTGCGGCGGATTTTTGCTGCTATTTGTTCTCATGTCGGACAGGAAATGTGAGCGCGTAATACAGAATTGGGCGAAGGCCAATGGCTATGAAGTGCTTGAAAAGAGCTACTCGATTTTCGGTGGGCCATTCTGGTTGAAGCGGGCCGGGTCCCTGCCGGTCTACCGTATCAAGGTAAGAAACCATGACGGTGTGAAGAGAGCCGGGCATGTAATGATAGGCAAGGTGTGGAGTGGTGTACTGGGTTCTTCAGAAAGCATGAGAATCGTTGCAAACTGGAAAGATAATTGACAGGTCAACCCGCTACACGCCCTCGCGCATGCAACCGGCCTCCATCGTTAGCTACAATGAATGCAAACAGGGGACGGAGGCTTCAAACCGCGTAAATCTGACAAGAAATACCTCCGTCCCGAATGGTGCTTACTTAAGCAGTTTCATCAATATATGGAGTACAATTGGCCACGGAAGCACACGGAAAAACATGGAAAAATAAATTGTCTGACCGGAAACGGTTCCGTGTCCTTCCGTGTGTTTCCGTGGCAGGGTTCTTAAGTAAGTGCGATATACCTCCGTCCCCTTTTTGCGGATGAATCTTTCCAAAGCCG
>JBATIF010000214.1:0-3621 GCA_049667605.1 Gammaproteobacteria bacterium
GCTTGAGTTTCCTTACAGTAATGACGGCGAGCTGATCATGGATATCCTCAAGTACGGCGCCGATGTCGAGGTGCTCGGGCCGGCTGCCCTGCGCCGCAAGGTCAAGGCGCGGCTGGAAGCGGCCGCCAAACACTACCGCTAGTCCGGCCCCTTTCAGCGGCTCATCCTGTGAGCCACTGGCCTCTGCATACTGTCTCCTCGGAACACTCCCGCTGTGGGAGAAGGAGGGCGGACATGCAGACCATCACTGATACCATCGATCATCCTCACCTCGGCAAGGCCACAATGACCGTTGAAGAGTTTGTACAAAGTGTAATCCTGGTCATCTGCCTGCTGGCAACCGGCATCGTGCTGCCCGTCGGCCTGGTGGCGGTCAGTGGCTCGAATGACGCTGAGGCACGTCTCGCCGATGCCCGGCCGGTGTTTATATTTGATGAAGCCCGGTAGGCCGGATCAAGCGCAGCGGATCCGGCAAGAACGCCGGGTCCGTCGCGTTGCTCCTTGACCCGGCCTACACGGTATAACGGCAAGGCAGAACTCTATAGTCAGGCTTTGTGTTACTTTTAACAGGATGATAATTAACAAGCTGATTCCGAGTTTGCGCGAGCAGTTCAGGCTCGACTGGCGGGGCATCCATGGCGTCTCTCACTGGGCGCGGGTGCGGCGAAACGGCTTACTGCTAGCTGAATCCACTGGCGCCAGTACGGCAGTCGTTGAGCTGTTCGCCTTCCTGCATGATTCCTGCCGCCGCAATGACGGGCATGATCCGGAACACGGGGCGCGTGCAGCCGTGTTTGCAAAGTCCCTCCAGGGTTTTGTATTCACACTTTCTTCCCGGGAACTGGCGGCGCTGGTCGAGGCCTGCCAGGGGCATACGCATGGCAGGACCAGTGACAACGTGACGGTACAAACCTGCTGGGATGCCGACCGGCTGGACCTGGGGCGGGTCGGGATCAGGCCGCGTCCTGAAAGGTTGTGTACGGATACGGCCAGGCAGCCGGAGATAATCGAGTGGGCATACATGCGCAGCCTGCCGGGATACCGGGGCATTTATAGATGAATCCGGATTTCCTCGCAGCATTGACAGCAGCTTTCGCCGACCCGTGGTTGATAATCGCGGTGATCCTGATTGCGTTTGCGGGCGCAGGGCAGCTCTACCTTTTAAACAGGCTTAACACGGTTAGAACAGAGCGCAACAAAGGCCTGCAAATGCTGGATCAATATACTACCGACAATGCAATACTGAACGAACGCCTGGCGGCAAAAAATAACGAACTGGCGCTGCTGGAGAACAGCCTGGGCGGCCGGCTTACGGATACAACTTCCGAGCGCGACACTGAACGGGAAAAGCTCGAGAAATACCGACTGGTAAACACTGACCTGAAGTCCAGGCTTGCGGCACTGCAGGCAACACTGGGCGAGGAACGAAAATCCTCGCAGGAAAAAATCCGCCTGCTTGAACAGGCCGAGCAGCGTTTGACCCGGGAGTTTGAAAACCTTGCCAACCGGATTTTCGAGGAAAAACATGAAAAATTCAGCAAGGCCAGCAAGACGGGTATCGAAACCATTCTTGATCCTTTGCAGGCCCAGCTGAAAGAATTCAGGGAAAGGGTTGACAGTGTTTATGACAAGGAATCAAGGGATCGGGTTTCGTTACTGGAGCAGGTTAAAACTCTCAGGCAACTTAACGAAAAGATCAGTGAGGATGCCATTAACCTTACCAATGCTTTAAAGGGTGAAAGCAAAACCAGGGGCAACTGGGGCGAGATTCAGCTTGAGCGGATCCTCGAGGAAAGCGGCCTGAAGAAAGGGCGGGAATATGCAATACAGGGCAGCTTCAAAAACGAAAAGGGTGAACGATTCCAGCCGGATGTCATAGTTCACCTGCCGGAGAGCAAGGATGTCGTAATCGATTCCAAGGTATCCCTGGCGGCCTATGACCGCTATTACGCGGCCGGCACCGATGAAATCCGGGACCGTGAAATCAAGGCCCATATTGCCTCTATTCGTAATCATATAAAGGAGCTGAGCTGCAAGAATTACGCTGACCTGAGCGGCATTAATTCACTCGACCTTGTATTGATGTTCGTACCGATAGAACCCGCCCTGTTGCTGGCCTTCGAGCATGACAATGGATTGTATAACGAAGCCTTCAACAGGCAGATCCTGCTGGTAAGCCCGACCACGCTCATGGGTACGCTGCAGATCATCCAGAACATATGGCGGTATGAATATCAAAGCCGCAATGCCATGGAAATCGCCCGGCAGGCGGGTAGTCTCCACGATCAATTTGTCATGTTTATCGAGGCGCTGGAAGATGTTGGCAAACATATCGGCAAGGCCGATGAGTCTTATCAAACAGCACATAAACGACTAACCAGCGGCAAGGGAAACCTGGTCAATCGCACCGTGCGACTGGAAAGGCTGGGCGCAAAAGCAAAAAAACAGATCCCCCGGGTATTGCAAGACCATGCGCGTGAATCCGATACAGATGAAACACCGGACCCGGAATTAATAGCCGAATTAACAGGGACAGACCCGGTTGATTTGACTAATGGTTGACGGATCAAAGGAGTCTGACCCTTTTGGTTTAATACACTATTAGTGTTTCCAAAAGACCGATAGAATGACAGTGATTATCGAATAGCAAAGGAAAATAACATGGAATTGAATGTATATCTCTCTGGTGAAATACATACCGACTGGAGACAACAATTAAAAAACGGTTGTGAAGCGCATAAACTACCGGTTGTTTTCACGTCTGCTGTCACTGATCATCAAGCCAGCGACAGTGCAGGCGACCTGCTTGGCGCAGAAGACGACAACTTCTGGCGTGATCACAAGTCAGCGAAAATTAATGCAATACGAACCAAAACGCTTATCGAAAACTGTGATGTTGCTGTAGTCCGTTTCGGAGACAAGTATAAACAGTGGAATGCAGCTTTTGACGCCGGTTTTTGTGCTGCACTGGGTACCCCGTACATTACCCTTCATGGCGAGGACATAATACATCCTCTCAAGGAAGTCGATGCTTCGGCCATGGCATGGGCTAAAACACCAGGGCAAGTTGTAGAAATTTTAAAATATGTTCTTACCAGGGAATGAAACCTGACAAGGCCGTTCAACTCGGTCAGCATAAATGGTGTCCAGCATAAATGGTGTCAGAGCACATTTAACTCTAATATAAGTAGAAAATGTGCTCTGACACCATTTAATTCTGCTGAGGTTCCTGATAAGCGATATCTTGATCTTGGGAAGCAACTGGCACTTGACTTTGTATTGCAGGAATTACCTGGTCATTACGAGAAAATAGATTCCGTTTTTCGCCGTAGAGGTGCGTATAGCCGCTTCAAGGATTTGCTGTGTGAGCATGGGGCTCTCGATGCGTGGTACAGGTTTGAAGAATCAGCCACTCAAAAGGCTTTATGTACCTGGGCAAAAGAAGAAGGCTTTGAGGTGCAGCTGGAGCCGAATAAAACCGCACAAATAAGTCAGACTCGAGTGATATGACTAATAGTTGATCAAGCACTTGCGCCGGGTCCGTCGCGTTGCTCCTTGACCCGGCCTACGGGATTACCTGCCCCGTAACCTGTGTATTGGCCGGCACTCAATGCCGGGTCC
>JBATIF010000215.1:0-5166 GCA_049667605.1 Gammaproteobacteria bacterium
CACCGCGCTGCGCTGCCGCGACAAGCTGGCGATGAAGGAATACCTGTCCGGCTACGCCATCCCGATGACCGATTTCCTGGCGGAATCCACCACGCGCTCGCCGGCGGAGGCCTTTGCGCGCCTCGGCACCCCGCTGGTGCGCAAGCAGCGGAAATCCTCCGGCGGGCGCGGCCTCGAGATTATCCACCGCGAGCAGGACCTGGTGCTGCGCCGCGACGGGCGCAATATCCTCGAGCGTTTCGTAGCCGCGCCCGAGGCGAGTATCGAGTCCTTCGTCAACGCGGGCCGCATCCACTTCGTCAACACCACGCGCTACCTGGAAAAGGGGCTGGTGAATTTCGTGCCCTCGGGGTTTGACGCGGCCCTGCTGGAGTCCATGGCGGCACTCAACCGGCGCGTCATCGAGGCGCTGAAAATCAACTGGGGCATTACCCACCTCGAGGTCTACCTGACCGATAGCGGACTGCTGTTCGGCGAAATCGGGCTGCGCCCGCCGGGCGGCTATATCATGAATGCCATGCAGCATGCCTATGGCTTCAACCCGTGGGCGGCGATGCTGGCGATGGAGC
Organism: Gammaproteobacteria bacterium; assembly: GCA_049667605.1. Classification (GTDB taxonomy): domain Bacteria; phylum Pseudomonadota; class Gammaproteobacteria; order UBA9214; family UBA9214; genus UBA9214. The sequence goes on from JBATIF010000215.1 coordinate 570, forward strand.
TTGGCGAGGAGTTCGAATTTCCCGCCGGCATGCTGGCCTGTGTCGGCGCGCAAGTGTTGCATCCCGGCAGCGGACAGGTGCTGGCGATCCGCGGGGAGGAGCAGGTGCGCGCGCATGCGGCGACGCGCGAGTTCCGCCTCAAGGTGAAGGTCGGCGACGTGATCGAGCAGCGCAAGAGTGTCGGCGAGGATGTCGGGCGCCTGGTGTACGCCTGTGACACCCCGGCCGAAAGGGATGAGGTGTACCGCGAGTTTCGTAAGGTGTTCGGCATCGAGGTGGGGTGAGGTGTGCCGCGGTGCGCTTATAGTTTTAACGCTTGGAGGGTGATCGCGGATTAGATCCGCTCCTACAAATGCTGCATTCTGGTTTGGGTTGAACGGGGTGATTGGTCGACCACTGCAGGTGCATTTACCGCTGTAGGAGCGCCTTGCAGGCGCGATTGTCCATGGGTTGGATTCGCTTCTGCGATGGAAATCAAATGCTTCGCGCCTGCAAGGCACTCCTGCAGGGTGAGCGCACCGTTCCCTATTTGCGGCACCATTTGTCTTTTTTCTTTTCGTAGCTTTGTTTGACCGCCGCCCAGGCGACCTTGTGTGCGACCTCCTCGCGCGAGGCCTTGCCGCGCCGCTCGCCGGGATCACGGTACTCGTCCCATGCATTGTTGAAGGCGGCCAGGTAGATTTCCTGGGCGTGTTTGGGCAGGTAGTTCCTAACGCTTTCGGGCAGTGCAGAGAGGGTTTTGTAGGGCATGGGTAGAGACACGCGGCACTGGTGTGTATGGTTTGATGATAGGAGGGATTACGGGGCAGGTACAGTTATTCTTCCACGTGCGAACAGTGGATGGGAGGCTGGTTTGCGGGTACGTCGCTGCGCTCCTTGACCCGGCCTACGGTATAAAAGCCCGTGACAGCGCAGGCCGGATCAAGCGCAGCGGATCCGGCATGGAGTTTATGAAAAATCATTGCGGCTGCGCGGGCGCAGATCATCTAGACTGTAGATGTGTCTTACCGCATTGCAAAACCCGGCTTCATCCTGCTGCTGGCCCTGCTGCTGGGCGCGTGCGCCTCGCAGGTTCCACTGCCGATCCGGGAAGCACCCGCCGATAGTCCGTCACTGGCGGTGGTGCGTGCACAAGACGCCGACTACCTGGGGCAGCGGGTGCGCTGGGGCGGTACGATCATCGAAACCGGCAACCGGGAAAACGCCACCTGGCTTACCGTGCTGGGGAAGCCGCTGGACAAGTCCGGGGAGCCCGGCTTTGGCGATGACGGCGCCGGGCGCTTCATTGCCATCGTGCCCGGATTTCTGGACCCGAAGGTATATGCCCCCGATCGGCGGGTCACTGTCAGCGGCACGCTGGCGCGCTTTGAATCCGCCATGGTCGGGGAATATCCCTATAGCTATCCTGTGGTAGAGGCCGAGGCCTGGTACCTGTGGGCCAGGGAAGTAAAACGGCCCGACGGCTACGACGATCCCTGGCGCTACGATCCCTGGTATTACCGGCCGTGGTACGGTCCCTGGTACCCCTACGGCTACCCCTACCGCCACCGGTATTGAAGTGCTGCCTGCTCCCGGTTTTTTCCTGTGGGCCTGTTCGTTTGTTGATCACTCGAGGCGGATCCGGCGGGGTTAACGGGATAATGTGGATTCTTTTCGGATGTATGCGGTATCCTGCCGCGACGCGCTTGCTTGCCGCCTGTCCTCGTCATGCAAGCCGAACCAGGCTGAGATAATCGATGTTGCAGAAATCACCCTCACAAATTCCAGTACCACCGATCCGGCCTACCCGGAAACGCATGCACTGCATGGAGGTGTTGGGAGGCAATCAAGGCATAGAGGAAAGCTATCAGGCCGTGGGCCTGGATATCTGGGTTTACAGTCGCCCGCATGGCGAGGCGGTTGCCGGGGGTGATGTCCACTACCTGTCATCGTGCGCGTCCGGACGGGTCACACGCATGCTACTGGCCGACGTCAGCGGACACGGTGAGCCGGTATCGGAACTGGCAGCCGGGTTGCGCGACCTGATGCGGCGCAACATAAATTATATCAAACAAAACCGCTTTGTCAGGGCAATGAATCAACAGTTCACCGCAAGTGCAGAACGGGGCTGTTTTGCCACGGCGATCGTCAGCACATTCTACGCACCCACAAGGACCCTGACGCTCTGCAGTGCCGGACATCATGCGCCGTTAATCTTTCTCGGCTCCGCGTCCCGCTGGTCGGAACTGGAACACGAGGCTGAAAAATCTCTGCTCGTGAAAGACATACCGCTTGGAATTATGGGTGATGTTAGTTACAGCCAGCAGGCAATGCGACTGCAGGCGGATGACATGGTGCTCTGTTACAGCGATGCCATTATCGAGTCAACCGACGAACACGGCCGGCAACTGGGCCAGGCCGGTATCTTGAAACTGGTTCGTGAACTCGACGTGCAGGCGCCGGAGCAGCTCATTCCCGCGCTGGTAGAGCGTCTCACCAGTCTGGCCGGCAACAACCTCAGGCAGGACGATGCAACGCTCCTGTTGTACCGGGTAACCGGTGGCGGCCCTTCACTGAAAAACAACCTGCTGGCGCCGTTTCGGATGTTCGGCACGGCAGTGGACCGAACCAGCCTGGACTGAGCCTTTGATACAATGACTCGTCGGTAAGACAAGTTGTTGCCCGGTTAGCCGGGTCAAAACATTGTGCAAGACCGACCGATAACAAATCACACCGGCATAACCAATAACGTTGTAGGAGCGCCTTGCAGGCGCGAAGCATCTGTATTTTCTGCCGCTAATCGCGCTTGAGAAGCACTCCTACGGTAATACATGCATCTATAGGTGCGGATCTAATCCGCGATCAATCGCGCCTGCAAGGCGCTCCTACACAATAAGGTGTAATTATTCCTGATCGTCGACGCCCCCTGCAGCAACAAATGCATCTGTAGGAGCGGATCTAATCCGCGATCAATCCCGCCTGCAAGGCGCTCCTACGTAATAAGGTGTAATTATTCCTGATCGTCCACGTCGAGCAACAGCTCGTCGGCCTCGAGGGACAGCGCCTTGATTTCCGGGACGGCAGCACCGATCAGGCCGCGCACGTCGCCGTACATGCCGGCGGTATTCTCGATGATGCGGTCGATCTGTTTTTCGCGTTCCTTCCAGAGACGGGCGTAGGCGCGTTTTTCCTTGTTGAGTTGCTCCTGCATGCCGACGAAGGTTTCGACGATCGCCTCGACCTTGTGGCGGAAGGCATCGCCGGCAAGGTACTCGTAGACCATCTCCATCTTCTCCGACTTGCCTTCGCTGGCACTGCGCGCGAAGGTGACCTGTGCCAGTTGCTGGCGCAGCGCCATGGCCAGCGGGATATAGGCGGCCACCGACGACACCCAGACGCCGTCGAGCTGGCCGAAGGTGTTGATGCCTTCCGGCAATTCGGTGGACACCAGCACGGCCAGGTTCGCGCCGACCGCGCGCTGGTCATCTTTCAGCTTGTCGATCCAGGCGCTGCTCCAGGCCTTGGTGTTCTTGGTCTCCCAGATGATCGAGCCGCAATTAACGCCCTGATTGTTGACCGTCTGGATGACATCCGCGCCGCGGATTCCCTTGGGAACGGGTGCAATTTCATCATGCGGGAAATGCATATTCAGGTTGGCTTCCAGGTCCAGCTCGAGTACCTCGCCCTGGGTTTCCATCGATCCCTGCTCGCTTACGCGCTTCGCCTCGGCGAGTGACCTGCGCAGGTCCTCGATCTGCTTGTCGCGCTCCTTCAGTTTGAGATCATTTTCGCTGGAATATTTCTCGATCAATTGCTTTTCGAGTTGCTGGCGTTCCTCGATCGACTTGCGCTGGTAGACCAGCTCCATATCCTTGCGCGCCTCCTCCAGCGCCGCCTTTTCCTGCAACAGCACCAGCTCGCGGGCGCGCGCCTCGTCCATGGCGGTGTCCTTGCCCTGCAGCGCCAGTTGCAGCGCTTCCAGCTGCCTGGCGCTTGCCCTGGCGGTCTGTTCCTGTATTTGTTTGGTGAGTTCCTGCTCGCGCGCGGCAAGGCGTTTTTCCACGTCCTCATCGAGCTGCTTTTCACGGCCGGCCAGTTCGCGCTGGCGTGCACGCAACTCCAGCTCCTTCGCCTCTGCCGCCTGCACCGCCTTGTCCTTCTCGGACAACTGCGACTGCAGGTCCTGCAACTGCAGGCGCACGGCGTCGTGCTCCTTCGCCTGGGCGCTGGCCACCGCCTGCTTCAGCCGGGTCTCGGCCTCCTGGCGCAGTCGCGCCTCGACGTCCACCGTGACCTGCCGGGCGAGTACCTCGCCGACCTCGATCTCGGTACCGCACTGCGGGCATTTGATGTGATCAGATTCCAAGCCGTTCTCCCGAAGAAACGCTGACAAATACGGTTGATGCAATCAACCTGATCTGCAGTTTAACATTGCTGCCGGGTCCGTCGCTGCGCTCCTTGACCCGGCCTACATAATCACAGGCCACAATAGAGCGTAGGCCGGATCAAGCGCAGCGAATCCGGCAGCGGGGATAAAACCCGAAACTCCGCTGCCGGGTCCGTCGCTGCGCTCCTTGACCCGGCCTACATAATCACAGGCCACCTTAGAGCGTAGGCC
>JBATIF010000216.1:0-16167 GCA_049667605.1 Gammaproteobacteria bacterium
GCGGCCTCGGGTTTCCCCTTTATCATGGCGGATAACCTCGATGATGCCGCGACCAAGGTGATGGCAACACTGGAGGCTTCGGCATGAGTGTCTTCGTTCACAAACATTCGCGGGTCATCATCCAGGGGTTCACGGGACAGCATGCGACCTTTCATGCACAAGAGTCGATGCAGAACGGGACTACCGTCGTCGGTGGCGTGACGCCGGGCAAGGGTGGGCAAACACACCTGGGTTTGCCGGTGTTTGACACCGTCAGCCAGGCCATTGAAGAAACCGGTGCGGACGTCAGCGGTATTTTCGTGCCGCCACCGTTTGCAGCCGATGCCATCATGGAGGCGCTGGAGGCGGGCATCGCTGTGATTGTCGTCATTGCTGACGGCATACCCGTACAGGACATGGTGCGCGTGAAGCGTTATGCCGCGGGCAAGAATGCGGTCATTATTGGTCCCAATACACCGGGCATTATTACACCCGATGCCTGCAAGGTTGGCATCATGCCCTCGCATATCTATACACCGGGCCGGATTGGTGTGGTCTCACGCTCGGGGACGCTCAACTACGAAGCCGTCCAGCAGATGTCCGAACTGGGAATGGGGCAGACCACCTCCGTCGGTATTGGCGGCGATCCCGTGAATGGCACCGACTTTGTCACCGTGCTGCGGGCCTTCGAGGATGATCCCGAGACAGAGGCCGTCATCATGATCGGCGAAATCGGCGGGCCGCAGGAGGTTGAGGCGGCAAAATGGGCCAAAGCGAACATGAGCAAGCCGGTAGTCGGTTTTGTGGCGGGTGTTTCCGCGCCGCCCGGTCGCCGCATGGGGCATGCCGGGGCCATTATCGCGGGCGAGGCGGACACCGCGAATGCCAAGATGGACCTGATGGAGTCGCTTGGTGTTCACGTGGTTCGTAACCCGGCAGACATCGGCAAGACCGCGCAAAGGGTGTTTTCCTGAGCTGAGACGGCGCTGTGCCGCGCTGCTGCCCTGAAATGGCCCGTTTTCATGGGCCATTTTCATATCCGGGGTGTAACTCTTTCATTGCCTGAAAGTCGCCAGCGGCTTAAACTACCGGGTTGAAATTAGTCACTAAGCTCGCGTTTTCAAGTGGGTTTCCTGTCAGGCGGTTATTTACCTGGAGTTATGTATGGCAATTGAACGGACCTTTTCAATAATCAAGCCGGATGCGGTCGGAAAAAATGTGATTGGCGAAATCATCTCCCGTTTTGAAAACAACGGTTTGCGGATTGTCGCGTGCAAAATGCTGCAGCTTAGCAAGCAGCAGGCGCAGGGCTTCTATGCGGTTCACAAGGAGCGGCCTTTCTATAACGACCTGGTGGAATTCATGATTTCCGGCCCCGTGGTGGTACAGGTGCTGGAGGGCGAGAATGCCATCAGCAAAAACCGTGAACTGATGGGGGCCACCAACCCGGCGGAAGCCGCCCCGGGTACCATTCGCGCTGACTTTGCGAAGACGGTTGATGAGAACGCCGTGCATGGATCCGATGCACCGGAAACGGCCGCTGAGGAAATCAGCTACTTCTTCAGTGACGACGAACTCTGCGCCCGTACCCGCTAGTAACAACCTGACTGCATTAGCATGACCGAGACACCGACAAGCAACCTGCTGGACCTGGACCGCGAAGGCCTGGTGAAGTTCTTTGTCGATCGTGGCGAGAAGCCTTTTCGTGCCACGCAGTTAATGCAGTGGGTCTATGGTCATGGCATTGCCGATTTTGATGCCATGACCAATATCAGCAAGGGCCTGCGCACTGATCTGCAGTCCACTGCAGCGATTCGTTTGCCGGAGATTGTTACCGACAGCCTGTCCGATGACGGTTCGCGCAAGTGGCTGCTGCGCATGGAAGACGGCAACTGCATCGAAACCGTCTATATCCCCGAGGCAGAGCGCGGCACCCTGTGTGTCTCGTCACAGGTGGGTTGCATACTCAATTGCAGCTTTTGTTCCACTGCACAGCAGGGCTTCAATCGTAACCTGTCTACCGGCGAGATTATTGCGCAAGTGTGGATTGCCGCACAGGCGCTCGGGCAGACGCTGGCCGGGCCGCGTTATATTTCGAATATCGTGATGATGGGAATGGGTGAGCCGCTGCTGAATTATGACAATGTGATTCGCGCCATGCGTATTATGCTGGATGATTTCGGCTACGGGCTGTCAAAGCGGCGCGTCACCCTGAGTACAGCCGGTGTGATTCCCGCGATCGGCAGTCTGCTCGCCGACTGTGATGTCAGCCTGGCTGTTTCCCTGCATGCACCGGATGACCTGCTGCGCAATGAACTGGTGCCACTGAACAGGAAATACCCGATACATGAGCTGCTGCAGGCCTGCAAGGATTATGTCGGCGACAGCCGGCGCCGGGTGACCTTCGAATATGTCATGCTGGATGGCATCAATGACAGTGATGTGCACGCCAGGCAGCTGGCGAGGATACTTGAAGGTGTGCCGGCCAAGGTCAACCTGATTCCGTTCAACCCGTTCCCTGCAACGCGCTACAAGCGCAGCCCGGATGCAAGGATTGACCGGTTCTTCGAGATTCTCAACCGTGCCGGTATTGTCACCATTACGCGTCGTACCCGCGGCGATGATATCGATGCAGCCTGCGGCCAACTTGCCGGGCAGTTCATGGACCGGACCCGCCGGCGAGAACGTAACCATATACATATGCAGCTAGGTGAGGCATGAGAACAACTACTGGTCTGGTCGTGTTGATGGCGCTTGCCCTGTCTGCATGTGCAGCTATGACCGAGCGGGAAAATCCGCGGGTCAACAAGGAGCTGGCAGCGCAGGCAAATACACAGCTGGGTCTCACCTATATGCAGGAAGGCAATTACGAGATGGCGAATTTGAAGCTTGAAAAAGCCCTGGAACTGCAGCCTGACAGGGCGCAGACGCATGAAGCCATCGCGATTTTGTACGAGCAGGTCGGTGAGACTGCGAAGGCTGAAAAACATTACAAAAGAACCCTGGAGCTGACTCCTGACTACGCAAGGGGCCACAATAACTATGGCCAGTTTCTATGCACCGCAGGGCGTTACCAGGAAGCAGAGAAGGAGTTCCTGCTTGCCGCGAACAATGCCTTTTATCCTGTTCCCAGCATGCCGCTTACCAATGCCGGCCTGTGTGCGCTGCGGATTCCAGATATGGACAGGGCCGAGGGATTCTTTCGCCAGGCGCTGGCCAAGGATCCGGGTTTTGCGCCGGCCCTGCTGCAAATGGGGCTGATCAGTTTCTCAAAAGGAAACTATATGAGTACCCGCGGCTATATACAGCGCTACCAGGAGGTTGCGCCGCACACTGCCGAGACGCTCTGGCTGGCAATTCGTACCGAGTATGCGCTGGGCGATCATCGGGCCTGGGGTAACTACGCCATGATGCTTGGCAATTCCTTCCCCGACAGTAATGAAGTGAGAATCTTGAAGAAATGGGAAAATGAGCGGCGCAACCGGAAGTGATGCCGAAGCAGACGCTGCAATCGGGATTGACTCGCACGCGTCGATCGGGACACAGCTGTCTGCGGCAAGAAAAATGCGCAAGCTCAGCATCGATAAAGTCGCACACGAGTTGCACCTCGACGTAGCAATTGTCAGGGCGCTCGAGAGTGATGAGCGGGAGAAGTTGCCGTCACCAATCTTCGTGCAGGGGTATCTGAAAAGCTATGGGCGACTCGTTGGTCTGCCGGTTGATGACCTGATCAGAGAATACACCCGGCAGGCTGGTGAACCTCCACCATTGACTGTTTTCAGGACGAACACCAGGCTACCGGCTGTCAAGCTGCGAACATTCAGACTGATCCGTAATCTCATTATATTGTTGCTGGCATCCATCATGCTGTGGCTGGCCTGGCCTTTTATGGAGCGAATTATTGACTCGCAACGCGAATCGGCCGCAGAGCAGCTTCCCGGCCGTCTTGAATTGCCACCAGCAAGCGACAACGTCGGCAATGGTTTTTAAAGCTCGTAGCGGATAACCAGGAAAATTCCTGTGCGGCAATACAGGCCGCCCCGGCGCTGCGTGCGGTCTGCTTTTTTTTCGGTTTAATGCGTGTAGATCATGGCGAATACTATTCAGGCCATTCGTGGTATGAAAGACATACTCCCCGGGGAGTCTTCAGCGTGGCAGTATCTTGAAGATACACTGCGTGATGTCGTGCATGCCTACGGGTACAGCGAAATCAGGCTGCCCTTGCTTGAGAAGACCGAGCTGTTCAAGCGTTCTATCGGGGAAGTTACCGATATCGTCGAGAAGGAAATGTACACCTTCGATGATCGCAATGGTGACAGCCTGACCCTGCGGCCCGAGGGTACGGCTGGTTGTGTGCGTGCCTGCATGGAACATGGCCTGTTGCACAACCAGGTGCAGCGTTTGTGGTACATGGGGCCGATGTTTCGTCACGAGCGGCCGCAAAAGGGCCGCTACCGCCAGTTTCACCAGCTAGGCGTTGAAGCGTTTGGTATGGAAGGTCCCGATATCGATGCAGAAATGCTGCTGATGACGGCACGCATGTGGAAGCGTCTGGGGATCAGTGATGTTGTACTGCAGGTCAATTCACTGGGAACGCCGGCGTCGCGTGCCCGCTACCGCGACGCACTTGTCGAATACTTCAGCGAACAAAAATCTGCTCTCGATACGGACAGCCTGAGACGGCTGCAGGACAATCCATTACGCATACTGGATAGCAAGAATCCGGATATGCAGCAGCTGGTCGAGGCCGCGCCGAGCCTGCCGGATTATCTCGACGATGAATCCAGCAGGCATTTCGAGGAATTATGCCTGCTGCTTGATGCAGCCGGAGTCAGCTATGAAGTGAATCCACGCCTGGTACGCGGACTGGATTACTACACGAAGACTGTTTTTGAATGGATAACCGGCAGCCTCGGGGCCCAGGGCACCATTTGCGCCGGTGGCCGGTATGATGGCCTGGTTGAGCACCTTGGTGGTAAACCCACCCCCGCGTTTGGTTTTGCACTGGGCCTGGAGCGTTTGCTGGCCATGCTTGCTACAGGCGGGGCTGAGTTGCCGGATACTTCTCCACATGCCTACCTTGTATTAAACGGTAACCGGGCGCTGCACAGGGGTATGGTGTTTGCCGATGAACTGCGCAATGTCATTCCCGGGCTGCGCCTGCTGACGAATTGCGGCAATGGAAGTTTCAAGAGCCAGTTCAAGCGTGCTGACAGGAGCGGTGCGCAGTATGCACTGGTGATCGGTGATGATGAAGCAGAGCAGGGTAATGTTGTGCTCAAGCCGTTACGTAGCGAATCCGCACAGCAGGTTTGCGCCCAGTCAGAGGCGGCGAGCTGCCTGCGTGATCTGCTCGGGCTGGAGCGACTGGCATGAGCCGGTAGAATATTGGTATTGAGAATACTGCTAACAGGAGTAGTTGATGGTTAATGAAACAGAAGAGCAGCAGATTGCTGAGCTCAAAAAATGGTGGAGTGACAATGGTACATCGATCATTGTCGGTGTGGCACTCGGACTGGCCTGTGTATTTGGTTACAGGTCATGGCTGGCTTACCAGGATAACCTGTCCGGACAGGCCTCGACAATCTACAGTGTCATGCTGCAGGGCGTTGACAGGGATGACGTGCAACTGGTCAATGAGCGGGCGGATATCCTGATTACGCAGTACAACTCAACGCCGTATGCCGCCCTTGCAGCACTGGCGCTGGCAAAAATGCGCATAGAGGAAGGAGAGCTGGATGCTGCAGGCATGCAACTTCAATGGGTGCTGGATAACGGTGATCTTGAAGTGGTCAGGGACATCGCGCGTTTGCGCCTCGCCCGTGTGTTGATTGCACAGCAAAAACTCGATGCAGCTGAAGCGTTGCTGCAGCAGCCGCGCAGCACGGCTGCCTTCGATAAACTGTATCACGAGATTACCGGGGATATCTTTAGTGCCCGTGACGATGCAGTCGCGGCGAGCGAGGCTTATCAGCGTGCGCTGGCGGCGACACCTGCGAACAATACGGAATCTGACTTGCTGCGGCTCAAATATGAGAATGTCCTTGCAATCAGCAATGTTAAAAACGAGGTGGCGAAGTGAAAAAGTTGGCTGGAATTATCCTGCTCGCGGGCCTGATGACTGGCTGTTCGACCATGTCATCCATCTTCGGGGATAAAGATAATTCAGAATTACCGGCTGTACTGGAAAAGATTACAGATGGAGTCACTCTGAAAAAGCTCTGGAGCGATCGTGTTGGCGTGGGTTATGAGGAACAGTTCATCAAGCTGGTACCGGCTGTCAGTTACCAACAGGTTTTCGTGGCCGATCGCAAGGGGCGAGTGGCTGCGTTTGACGCCGAAACCGGCAAGCTTAACTGGGAGGTAAAAACAGATGCGGTAATTTCAGCAGGCCCGGGGGTCGGTGAAGGGCTCGTCCTTGTCGGCACCAGCGACGCCGAGGTGCTGGCGCTGGATGCCGCGAATGGCGACCTGCTGTGGAAGGCCCGTGTCAGCAGCGAGGTACTCTCGGTACCGAGGATAGATATAGGCAGGGTTATCGTGCAGGCAGCGGACGGTAAAATTACTGCACTGGCTAAATCTGACGGGCAGCAGCTCTGGGTGTACGACCGCACGGTGCCGGTGCTGACGCTGCGCGGCACCAGTTCGCCGGCAGTCGAGCATGGCCTGGTCGTTGCCGGTTTTTCCAACGGCAAGCTGGCTGCGATCAGTGCGGAGAAGGGATTTGCCCTGTGGGAAAGCAATATTGCGATCCCCAGTGGTCGTTCCGAGCTGGAGCGCATGATCGATATTGATGGCGATCCGGTTATTGTCGGTAATGCCGTCTACGTCACGACTTTTCAGGGCCGCATTGCTGTTGTCAACCTGCAGAATGGCGAAGCTGGCTGGAAACGGGATATGTCTTCGTATGCAGGGCTGGGCGTGGATTTTTCCCAGGTGTACGTAACAGATGATATGAGTCATGTCTGGGCCCTGTCACGCAACAACGGTTCGTCGGTCTGGAAGCAGGACCAGTTGCAGTATCGCGGCCTTACGGCGCCTGTGCCCTTCGACCAGTATGTTGCGGTTGGTGATTATCAGGGTTACCTGCACCTGTTGTCACGCCAGGACGGTCGTATTGTCGGGCGTGTGCAGGTTGACTCAAAAGGTATTTCAGCCAGGCCACTGGTGATGAACGATACCCTCTATGTCTATGGTAACAGCGGCATACTGGCCGCCTATGCATTGCCCGAGGGTTGATTACCGGGCTGCAGTGACTTTGCGTCGTGCGTGCCTGCAATCAACCATCACTGAGCCCGGATCAAGTACAGTTCAATGTTGCCGGTAATCGCACTGGTCGGTCGCCCGAACGTGGGAAAGTCCACCTTGTTCAATCGTATGACCGGGACGCGGGATGCCCTGGTCGCCGATGTTCCAGGGCTGACGCGAGACCGGAAATACGGAGATGGCAGGATTGGCGACCGGCCGTATATCGTCATTGACACCGGCGGCCTCTCACAGACCCGGGAGGACCTGGACAGCCTGATGGCACAGCAGTCCTGGCAGGCCGTTGAAGAAGCAGACCTGATATTTTTTCTTGTCGACGGGCGCGAGGGCCTTACCGCGGCTGACGAAGTCATCGCCGGCGCGCTGCGGCGTACCGGCAAGCCCCGCGTACTGGTGGTGAACAAGACCGACGGGATTGATGCCGAGGCGTCGCTGGTGGAGTTTCACGCGCTCGGTATCGGTGAACCGCAGGCAATTGCCGCGGCACATGGACGCGGTGTCGCCGCACTGATGGCGGTTGCACTGCAGCAACTGCCGGCGGCAGATGCTGCCCCTGTCATGGCGCCTGGTGATGAGCGCATTCGCGTTGCCATCGTCGGCCGGCCCAATGTCGGCAAGTCCACCCTGATTAACCGGATTATGGGCGAGCAGCGGGTGCTTGCCTTTGATCAGCCGGGCACGACCCGGGACAGTATCTTTATCCCCTTTGAGCGTGCCGGCCAGGCCTATACGCTGATCGATACGGCCGGGGTGCGGCGTCGCTCACGTGTCAGCCAGGCCATCGAGAAATTCAGTGTCATCAAGACGCTGCAGGCCGTCGATGCGGCCCACGTGGTCATCCTGGTGCTGGATGCGCAGCTGGAGATCAGTGAACAGGACGCGAATCTTGCCGGCTATATCGCCGAAAAGGGGCGGGCGCTGATTGTCGCGGTAAACAAATGGGACGGGCTGGATGACTATGACCGCGGTTTGATTAGCGGGCAACTTGATCGCAGGTTGCCATTCCTCGACTTTGCGACAACCTGTTTTATATCGGCGCTGCACGGCACCGGCGTCGGCGACCTGTTCCCGCATATCAACCAGGCATATGCTTCGGCAATGCGGGAGCTGGCAACGCCCGAGTTAACAAGAATCCTGGAGCGAGCAGTCGAGGCGCACCAGCCACCGCTGGTACGCGGGCGCCGTATCAAGCTGCGCTACGCTCACCAGGGCGGGAAGAACCCCCCGGTCATCATCATTCATGGTAACCAGACAAAGCAGGTGCCCGAGACCTACAAGCGCTACCTGGTTAATACATTCCGCTCGGCGCTGAAAATCACCGCTACGCCAATACGTATCGAGTTTCGTAGCGGGGATAATCCCTTCAAGGGGCGTAAAAACAAATTGACAGGGCGCCAGGTCAAGCGCAAGAGCCGCCTGATGCGGCATGTCAAGAAACGCAGCTAAGTCTATTTCCTTCCGCGTATTATCTTGCCCTGCAGGAGGCCGTGCAGGCGCGAGATATATTGCAGGGCTTCATTCTAATAACCTGTTTTATATCTCCATAAAAAAGCCAAATAAACAGAATCTTGACTAATTAAGTATCTGCTTATATTATTTTTTGCGTTCTAGAAATCAATCTAATTAGAAAGCTTTTTTCCAATTTAATCCTTACTTTTGATACGGAGAAATACGATGAAAAAACTTGCTACAGTAATGACTGCTGCGACTTTGATAGTCGCTTCGAGCGCTGCATCTGCCTGGGGTCCCTGGGGTAACCGTGGTTACAATGACGGCTGGGGAAATGGCTGGGGCGATGGCCTTGGTGATTTCTTTGGCGATGGCGACTTTGGCTTCAACATGAGTGGCAGTGCGCGTGGCCACGGTCGTGGATATGGTCGTGGTTATGGTCGTGGGTATGGTGACTATTATGGCCGCTACTACGACGGCTATGGCTATGGTCCTTACGGTTATGGCGCTCCCTACGGTTATGGTGCCCCTTACGGCTACGGTTATGCACCGTATGCTGCCCCGGTCGCACCGCAGGCTGCTCCAGCAGCACCTGCTGCAGATGCAAAGTAACTAGCCCTTACTAGCACTAAAGACCAAACGGGGGCGGCTCTCGCGAGCCACCCCCGTTTCTGTTTCTGAATATTTCTTACGGCTCTTCCCCAAATCGGGTGGGTAAATTACCGTTGCAGGGCCGAATTCATTCGGCCAAAAACCTTGCCATCAGAAGGAATATGTCTCGTCGAAATTGATGTGTTACCCACTCAATCAGGGAAGAGCCTTTCTTACAAGGGTTTCAGAACACATTAATTCCCTATCCAGACAGAATAGGTGCTCTTTTATCTTTTATTTTTAATCCAGGTATTCGAACACCTTGACCACTTTCTGCACGCCACTCACCCGGCTGGCCCGTTCTGTCACCGCGTCGGCCTCGGCACGGTAGAGGATTCCCATCAGGTACACGGTGCCATTCTCGGTAACGACCTTGACACGCGTGGCATCCAGCTCTTTATGACCCTTGATGCCGATCAGGTTGGTCTTTACTTTCGCTGTGATGAGCGAATCACTGCTGCGTGTCATCATGGAACTGGGTGCGGCGATCGTCAATTCATTGTGTACCAGCCGTACCTTCTCGATTCCCTGGATAATTGAACCTGCTTGCTGGCGCAATTCCTCAGTGGGCGCCTGCCCAACCAGCAGCACCACGCCATTGATGCTGATGATATTGATATGAATCTGGCGGCTCAGCTCCTTGTCCCTGTGAATCGCCGCGATAGCCTTTAATTCGATGCCTTCGTCGTCGATATAGGTACCCATCGTGCGCCGGTCGTGGGCGATGTTCACGCCGGTGGCCGCGGCCCCCCCGATCACAAGCGGTGCGCAGCCGTTCAGCAGCAGGGTGGATATAAAAACAGCAAGAAATGTCAACAGTGTGTTCATCGATGCGTATTACTCCTGTGGTGCGTAGTGTGTGTCAATCAGGTCGCAGATACAGTGGATTATCAGCAGGTGAACTTCCTGTATGCGTGCGGTCGAGTCCGAGGCTACGCGTATCTCGATCATCCTGTCATTGTGTACTAGTTCAGACAGCTTGCCACCGCTATGGCCGTTCAGGGCAACAATCCCGAGCCCCTGTGCCTGCGCGGTCTTCACTGCCTCCAGTACATTGGCCGAGTTGCCGCTGGTGGAAATGGCAAGCAGTACGTCGCCCTTGTTGCCGAGTGCCTCAAGCTGCCTGGAAAAAACCCGGCTATAGTCATAGTCATTGGCAATCGAGGTCAGTGTCGAGCTGTCGGTTGTCAGGGCAACAGCGGCAAGGCCGCGGCGCTCGAGATTGTAGCGGTTCAGCATCTCCGAGGAAAAGTGCTGTGCATCACCGGCAGAGCCGCCATTGCCGCAGCTCAAAACCTTGCCGCCTTTTTCCAGCGATGCACAGATCATCTCTGCGGCCTGCACGATCGGCGCCAGCAATACCTCCAGTGCCAGTTGCTTGGTCTTGATGCTTGCCTCGAAATTACTTTTTACGCGGGCGATCTGGTCGCGGTCATTCATTGCTTACTCCCGGGCGTCAAATGCATTCCTTATCCACTCGATGCGCTTCATGTTCCCGCCGATTGATACCACATCAAACCGGCAGGGTTGCCCTGCGATACCGGGAAATGCCTGCAGGTAGTGGTTTGCACAGGCGATCAGTTTTGACTGTTTGCGCCGGTCAATACTTTCTGCTGCTGAGCCGAAACATGACTGGCGGCGGTATCGTACCTCAACGAACACCAGACTGTCTTTATCCTGCATGACCAGATCGATCTCCCCGCGGCGGCTATGGTAGTTGCGTTGCACGAGCTGCAGGCCCCGTGCCTGCAGGTAGCGGCAGGCATGATCTTCGGCGTCCTTGCCGGTACTGATGGTATCCATGCTCAGGGTAAGTCGGAATTTGTCGTGTATACCTGTTCGGCAACGGGTTCAATCAGAGCCGGCAGTCCGTTGTGAAATTTTGCGCAACGCAGGGCGCGCTTGACCTGTCCCTGTGCGCCAAGGGAAAGGTTGCCGCTGACGCCCTGGTAGGCGCCGAACATACCACTGCCAAGCTGGGTGATATAGGGGATTATCCGGTAGGCATCGATGCCCAGGGCATAGAGTCGTTTGTAGCGACTGGCATTTTCAGGCCAGTATTCACTAATGGCCTGTTGCAGGTGCTGCCAGTCGCCGTCCTGCTCGAGTACCCAAGGCATATCACAAAATATTATGTCCTCAAGATCGATATCCTTGTCTCTGTCGGGCTCGCCGGTGTACACCTGTGATGTTGAGTAGACGGGAACCGAGGAGGCGCGATAGAAGCTCAGCTGTGGGCGGATGAGCCGAGCTTGCAGAGGGGAGGCAAGCAGGAATACAAAGTCGACATCCTGGCGGCGGCGTGGTTCGAATTCCAGTTTTGTCCCGAGCAAGCGGGAGATTTGCGTGTGCCTTGCCTTACTGCTATCCAGGTTAAGTGCGGCACTGATAACTTCGCCATGATCGGTCTGTGATGTGTCATAGCGTTGTACCGTGAGTATGTCGCCGCCGAGTGCCTGCCAGGTATCTGCAAACGCTGCATAGACACGCTCACCCCAGTCATTATCCGGGATCAAGGCAATGCTTTTGTGATGTCCGTTTTGCCACGCCATGCGGGCAACTTCCCTTGCCTCGTCTTCCGGGGCCAGCCCGAACTGGTAGAACGTATTAGTAGTCAGTGGCAGACCCTGTACATGGTTCAGCGCGAGCACCGGTACCGGCAGATCTTCCTGCAGGGCGAGGGCCTGCACATCCTCTTTACGCAGCGGGCCAATCACAAATTGTGCACCTTCGGCAACGGCCTGTTGATAGGCAGCCAGTGCACTTTCCGGGGTATCCCCGGTATCGTAGAGGCGTAGCTGGGGATGTGCGGTCGAGGCGGGAGAGTCGTAGTAGGCCGCGAACAGTCCATCGCGTATGGCGCGTGCCGCATCCGCGTAGTTGCCTGTCAGTGGTAATATGAGTGCCAGCTGATCGGGAGACTGGCCGGCGGCCCGCATGCTTCCCAGTAGTCTATCGATAAAACCCAGGCTGGCCGGGTGGGCGGGGTAACGCTGTTGCCACCGGGGTGTGACTTCCTGCATGACATCCGGTTGCTGCAGGTAGAGGCGTGTCAGTTCCAGCAGTTCAATCCAGCCACTGACCGGATCGGGAGGTGCCGCACTGCGATATTGCTGTAATTCGATATCTGTCAGCTTGCTCAGGGATTCCCATATCAGGAATTCATTCTCCAGCCTTTTTTCGGAGTCGCTTAACAACGGGTCAAGCAGAATCCTCTCACGCGCACTCTGAAAATACAGGTTGTTCTGCAGGTAGGCCTCTGCACGCAACCGGTATATATCGGCCAGGTACGGTCCGCTCAGGGGGACGACCTGCAGGATCGCCAGAGTCATATCCGGGTTGCCTTCAAGCAACGCGATGCTGGCCCGGTTGATATCATAATGTTGCATGTTCGGCAGGTTGAGACTGCGGACCGGGAGCGCACCGAGGATAGCCTTTGCTGCCTTGTAATCCGCAGCACGTACCAGGCTGTCAGCTGCCTTCAGCTGCAGGGCGTGCTTATCACTGCCGATAACCCGCTCTGCAAGCTGAAGATAAATGCGCGCTGCAGCCTGGTAATTACCCTGGGCCTCGAACAACTCCGCCTGCTGGTAGAGGGGGCTCCTGGTTTCGGTTGGTGGCCGGGGGGCGGTGGAACTGCAGGCCTGCAACAGGCTTACGAGCAGAAACAGGATTACTGCATTTCTGTATGCAGTCAGACATGTGGATACAGGCATGGGTCGCCGCTACTGTGTTTGATGGTCAATGGGAATCAACTGTCGGTGACTCTACTGAAAAGCCATTACTGCGTCCACCATTTACAGGCAACGGCACCCCGGGGGATGATTTTTGCTAGGATTCATGCCCATGGACATTGGCAGCAAGGACCCTGGTGTGTTGTATATCGTGGCAACGCCGATCGGTAACCTGGATGATATTTCGCTGCGGGCACTGGAGACACTCAAGGCCATGCCGCTGATCGCTGCAGAAGACACCCGTCATAGCCGAAAACTGCTGGCGCGCTATGGTATATCGACCCGCCTGCTCTCCCTGCATGACCATAATGAGCAGGCCGCCAGTGACAGCTTGTTGAAGACACTGCTTGGCGGCGCTGATGTGGCACTGGTCTCCGACGCCGGGACGCCACTGATCAGTGATCCCGGTTTTTACCTGGTTCGCGCGGCACGCCAGGCCGGTATCCGGGTGATTCCCCTGCCGGGGCCGAGTGCCTGCATCGCGGCCCTGTCGGTTGCCGGACTGCCGACTGAGCGTTTCGTGTTCGAGGGGTTTTTACCGCCCCGTCCCGTGGCACGCGAGCGGCGCCTGAGTGAACTGGCAAGCGAATCGCGCACCCTGGTGTTCTATGAATCCAGCCATCGCATCTGTGACAGCCTGGCAGCGATGGCTGAAAGCCTGGGGCATGACCGCCAGGCCACGGTTGCGCGTGAGCTGACCAAGACCTTTGAGACCATCAGGGACGGCACCCTTGCGGAGCTGCTTCACTGGGTGCAGGACGACCCTGACCAGCAAAAGGGTGAGTTCGTTGTCATGGTGCAGGGTGCGCCCGCGCGCGCGCCGGTGATCGACGCGGTCGCTGAACGGGTGTTGGCAGTGCTCATGGCCGAGTTGCCGCTGAAACAGGCGGCAGCACTGGCTGCGAAAATTACGGGCCTGCCGAAAAACCGCCTCTACGAAGCCGGCCTGGCCCTGAAGAATAAATACGTGGAAGGTTGAAACACCTGGCTCCCGCTGCCGGGTCCGTCGCTGCGCTCCTTGACCCGGCCTACAGAATCCTGCGCCCGTTGCAAGGTAGGCCGGATCAAGCGAAGCGGATCCGGCACGGACCGGATCGGGACACCCCTGCACGCTGTCCCGGCCTGCCATGTAGCCGGTACACCATCTATTTTTGTAAATGCTGCTGCAACGCCCAGTCAACATGCTCGCGCACCAGCGCTGAGGGATGTTCACGCCGGGTTTGCAGGGCGGCGATCACCGCGTCGGTGCCGGCGGCGTTACCCAGGCCGACGGCGATATTGCGCAGCCAGCATTCATGGCCGATGCGGTGGATGGCGCTGCCTTGTGTATAGCGTTCAAAATCCGCCTGTTCCCAGCGAAACAGGCGTACCAGGCTGCTCGCATCGAGTCCGTGGCGCGGCTGAAAATCGGCCTCGCCGGTGGGGCTTGAAAAACGGTTCCAGGGGCAGACCAGCTGGCAATCATCACAGCCATAGACGCGGTTGCCTATCAGCGGGCGCAGCTGTTCGGGTATTGAACCGCGCAACTCGATGGTCAGATAGGAGATACACAGGCGCGCATCAAGTTCATAGGGCGCCACAATGGCCCCGGTCGGGCAGGCGTCGATGCATGACTGGCAGCTGCCGCAGTGATTCACGGCCTGGGTGTCGACAGGCAGGGGCAGACTGGTGTAAAGCTCACCAAGGAAAAACCAGGAGCCGGCCTGTTCATTGATCAGGTTGGTATGTTTACCAATCCAGCCAAGCCCTGCTTTTTGTGCCAGCGCCTTTTCAAGTACCGGCGCACTGTCTGAGAAAACGCGGTAGCCAAAGGGGCCGGTTTGCGCCTCGATCCTGTCGGCCAGCTGCTGCAGCCGCTTGCGCAGTACCTTGTGATAGTCACGTCCGAGTGCATAACGGGACAGGTAGGCCAGTGCCGGGTCGTGCAGCACGCTGCCGGTTTCCTGTGCATTTTCCGGCCAGTAGTTCATGCGTGCAGTGATCACCCTGATAGTGCCGGGCAGCAGATCGCCTGGCCGGCTGCGGCGGGTGCCATGACGTCGCATGTAGTCCATCTCGCCATGCCTGCCCGCCTTTAGCCACTGCAATAAATGCGCTTCGTCTGCTGCGAGATCCGTGTCGGCAATCCCCAGTTGCTGGAATCCAAGTTCCATCCCCCAGCGCTTGATCGATTGCGCCAGCAGCCGGTAATCCGGTTTCAGCCTGGCGTGTTCGGGTTCTTCAGTCATGCGCTACTGGATTTGTGCGGGTGCTTCACGGTATGTTGAGCCTGCTCACTGACCGGCGGGTAGCAACAGAATACACGTATTTGAAGGTGCTTATGCATATCAATGATTCCCCGTCACAGGGGCTTTTGCTGTACACAGCCGAACAGGTGCGTGAACTCGATCGCCTGGCAATCGAGGAAGCCGGCATACCCGGTTATACCCTGATGACACGTGCAGCCGAGTCCTGCCGGGATTGCCTGTTCGCGCGCTGGCCGGCTGCACGCCGCCTCGTTGTGGTGTGCGGCACCGGTAATAACGGTGGCGATGGTTTTGTCATGGCGCGGCTCGCGCGGCAGGCCGGATTGCTCGTGCAGGTGGCACAAATCGGAGACCCGAAGCGAATCGGCGGGGATGCGCTGACAGGGCGTAACGATTATACCGGTGCCGGTGGGACAATCGTACCGTTCTCGGCAAATGCCCTGACGGGTGCCGATGTCATTGTCGATGCCATGCTCGGTACCGGGCTGCATCACGCACTTGCAGGCGGCTGGCGTGATGCCGTCGATGCGATCAATGCTTCGGGCATCCCGGTGCTGGCGGTCGATATCCCGAGTGGTCTTGATGCCGACAGGGGCACGGTCATGGGTGTTGCCGTGCGTGCCGCGGAAACCGTTACTTTTATCGGCCGCAAAAGGGGGCTGTATACAGGGCAGGGGGTGGAGCACTGCGGCAGCATCCATTTCGCAGATCTCGGAGTGCCTGCCACGGTTCTTGCGGCGATCACCCCGGGCTGCAGGCTCCTCGATCAGCCGCCGCTCGGGCCGCTTGCACAGCCGCGCTCGCGCAGTGCGCACAAAGGCGATTTCGGTCATGTCCTTGTG
>JBATIF010000217.1:0-5436 GCA_049667605.1 Gammaproteobacteria bacterium
GTACGGACGAACTTGGGTAAGGACTGACTTAACACTTGGTTATAACGCCCCGCCATGGTTGGCGGGGTCGATAATGCAAACCGCTGTTATGCCCTTTTCTTGCGTCGTGTAATGCCAAGACCGACAAGGCCCAGGCTTAAGAGGGCAAGGGTCGTCGGTTCGGGTGCCGAAACGGGCTCCATGGGTCCCTGATCTGCTATGCAGTAATCCCCGTCCCAATATTCCCCGGGCCCACACATAGGCTCTGCTTGAGCGCCAATACTTGCCATCATTGTCACGGCCACCAGCATGCCTGCCAAGCAAATCTTTTCAACTTGTTGTTTCATTTTTCTTATCTCCTTTTATGGAACCATCTTTAATCCATGCAATTTACTGCAAGAATCAATCCGTTCCGTCATTGTCTTTTCTATGTATCTGTTATTTATGATATTTAAGTCAACTTGCCGCGATACCGAATAAACCGCAGCGTACAACCCGTCAATAAACTGTAACGATTCGTGACACTACCTGAGCAGGCAAATCGGGCTATCCCTTTGTTATTCAATTAATTCGCATTATTTCGCGCCACAGAATAGCTATTAGGTATCCCGTCAGTTAAACCGGAACAACCTACCTGCAAGCATCCGATTCCCTTTACGCGTCGTGGCGGAAGTGCGCGATGACTGGAATCGGGGGAACTTGCCGTTCTGGTCAACAACCGTAACGGGCAGGAGTTGGCCGTTCTCGGAACTACAACGCGCCCACATAAAATCAATAAGGGCCTCTGCTGAACGTCGACTTCACCCCGATTCAAGACATCCGGATTGGCACCCCGACGCACCCGTCATCGCAGCCTCCCCCGGTTCAGTTTCTCCCCTGATGGCCTGCTTGGCCAAACCAGGAGTGGCTTAGCCCCTAGTACCACGGTACAAGTGTGGCCTTGGGTTGTGTTTGATAAGCTTGTTGTAGCAGCAGAATTAATAAAGAAGGCTGGCAAAAACTAATTTCATTGAAAAGAAAGCGAGGTAAGTATGGCTCTAGTTATAAGACAAAAGTGCAGTCGTCGTTTTCATCTGCCTGTTAAATTTCCGCTGGTGGATAGTCAGGAAGTTTCTGTGCTTCAGGAACGAAGACGATTAGCTAATCGACGTAAGGTGGAATATGAACTCGACGACATGAAGGTCATATTCGCGAAAATGGTGGAGAATTAATAGGCTAGGAGCATAGCTAGTATTTGAGGAATCGAGTCGTGGATAGAGAAAAACGCAAAGATGACATCTCAATGCCACCAAATTTGGAAGAGATGTTGAACGAAGCACAGCTGCAGGCACTACCCGGGATAAAATACTTAGGCTGGGAACCCCGGTTCCTGCGGAAGCCAATGTTTCAGGCACCACAACTTGTAATGCAAAACTCCAGTGATGGCAGAACAGGAATACTGGATGTAGATGGTAGAATTAGAATGTCGGCTATCAAGGTGCGTGAACAAGAAAGCCAGACTCAGATCCCCCCGCAAAGTAACGTTTATTTTTATTGAGCAAGTATTCCCCTAATTTAGGTAGCCTTCGGGTTGTCGTTATTGGTTGATGCGAACTTCCGTTTTTGGCCGAAGCTCCCCGTTTACCGATCCCGTCAATGACAGGGATACATGAGTACGGGAACGGCAGGTTATTGATTGTAACAGGACGTTACTGTGTTATATGTTTGATTTATCTGTTAAATATTTAATTCCGACCCATCGCCAAAATTCCATGCATTTTTCTATTTCCAAAAAGGCAAATTTAAGGTAAATAGTCTTCACCACAATTTGCTTTTGGCCCCGGTTTGGCCAGTTTAGAGAAATATTATGAGCAAGAACGATATTTGGTATGGATTTCTTAAGGCAGGCAAGAAGAGCAGCCCCGTTGTCCGCGATTCCAAATTAAAGACAAAAAACCCGAAGACCATTTATCTGTTTAACTACACCCAGGGGAAGTTTCTGGAGTACTCCCGTGAAATTGTTGAGCCCAAGCTTCAGGAATTACGCTCTGATGATAATTTTTTAAATGAACTGAAGATCGCATTCAAGACAGCCCGAAAAATTTTCGTAGCAGATCGAAGCACTCATAAACGGGCAATTACAATTTCCATCAGCAACATAAAAACTGCCGGTCTGTCTGACGTGGACGATATCCCGGATATGATCCCAGAAGATACTATAGACCTTCTTCATGAAGATGATTACGTGAATTGATAAATGATATTAAGACCATTGGTCGGTGTAAGCATGGAACCCATATGTGGCTAAGCGCATTAGACTCTGTAAACCGCTTTAACCCTTGCCGCCACTGAAGACATCTTATTGTGATCAGGAAAAGGCAACATCTGTCAACTGGAGTTTGATACATGAAAATGATTCGCACTACTACCCTCGTGGTACCCGTGTTGATGGTCATGTGCCTTACATGTGTCGTGCAACCAGTATCGGCTGAAGTTGAGGCGGAATGCCGCCAGGAAGCAGAGGACTTCGAGGTAATGCCCGAACTGCGTGACGACTACATCACTGGTTGCATCGATTCCCGTGGAGGCATGAGCATTTCGGCCAGCGCCGAGGAGGACTATGTGCCGCCATCTGAGCCCGACGACATGATCGACCTTGAGGCAGGCAGCGAAAATACCGCGGAGTAACTCTCTCACCCGGCCACCACACAAAAAGGGGGGATAGCACAGCATTGCTCGAGCACATCAACCCGAAGCCATCGGATAACTCTGAATGACCACTTTCAGTATGTTCTTGCCGTTCGATGATTGCCCATGTAGGGCAGGAGTTGGCCGATATTCCCCGTACACGGCATTGCCAGGCGGGAATCCCGTAGCAAATATCAACGGCAGGTTTCTGCCCAACACCCGTCGTTTAGCAAATAATTATCTGATGACTCGCTGGCGCTCATCAGACAACTGAATTGGCCCAGCAGGAAATAGTCGAACTACTCGAAAGAGCCTTTCCGGTAACCGGCATAGACGAACGTGCCGAGCGGGTTCGTGCAGTTTCACGCGCGATTGTTATACTCCCGGCGTGCAGATCCGCGACCACCACCAGCGAGCCATTGACCGCCTGGCCTACGCCTATCGCGATGACCCGCGCTTCCGCGGGCTGATCATCGGTGGCTCTGTCGCCAAGGGGTGCGCCCGAGAGGACTCGGATGTGGACTTCTTCATCATCGCAACCGATGAAGCGTTCGAGCAGCACCGGGCCGCGTCTGACCTGTTTATCAACCGCAGGGACCTCTGTGACTACGACGGTGGTTTCGTCGACGGCAAGATCATCAACCTCGCGTTCCTTTCAGACGTGGCTGAAAAGGGTAATGAACCTTCCCGCGCTGCGTTCGAGGGCGCCTTCGTCGCCTACTCGCACGTCCCCGATCTCAATGGCCTGCTGCAACGCATCCCTGTCTATCCCGAGGCCGGGCACGATGAGCGCATCAGAGCCTTCTACAGCATGGCGTTCATCCAACATTGGTTCATCCACGAGGCCGAACGCCACGGCAACCGCTACACGCTGACCCGCGCCGCCAGCCAGCTCGCACTTTATGCCGGCCGGTTGATCCTGGCACACAACCGCAGGCTCTTCCCTTACCACAAGTGGCTGCCCAGGGCCCTCGAATCGGCGCCCGATAAGCCCAGCGACCTGATGGCATGCTTCAATGACTTGCTCAATGAGCCCCGCGGCGACCACGCCTCTGCGCTGTTCGAGGGGGTCCGGGCGTTCCAGGAGTGGGGCGTCAGTGACCTCGAGGCCTACACCTGGTTCATGACCGACGTGGAATGGAGCTGGATGTCTGGCAGGACACCCATGGAAGACTGGTAAGTTCTCTCGTTCCGGGTTGCGGCACCATTGGCCACCGCAACATCACTATTGTTATAGGCCAGTTCCGCGCTTGTGACCGTTACCAGTCGCCCAAGTTGAAAAAGCCGCAATGACCGTTAATGGCCGATGTTCCCCGTACACGGAATTGCCAGGCGGTAATCCCATAGCAAAAATGAACGGCAGGTTTCTACCCGATACCGGACCTAGTGCCTGAATCAAAATAAGATTTCGCTAACAGGCCATCTCCGACCCAATGCGGAAGTACAGCGTTTCAGCCTGAATGTTTGAAAGTCCACTTTAACTGACATTTAAGGACAGAGGCACGGTATTGACCTAATAATGGTAGGTTCCCATGGCAAACATTGAATCCAGTGGATGTCTGGTTCGTCTGCAACCTGTTTTATGAATGCAGCCAGTGTTGATGTTCTCGTCGCACTCCCAACAGAATGAAGATCTAACTACACCCTACATATCAGATAGCTTCCAGATACCTGCTGAGTATCTCATATTGGGCGTCCACTTCCTTCTTTACCAGATCTTCTGTATCCGTGAATTTTGGATAGTTTCCTTCGTGATCAATGCTGGCACAGGTCCGTGCCATAAGGCAGTACATCGATACTCGTTCTGCTAAGTGGTGTTTTCTGGTTTCGTAATATGTTGGCGCAAGGCAGTGCATGCAGGCCTCGGCGACTAAATGTTCTGCTTGTTGCTTATAGTCCAGAAGCGAAAAATGGGACCGGGGAGACGTATGCACATAGACTGAATGTGCAGAATGGTAGGCATTTTCAAGATCCTCTGCGGAAATATCGTCAATTTTGCTGAGTATAGCTGGTGCCTGCTTGATGCAGCTGGCATGTGCCAGGTCCAGCACGTTTTCTATGAATCTGGCGCTAACAGCACGCTGTTGCGCGAGTGTAAGTGAGCTTAGTGATTCTCTGAAGGCTTCGTTTGTGGTGATTTTTGTCATATCGCTGTACTCCCTGATGGCGAGAAAATACGGACACGTGTTTCGGTTGCGACCCTAATTTTACCACCCGGCTCATAACCCCAAAATAATGAAACTGATTTTAGTTACATGGGTGTGGATGACTACTACTCATTCTTCTATCTGTGAAAGAAAGTATTATAAAGGCATGAATTGGATATTGATCCAGGTCAACATTCTGGCTATTCAAAAAATTGTCCACTACCTGGTTGGTGCGGATCTCTAATTAGTGGTTTTTCTGCCATCGGAAGTACGTACTAATGCGAAAAATGCATGAGAAAGGCATACGCATGTCGTTTGCTACCGCTTTTGCTTGTGCTGAAGGTCGGTTGTTGGCACCCGATAGCTGCCATTGTGGTTGAAGTTATTGGGTGGATAAACTAATCGGCAGACTTCGACAAGAACATTCTTGACGGATACAATCCCCTCTATATTTAAGACTACCCATCGCCGGTGGTGGCTTAGTCCAACAGACATTTATACGTCATGCTGCGCACAACGGATAAATGCTTATATGTTGTGCGTCCAAGACATGAGGTAGAGATGAAAATCGCAGTAACCAGTCAAAACCGGAAGACCATAACGGAACATGCTGGTCGATGCAGAAAATTCTGGGTATTTAGCA
>JBATIF010000218.1:0-6694 GCA_049667605.1 Gammaproteobacteria bacterium
GCTCGGCACGCTGGTTCGCCAGCTGGAGCAGGACAAACTGGCCCGCCAGGTGCGCTGGTCCGTGGACGTCGACCCGGCGGATACCTATTAGGAGTTAGAGGTGAGAAGTGAGAAGTGAGAAGTGAGAAGTGAGGAGTGAGAAGTGAGAAGTGAGAAGTGAATTGTGCGGCCCGGGTGGAGGGCAGCTCAATCCGGGAAAGGCATTTTATCGACCCCCGCTGGATCCGGCCTTGTCGGTTGCAACTGGACCGGTGGACGGGATAATAGGCAGCCCTCTGAAACCAGACAATTATGCGTATACAAACCGTTCCTCTAACCGATCAGACAACCCAATTGAAACAGCACCTCATACAAGTACTCACCGATGCGGTCGCCAGGCTGCAGGCCAGTGGTGAACTGCCGGCGGAGATTGCGCCGAATGTCATGATCGAGCGGACCCGCGACCGGGCGCACGGTGATTACGCCAGCAACCTCGCGATGGTCCTGGCAAAATCCGCGCGCAGCAAGCCGCGTGACCTGGCTGAAAAGATTGTTGGCCTGATCGAAACCGGCGGGCATATTAAACAGGTCGAAATCGCGGGGCCGGGGTTTATCAATTTTTACCTGGGCGCGGATGCCTGGCACAGCGTTATCGGTGACATCCTTGAGCAGGGCGGCCGCTTTGGCCTCAGCCGGTACGGTGCCGGAAAACGTATCCAGGTGGAGTTCGTCTCCGCCAATCCCACCGGTCCGTTGCACGTCGGGCACGGGCGCGGGGCCGCCTACGGTGCAGCCGTTGCCGATCTGCTGGAAGCGGTTGGCTATCAGGTCCACCGCGAGTATTACGTCAACGATGCCGGCCGGCAGATGGATATCCTCGCCGCCAGTGTCTACCTGCGCTATCTCGAACTCTGCGGCGAGGACATACCGTTCCCGGCCAATGGCTACCAGGGCGATTATGTCTGGGATATCGGCGCCACGCTGCACCGTGAACATGGCGAGCATTTCAGGCGTCCCGCGGATGATGTCTTCAATGATGTGCCGGCGGACGAACCGGCGGGTGGTGACAAGGAAACCCATATCGACGCCGTCATTGCACGCGCCCGGTCACTGCTGGGTGCCGCCGACTACAGGAAGGTCTTCGACGAGGGCCTCAACGCCATCCTGCACAACATCCGCCAGGACCTGAAGGAATTCGGCGTGGTCTATGACGAATGGTTCTCGGAACGTTCGCTGACGGAAACCGGGTCCGTGGCAAAGGGCATTGAACGGCTGCAACAGGCCGGCCATGTTTATGAAAAGGGTGGCGCACTCTGGTTCCGTTCCACCGGTTTCGGTGATGAAAAAGACCGCGTGCTGGTGCGCGACAATGGCCAGAGCACCTACTTTGCCTCTGACATTGCCTACCATGCAAACAAGCTGGAGCGTGGTTACGACCGTGTTATCGATGTCTGGGGTGCCGACCACCATGGCTATATCCCGCGCGTAAAGGCGGCATTGCAGGCACTCGGGGATGATCCGCAGCGGCTCGATGTGCTGCTGGTACAGTTCGCCATCCTCTATCGCAACGGTGAAAAAGCACAGATGTCGACGCGTTCCGGCGAATTCGTCACCCTGCGCGAGCTGCGCAACGAGGTCGGTAACGATGCTGCGCGGTTTTTCTACGTGATGCGAAAATGCGAGCAGCATATGGACTTCGACCTGGATCTCGCCAAGTCCCGGTCCAACGAAAACCCGGTTTATTATATCCAGTATGCACATGCGCGCGTCATGAGCGTCATGCGGCAATTGCAGGAAAAGCAGCTTGATTGGGACAGGGCGGCCGGCAATGCCGGGCTTGCTGCACTGCATGAAGAACATGAGCAGGAACTCATGATAAAACTGTCCCGCTACCCGGAGGTGCTGGAGTCTGCCGCCCTCAGTCACGAGCCGCATCAGCTGACCCACTACCTGCGTGAACTGGCCAACGATTTTCATACCTATTACAACGCGCACACCTTCCTCGTTGAAGACGGCCCGCTGCGCAATGCACGACTCAACCTGATCGAGGCAACACGCCAGGTGATCGCCAATGGCCTCGGACTGCTGGGCGTGTCTGCACCGGATGCCATGTAATGCCGAGAGACTACAAACACCGGGCCCAGAGAAAGAAAAAACGCAAGCCGGTCTCGCCCTGGTTGACGTTCATCACCGGACTGTCAATCGGGCTGTTTGCAGCCTTCCTGGTCTACATAAAGATGCAGCCGGACGGCCAGCACGCCGTTGCAACAGGCGCGCAGATCCCCGCAGCAGAGCTAACGCCCCGGGTATCTCCAGAGGTACGCAAGCAGAAACAGGCAACCGCGCCGCCGCCAAAACCGCGTTTTGACTTCTACACCCTGTTGCCCGAGATGGAAGTCGTAATCCCGGAGCAGGAAATCCAGGGCAAGACCGAGGCAGGCATCAAGCAGGTTGAAAAACCCGGCACCTACTACCTGCAGGTAGGCTCATTCCGCAACCATGAACAGGCCGACCGCTTCAAGGCCGAGCTGAACCTGCTCGGGCTGGAGACAGGCATCCAGACGGTCACATTCAATAACACCGATACCTACCACCGCGTGCGCGTCGGCCCCTACAAGCAGCTTGATATGCTCAACAAGGCACGCCAGCTGCTCAATAAACAAGGCATCGAGAGCAAGCTGATCAGGATCGCGGAGTAACAAAGAATAGATTCGTTGGAGCGCCTTGCAGGCGCGATAGCCGGTTGCGAATCATTATCGCGCCTGCAAGGCGCTCCAACGCAGTGATTACCTGCTTCGGCAGGTTCACCTGGCGCCAGGTTTACAGGGTGATCACCTGGTCAGGCATGTTCCCGGAAAGGGCTTCGTACAGGTTCGGGAAGCAGCCGATAACGGCACCATCGACGAGCTTGCCATCTATCTCACGCTCGTAGCAGCACTTGTCACAGCCCATCAATAACATGCCCTTTTCACTGGCAACCTTCGCCAGCCGCTCCCCCAGCGGGTTGCCCTTTACCAGCACATAGGCGTTGTCTTCAAAGAAAAACATGCCCACCACGTCAACGCCATGCGCATCATTTTCAAGCTGCGGCAGAATCATCTGTCCAAGCTTGTAGGACACCGTGTGGCCCTGGCTGGAAAATATATAGGCAACCTTCATACAAAATCTCCTGGATAACTGATGTTAAAAAAACCCGCGATGTGAAATGCAGTCACATTACGGCGAAGACATACATGCCTGGCTGACGCTGACAGGTGTTCCACACCCGGAGTCCTGGCATGCAGGTGACTGTTACCTGCCGGCTGTCAGCTAGAAATTTCCGAAGTTCTCGTCCAGTGGACGACGGTTCTTCGGATCCTGCGCTTCCATTGCTTTCTTTTGCTTGCGTGCTTCACGGCGGCGTTCACGTTCTGCCTTCTTCTCCGCCTTGCGTTGCTCGCGTTCTGCCTTCTTCTCGGCCTTGACCCGGTCACGCTCGGCCTTCTTCTCGGCCTTGATCCGCTTGCGCTCGGCCTTCTCCTCGGCCTTGATCCGTGCGCGCTCCGCCTTCTCCTCAGCCTTGACCCGGTCGCGCTCCGCCTTGACCCGGTCACGCTCGGCCTTCTTCTCAGCCTTGATTCGGGCGCGCTCCGCCTTCTCCTCCGCCTTCATATCGGCTTTCTTTTGCTTCAACTGCTCCTTCGTCATCACCTCCACGGGTTGTATCACGTCTTCCCCCGCTGCCATGGAACCGGCCTTTTCTACCATGGTGCCCTGTTCCTGCGACATTGAATCCTGGTCTTTATCGCTGCTGATATCTTCGGCCAGCACCGCTTGCGCACCCAGTGCCAGGGAAAACAGCAGGATAGAAACAATACCCTTTACGACAGCTTTCATAACAATCTCCATTAGTCTCGTAACCATTGATTAAAAACCGGATTTCTGAAATCCGGGCACTTCCCGGACTGAAGCCCGCTCATCTGTAAAATCGATTCCGGGTCATCACTCATGTAACCACCGGGTTGACAGGGGCAATCTGCGGCGTGATCGCGTGCGATTGTATCATCACTGGCGCGCTAAACCATTCAAAAAGAACCCCTTCGATGCGCTTGCGGTGGCCAGCATTCCGGCGCTTTCAGGCGCCTCATTATGCCTCTGTTTTAACCCGGGATGAAGCCTCCCGGGCGCTTTTACAGCGGCAAAGTCATCAATGTGGCTCGTCAGCCAGACCCACGATACGTGCAGTGACATACATGGTCAGCAGCACGGATGCCGCAAAGGCATACAGCCCGTAACGCATTTCTACATTGGCAATCGCACCCAACTTCACCATGACCACGAGAACCGCCACCACAAATACATCGAGCATCGACCACTTCCCGTAAAGGTGCATCCAGTGCAACAGGCGCTTCGTCTGCTCCCGTGCTGATGAATTGCGGCTGACCAGCCGGTAGAGAACACCGAGCTTGAGAATCGGCAGTACCACACTGAAGCCGGTAATCAGCAGAAACAGGAAGAACTGCCTCTCCCTGAATAATTCAAGCACCCCGGATAAAACTGAAAATGTATTCTGCACAAGGATAAACTTGCTCAATGTGGCTATCGGCGCAACCAGGCCCACGGCCAGCAGCAGCGCTGCAAGCCCGATGAGGTAGCGGAGTTGCCGTGCTTGTTGCGGATAGACCTCGGTTATTATTATTTCGTCATAGTCCGACATGCTGGTCTCTGTGCGGCAATAAAATCAATTTAAAGCATACCGGTCGGAAAACCGCTTTCAGGTCTGCACGAACCGCTTCCAGTTTTCCTCGTCCCTGGTGACACGGTATTTCGCCCAGTTCGCAAATTCCATCCGCGTCATGCAATCCGGGCCATGACGACCGTGCCCGGCTACAACCTTGTATGTCAGTATATCTTTTTCCGGACTTTCGCTGCGTGATTCATCGATCACCTGGCGCACAGACCAGTCATCGCCGTGCTTGCCGTTGCTGTAATAGCCACCAGGAACAATGTCGTTCGCATCAATGTGCCTGCTGTGCGACCGGTGGGTCGCAAGCTCATAAATACGCAGCAGATCGTCTTCGCCTGCATCTATAAACGAGTCAACCTGGCTGAGTGCATAGACAAAATCAGCGTGGGATATATCAGCCGTGCCGGCTGGCGGTACAATCCCGCCAAGGTCTTTGTTGCTTGCCTGGAGACTTGCAGGATAGCGGCGCCACGGAAACAGGTAATTGAATAAAAAGGCAACGGCAAGAATAATGACAACATTCATCAGTACCGGAGTGATGACATACTGGTAGCCAAGCGCCCGTACTGCCTCCCCGCCAACAACGGCCGAAAGCGCCGTCGCCCCTCCCGGGGGGTGAATACACTTGAGGTAATACATGCACCCGATCGCAAGCCCAACGGCGGCACTGGCTGCGAGTATTTCATTGGCAAACGCCTGCGCACAGCCAACACCGATAATTGCAGAGACGATATGACCGCCAAGAACAGGCCAGGGTTGCGATAACTGGCCATGCGGCACTGCAAAAAGCAGCACCGCGGATGCACCCATCGAGGCGACCAGTATCCCTGCACCAGCAGCGCCAACCGACCATTGGCTGATAAAAAAGACAGACAGGATTGCAGTGAAACCGCCGGCTGCCGAGGCAATGCGTTCTGCATGGCTAACCGGAGATAACTCGATTCCAAGGAATTTACCGAATTTAGTGGCGAAATTTTTCATGCAGCATGCTCGCAATTAGCGGTCCGGCAGCATCGTTATGAACTATTTGCATGCCTGGTTAACAACCTGTCCAGGTTATTTGCAAAAGCCTGCCGTTCACCATGGCTTAGCGCCGGCGGGCCGCCGGTATTGATGCCGCTGGCTCTGAGCGTGTCCATAAAATCCCTCATATTCAGACGCGCTCTTATATTATCTGCCGAATATAATTCACCGCGGGGATTGAGTGCTCGGGCACCTTTCTCAATCGCCTCGGCAGCCAGGGGAATATCCCCGGTAATAACAAGATCACCAGGTGCAAGCCTTTTGACGATTTCGTTGTCGGCAACGTCGAAACCAGGCGCAACCTTGATAAATTTAATCCAGCGTGATGGCGGTACACGCACGGGTTGATTGGCTACAAGCGTTAGCCGCGTCCCGGTGCGCTCGGCGGCCCTGAACAAAACATCCTTGATCACCGCGGGACAGGCATCGGCGTCTACCCAGATATCCATTTCATGTCTTTCCTGGAGTATGCGGAGCGTACATGAGTCATGTGGCAGACATGCATGAATATCCTGCGCGTGTGCCGCCTAATTTTTCCCGGCGTCTTCCCAGGCAGAATTATTATCAACCCAGCGTAAACTCAACCAGTACCAGAGCACAATCGGGATCATCATCGCAAGCCAGCTCCAGTCATCGATGAGGAATATTTTTTCAACCCAGTCGCTGCCCATGAACAGCCGCGACCAGGGAATGCAATAGATTGTAAATAGCACGCAGACCCATATCAGTATCAGGGCCGCTTTCCTGGTTTCAATACTGGAAAAAGCCAGAAAAACCCATATCGGCATATTGTCTTTCCTGTCCATTTTTTTATATCCCCCTTATTCTGAATTTCTGAAAATCAAACCCCGGCTGTCCGGATAAAGCGTTCCTCAGGCCCGCTGGCGGCCGACAAACCATGCCATCACAAACCCCGCCAGGGTCCATGCAATCACTGAATCGAGGATTGTCACAAGCACATAGGCA
>JBATIF010000219.1:0-38654 GCA_049667605.1 Gammaproteobacteria bacterium
GACCGCGCGTGCCGGCAATCCCGGCCTGAGCAGTCGCGAACTGTCCAGGTCGGTGCGCGAACAGCGCAGCCTCAATGGCGCCTCCGGGCAGAAGAAATCCAGCCCCTGTGGCCGCGTGCGTCCGAAGCCGGCCGCAGCAAGCGGCGCATCCGAGGACCAGCCGTGGAAGGTGGGTGCCAGTGAGACCGAACATGGCCAGACCGTAACCGGCACCATGGTGGGACGCAGTAGCAGCGTCACCGGCGATGAACCGAGCACCTGTCGCACCATCACCGGAACCGAATACCTGGGTGCAGATATCTTCCGCGCATTCTGTCAGAGCGATCCGAACAACAGGCCGCGCAAGGTTTCTGTGACACAGACCTCGCACGGCAACCCCGTCAGCGGAAACATGATGGGTCGCGGCACCAATGTGACCGGCAACGAACCGGGCACCTGCAAGCGGGTGACCGGCAACGAGTACATTACGGCCGAGCAGTCGCAGGCCTATTGCGGCGAGCTACTCAGCAAGGGGCCGAGCAAGGTCACGCAGAAAGAGACCCGCAAGGGCAAGGTCCTGTCCGGTTCCAATGTCGGCCGTTCCGAGAAGGTCACGGGCGACGAGCGCGGCATGGCACGTGAGTTGACTGGTACCCAGTACACCCAGCCGGTGGAGATCGGCTCGGCTCCTCGCAAGGTCGGCGTCAGCGCCACACTGCGTGGTGGCAGTGTCACCGGCACCACGGTGGGACGCCGCGAGCGTATGACCGGTGACGAGGCCGGCAGCTGCCGTGACGTCACCGGTGATGACTACACTAGCCAGGAACAGTTCAGCGGGTTCTGCAAAAGCACCCCGCAACCGCAGGACCGCAAGGTTGGCGTATCCGGAACGCTCAAGGGAAAGGCCGTGACCGGCACCATGACCGGTCGTTCAGGCAGCGTAACCGGTGATGAGCCGGGCAGCTGCAAGGCCGTGACCGGTACACCGTACGCGGGTTCCGAGCAATACCAGATGTTCTGCTCGACGGACGAGGCTGCGGCGGTTACCGCCCGTACGCGTCCAATGCGCAGCACTCCCGGTTCCGTCATGACCGGTGTGCAACCCGGTGTGGGCGGCAAGACGACCGGTGACCGCAAGGGTGCCTGCGAGCCGGTTTCCGGCACCCCGTATGTCGGTGCTGACCAGTTCGCCGATGCCTGCCCCGCTACACCGGCCGATACCGCCAGCCCGGATTTCCCGCAGGCTATTGATAGTGGCGCCCCCGGGCAGCAGTTCAGCGTGACCTCCCCATCAGGCGGTGCGCAGCAGGCGCTGGGTTCCACAGGCGTGACCGGAAGCCGTTACGAGCAGGGTCATATCACCGGCCCCTTCGGCATGGCAACCGGCAAGGTCAGCGGTACGGAGGAGGCGCGTTTCGGCACTGACTCGGTGCAGGCGGCCGAGTTGCGCCCCGTTGTGGCCGAAGAAATTGAAGGCCGGGTCAAGTCGCGTATCACTGGCGAAGGCCAGGATGCCGGCCTGAAGATCACCGGCGATGACTGGGAGCGCGGCGGCAGCACAACCGGCACGGAAGGTGTTTCAGCGACCCATCGCAATCCGACCCTGCGTCATGGGTCGGCACAATCGATGGCCATGGAGCAGAAGCGCAACGAGCAAGTGCCTGTGCCGGTCAGCAAGGTGACCGGCGGCAGTGGCAACACGGGCAAGGGTTCCCTGGTTACCTACTCGGGAGGTGCTCGCGGATAATCCGCGAACGGAACTCGCATGTTGAGCGCACGCAAAAGGCAGAATCGCTTCACGCGCCGTAGTCCGGCAGCCGCATCGCCCGGGCGTCCCGGTGACAGGGCGGTGCAGACACCGGTGGCAAGCGTCGGCGGTGTTACAGGTGCGCACCAGGCAGGGGGTTCGCATACCCTGACCAATCGCCAGGAAAACACACACCTCTATGCCTACGAGAGCAGCGTAAAGGAAGCCTTCGACGCCATCGTGCCGACACTCAAGCAGGTCTCGGCGCTGCAGCACGAAGCCGGTTTCGTTCAACAGGCCCAGGCGCTTGCGCGTGCGCACCTCGGGTTTGAACTGCCGCAGGTGCTGCTCGAGGACGCCTGGGTTGAACAGCTCGACATGCGCGGCCTGTTTGCCTGGACTGTATTTGAAACCTACCACCGCTTTTGTGACGAGGTGTTCAGCCGCGACCCGCTGGGTGACAACAGCGACGAGCAGTTCCAGGCCTTTCTGCAGGATTGCGGTTTCCACCTGCTTGATATCTCACCCTGTGCGGACGGCCGCCTGGCACACGTGATTCGCTACGTGCTGCGCCTGCCTTACAAGGCCGTGCGCCGCCGTTCCTATGCCGGAGCCATGTTCGACATCGAGGACAGTCTGGAGAAGTGGGTGAAGACCGAACTGGTACGGTTTCGCGAGGGCAAGCCGAACATGCCGGACGAGCCCACCCGTTACCTGAAGGCAGTGGTCTATCACCACAGCTCGGTCGACCCGCAGCACGAAGGCTGTGCCGCGCATGGTTCCGATACCCTGAAGGCCGCGCAGGGTGGACGCGACCGCCTGCTCGGTTTCCAGCAGGCCGTGCAGAACACGCACTGCTGCGGAGCGTCGATTGACTGCCTGCTGATCGGCATGGATACGGACACCGATGCGATCCGCATCCACATGCCGGATGCGAACGGTTCGATTGACCTTGAAAACTATATCGACAGCCTGGAGGTGTATGAGGCAACGGCACACATGAGTGCCGGAGAGGCGCAGAAGTGGATCGCGGAACACGTGAGCCACAAGGGTGGCGCCGGCCTTGCAGAGGGTATGGCGCGCTTCATCGTTTTTGTATTGACCAACAATCTTTCCCAGATCGAGTACGTGCGCGGCTATTACGGCGGCCATTACAGCGACATCGGCCATGCGGAACGCTTTATCGGCGCAGGCATCGGCTTCGAGGAAGTGCAGCTGCGCAACCTGACGTTCTTCGCCTACATGAATACCGTCGAGGAAGCGGCCAAAGACCTGGATGTGGGCATCAGTATCTTCACCGGGCTGAATGTCTCGCACGGATTGCCGGTACCGATCGTGGTGCGTTATGACTATCACGGCAATGTACCGGGTGGGCGTGAGCGTGCCGAGCAACACTGTCACCGGGTGGCGGATGCGCTGCACACCCGCTATCGAGAGCTGAGCGATCGCGGTCTGCTGCATACCCTGCAGGTAGTGCGCGACATCAACGCGCCAGGCCAGCTCGAAATACTGGACTGTTCTGTGAAGACGTCTGCCGCAACCGGAGCGCACTGATGAAGATCTGTCAGGTAGAAAAACCCCTGGTCGCGACCAACCGCATCCCCGGGCTGGAACACAAGCACATGCAGGTAGTACGTGACGGCAGTTCGAAGCTGGTGGCTGTCGACGTGGTCGGCTGCAAGCCCGGCGACTGGGTAATCTGTGTCGGCAGTTCCGCGGCGCGCGAAGCGGCCGGTAGCAAGGAATATCCGAGTGATTTCACAATTGTCGGAATCATTGATCACTGGGAGCCTGAAGAGGCGGAGCAATAATGGATATCTTGCAGGTCGAGGAGCCGCTGGTATGCACGAATCGTGTAGCCGGGTTAGAGCATGTCAGCCTGCGGATCTTGCGCGACAGGGATGGCAAGAGACTGGTTGCTGTTGATCCGGTCGGGACACGCGAGGGTAACTGGGTGTTCACCATGAGCGGTTCAGCAGCACGATATGCAACCGGCAATTTCGAGATCCTCACCGACCTGACGATCGGGGGCATCATTGATTTCTGGGAGACTGAGAATGATCAGCCGACCGGTGTAACAGTAGCAACGGGTTAATCGTTGTAAGTTTTTTTTAAGTGTGAGTTAAACAACTCAACAACCTAGGAGATAGTAAAATGGCAAATGACAATTACGGCATTGCACTGGGAATGATCGAGACCCGCGGCTTGGTCCCGGCAATTGAGGCGGCTGACGCCATGACCAAGGCGGCTGAAGTGCGACTGATAGGTCGTGAATTCGTCGGCGGTGGTTATGTGACCGTGCTGGTGCGTGGTGAAACCGGTGCCGTCAACGCGGCTGTTCGTGCCGGCGCTGATGCGTGTGAGCGTGTTGGTGACGGCCTGGTTGCTGCCCATATCATTGCCCGTCCGCATCGTGAAGTTGAGCCGGTTCTTCCGACCGGTGGCATTGCGGATAGCGCTGCTGCTGCCTGATGGCAGGGGCTTTTTTTTAGCTAACAGATAAAACAGGAGAAAATGACCATGGCCAACGAAAAAATTGGCATTGCCCTCGGCATGATCGAGACCCGCGGGCTGGTTCCCGCCATCGAGGCGGCCGACGCCATGACCAAGGCCGCCGAGGTTCACCTCATCGGGCGCGACTTCGTCGGTGGCGGTTACGTCACCGTCCTCGTGCGTGGTGAAACCGGTGCCGTCAATGCGGCCGTGCGTGCGGGTGCAGATGCCTGTGAGCGCGTTGGTGACGGTTTGGTGGCTGCGCATATCATTGCCCG
Organism: Gammaproteobacteria bacterium; assembly: GCA_049667605.1. Lineage (GTDB taxonomy): Bacteria > Pseudomonadota > Gammaproteobacteria > UBA9214 > UBA9214 > UBA9214. Next base: position 4,498 of record JBATIF010000219.1, read on the forward strand.
CCCGCATTCCGAAGTCGAACCCATACTGAGCGGATCCGGCGGCAATCGTCCGCTGCGCAGTTGAGTGACTGGTTGCTGAAAGACTGACAGATCGGTCGTCATGCTAACCGTTCAAGCTGATCAAACGGTACTCGGTTACCTCGGTCGCGCCCTCAGCCTCGAACTATCCGCGGTCCAGCTCTATAGCACACAGGCCCGGCTTGCAGACAGGTGGGGCCTGGCCGAGGTAGCCGCGAAGTTCAGTGCCGAAGCCGGCGAAGAGCTGAGGCATGCCGATCGGATCATCAGTCGCATGCTTGCGCTGGGCGTGGCGCCGAACGCATCACAATTGCGTCCGGTACGCCTGGGCAGCAATCTGCAACAGCTACTGCTGCATGACTACGCATTCGAGAAGGAACTGGTGAGCCTGTACGAAGCCGCAACCAGGCACTGTGCCCGCACAGGCGATCATGACGGACGGGTGTTTTTCGAAGCCCTGCTGGGCGAAGAACAGGAGCACGCGAAAGACCTGGAGCAGTGGCTGCAGCAACTGCAGCAGGGTGATGGGAATACAGCAGTAAACAACATCACATGAAGCGGAGTTTACGATGAAGGAACAATGGCGGGAACGAAGCCGACCGGTACGCCTCGAACGTCGATACGAATTCCAGGATTATAATTCCCTGCGTGATTTCCTTGACCGGGCTGCGGATCTGTCGGAGCGCGAAGGGCTTTACCCTGACATGGGGTTTGGTCGAGACTATGTGAACATGACGATTCACGCCGAAGACGGTGAAGAAGCGCTGAGCAACGAGAAGCATCAGTTCGCACAGCAGCTAGACACTCTGGCTGACGAAATCACCAACTGAGCACATCGACGATGCCTGTTATTGCCGTGGTCGGCAACAAGGGAGGCGCTGGTAAAACCACACTAAGTGTCAATCTGGCCGCCGGACTTTCGAGACAGGCCAGTATCGCAATCATTGATGCAGATCCGCAGGGGTCGGCACTGCAATGGCATGCTATAGCGGATGAGGCAGGAATATTTCCGGTATACTCCGCAAGCGATGACATACCCGCTCAAACTGCCAGCCTGCTGCAGAATTACCAGTACATCGTGATCGATTGCCCGCCTTCGGTTCATGCCCCGCAAACCAGCGCAGTGCTGGATATCTGCAACATGGCATTGATCCCGGTACAGCCATCGCCCATGGATCTGTGGGCCACGGTACACATCGAACGGGCGATCACCAGCGCAAGAAAAACCAATCCGTCGCTGCGGGCGATGCTTGTGATCAATCAACTTGAAGCACGCACCACGCTGTCACGACTTGTTCGTGAGGCGCTGGATGTAATCGCGCTGCCGCTCGCGAATACCGCCTTGCGTCGCCGCGCGGTCTATCGAAACAGCGCACTCGAGGGCCGCAGCGTATTCGACATGGGCCGTCGCGGCATCGATGCCGTCACGGAAATCGATCAATTAATCCACGAGGTAACGCAACATGACAACCACGGATAAAACACGGCAGAAGCTGATGGACTCGATGCACAAGACAAAGGCTTCCTCGACATCTGCAGCACCGGCAAAGAATGAAAGCGTCACCCGCAAGCGCGCTGCGACCGCCAAAGCATCAAATTCATCTACACCGGCGAAACAGGCCACGCAGGCCAGGGAAGACACACCACAGGCATCGAAAGACCCTTACCAGGGTGGCAGGCGGGTCTGGCCGGACTAGGCTGTAGCATATAGTTGATTATCTATACATAATCATACTAGTATTGATTTTTATAAATATAGACCTGGAGCGATACCTTACGCGGGTTTAAAGCGGGATACTCCAGATGACAGTACCTGGATTTACTGTTAGTTGCAGTATTGGTCTGGTTTCTGCGGGTCATGACGTTATTCCAGGAGACACTAATACGGCAGCCGGGGTTGCGCCTCGTAAAGCCACAAACCATCCACAACGGTCATAGCCTCACCATCAGGAGTTAACAGCTATGCACAGGTTGTTTCCACAATAATGCCTGACACCCCGCCGATTTCGTTTTTGACGTGGCTGTGCCAGGCCCGGAGAAATTCGAAACATCGCTGGCCGGGTAGACAGCAGGCTGACTGCTGACCCGCGATACGTAGATGACGATGGAAATTCATAATAACGGTTTCACACCGGCTGGCTCAATGCCCGACTATCTGATCCGGCATGTGACTCTGCGCCAACTGCAGGTGCTCGAAGCTATTGTCAGGCTGGGCAGCTTTACCCGCGCGGCTGAGGATCTGTTCCTGACCCAGCCAACGGTTTCGATGCAGATTCGAAAACTGACCGAGGCGATGGGGCTGCCCCTGTTCGAACATGTGGGACGCAATGTGGAACCCACCGAAGCCGGGCTCGAACTCTACGCGGCATGCCGCAAGATGTTTGAGACCCTCGCAAACCTGGAAATGAAACTGGCCGACCTCAAGGGCATGAAGAGCGGACGCCTGCGCCTGGGTGTGATTACCACCGCCAAGTATCTCGCCCCCGAAATCCTCGGTGAATTCAGCCGGCTGTACCCCGGCATCGATCTCGCGCTCAAGGTCACCAACCGCGAGCATATCATTGAACGGATGCATGCCAATGAGGACGACCTCTACATCATGGGGCAGGCACCGGAAGATGAACTCGAGGTCGAAGTCTATCCTTTCGCACCCAATCCCCTGGTGATCATGGCGTCACGTGACCATCCGCTGGTCGGCAAGAAAAATATACCTCTTGCGGAGATCGCAAAGGAACCGTTCATCGTTCGCGAGGCCGGGTCTGGTATCCGCGATGCGACTTTCAGAACCTTCAACAAGTACGGTCTCCGCCCCACGGTGCGCATGGAACTCGGTAGTAATGAGGCCATCAAGCACGCTATAAATGGCGGCCTGGGATTATCAGTGCTGTCCTTGCATACGCTCACGCTCGAGGGCGCCGATGGACCTGTGGCAATTCTCGACGTCAAAGGCTTCCCTATTCTGCGCCACTGGTACATCGTCTATCCAAAAGGCAAGGAACTTTCGCTGGTCGCGAAGACCTTCCTTGAATTTACAGTGGACAATGAACCCCGAATCTGCGAGCGCCTGCAAGGCATGTGGCCCGCGCTGAAACACCTGCTGAAAAGCTCAAAGAATAGCGCAAGGAAAAACTCGAAGAAAACCGCAAGGAAAACCACTATGCGAAAGAAAAAGATTGCAAAAAAAAAGTAGCTGCTGCCGTCGTTATCAACGACGCTCTTCTATGGCAACTATTGTGACTTTTAACAAGTAATTGAATACAATCGCACTCATAATCATGTTCAACAATTAAACATGATCATGTTGCGCAATGACGTCTGATGATCGTGTGATTTAATGCGAATACTTAACGAGATAAACACCGGTAATCTGCGCGGCGATATATTTGGCGGTGTCACTGCTGCGGTCATCGCACTGCCGATGGCATTGGCCTTTGGTGTCGCGTCCGGTGCCGGTGCCGAGGCAGGGCTTTACGGCGCAATCATGGTCGGTCTGTTTGCGGCCCTGTTCGGTGGTTCGCCGACTTTGATCTCCGAGCCTACCGGACCGATGACAGTGATCTTCACTGCTGTCATTGCCAAGCTCATCGCATCCGATCCGGCAAACGGCATGGCGATGGCTTTCACCGTAGTCATCATGGCGGGCATGTTCCAGATTCTTTTTGGTGCGCTGCGACTTGGCAAGTACGTAACCTTGATGCCCTACAGTGTGGTTTCCGGTTTCATGTCCGGCATCGGCATCATCCTCATCATCCTGCAATTAGCTCCGTTGCTGGGACAAGCCGTACCCGATGGCGGTGTTATCGGCGTACTGGAAAACCTGCCCGGCTTAATCGCCAAAATACAGCCGGAAGAAACCGTTCTGGCGCTGATAACGCTGGCTATCCTGTTTTTAATGCCCGTAAGGTATAGACGTTACATGCCACCGCCGCTGCTGGCACTGCTTGTTGGCACGTTTGTATCCATTCTGCTTTTGAACTCCGGTGAAATACGCCGCATTGGTGAGATACCAACCGGTCTGCCGGCATTGCAGATGCCCGCGTTCAGCATCGAACAATGGCAGGAGATGCTGCTGGATGCTATCGTTCTCGGCATACTTGGCTGCATCGATGCATTGCTGACTTCCGTCATTGCCGACAGCCTGACGAATCAGCAACATAACTCAAACAAGGAACTCATTGGCCAGGGTATTGGCAACATGATGTCGGGTCTTTTTGGCGGCCTTCCCGGCGCAGGCGCAACCATGGGTACGGTTGTGAATATTCAGGCCGGCGCGCGTACAGCATTATCCGGACTTGTACGTGTCGGCATCTTGCTGATCGTGATTTTATGGGTCGCTGGTCTTACAGCCTTAATTCCCCTCGCTGTACTTGCTGCCATTGCGCTGAAAGTAGGCATCAATATTATTGACTGGAGATTTCTGAAACGTGCGCACCAGCTTTCAATCAGGGGCGCTCTGATTACCTATGGTGTTATCGCATTAACCGTCTTTGTGGATCTGATTATAGCAGTAGGACTCGGCCTGTTTGTAGCGAACGTAATGACGATTACCCGCCTGTCCGATCTCCAGGCGAATGATGTCAAGGCGGTGACTGACCCGGAGAATTCTGATATTGAACTGAGCGGTTATGAGCGCGATTTGATGGAATCAGCAGGCGGAAAAGTACTGCTGCTGCAACTGACCGGTACTATGATATTCGGTGTCTCGCGTGCAATCACGCGCAAGAACTCGGGTAATGAAGCATGTCGCGCACTGATAATCGACATCAGCAAGGTGAATCACCTCGGCGTTTCATCTGCGCTGGCACTGGAAGAAGCAATGCTCGATATGTTGTGCGCCGGCCGAGGTGTTTATGTCGTCGGTGCGCACGGACAACCGCGCGACCGTCTTGAAAAACTCGGGATACTGCAGCAGTTGCCAGCAGAAAATATTACTACGAAACGAACTGTTGCACTGGAACGCGCTATTTACGGGAATAACGAAATCGTTGTTAATGACGGGGAAAACGATTCCTCGACTGGCAATGCAGATAATGGTACGAATGCCTGACGCGACTGCAAAATTTAATGAATCTGTTAACCAGGTAATTCATATGCACAGTCTGGCTAAAAATTTAGCCGGCGGCCTGCTATGTGGCCCTATCACAGCCAACAGCGGCATCTACGGCAGTTACAGCAAGATCACACCCATGCCATCACTCGTACATACAGAATCGCCATTAACTTTTTTCGCCGCCTTGCATTTACCCTTCTTCTTACAGTGGCAGCGGCGTCACGGGTAACAGATGCCAGATGTCGCTGTTGTACTCGAGCATGGTCCGGTCGGTTGAGAATTTGCCACTATTGGCAGTGTTGAGGATGCTCATACGCGTCCAGCGCGGCTTGTCATGGTAGGCAGTTGCGACACGCTCCTGGGTATCAACAAAACTGCGGAAGTCCGCCGCTGTCATCCAGGGATCATGGGCGCTGGTAATCGAGTCAATAATATTATCGAACTGATTTTCCTCAAACTGGTTGAAGTACCCGCATTTCAATAGCTGCATGACGGCGTTCAGATCCTCGTCGGCGGCAATGATATCCCAGGGGCGGTAATTCCCGCGGGTCTCGGCGACCTGTTCGGCGTTCAGGCCGAAGAGGAAGAAGTTCTCGTTGCCGACTTCTTCCAGAATTTCGATATTGGCACCATCCAGTGTGCCAATAGTGATAGCCCCGTTCATCATGAACTTCATATTGCCGGTGCCGGAAGCTTCTTTGCCGGCGGTGGAGATCTGCTCGGAGAGATCCGCACCCGGGCAGATGACCTCCATCATCGATATGCGATAGTTGGGCAGGAAAACTACCTTGAGCAGGTCGCCCACGTCAGGATCTGTATTGATGATATTAGCTACATTGCTGATCAGCTTGATGATGTTCTTGGCCATCGCGTAACCGGGCGCCGCCTTGCCACCGATCAGTACGCAACGCTGTGTCCAGTTTGCGGTATCGCCGTGCTTGATTCGGTTGTAGAGGTGAATTACGTGCAGGGCGTTCAGCAGCTGGCGTTTGTACTCGTGAATACGCTTAACCTGAACATCGAACATTGCAGTAGTTGTTATCTTCACGCCGCAGTCACGCTCGACCATGTCGGCGAGGTGTTGCTTGTTGGCCAGCTTGACCTCGCGCCAGCGCTGCTGGAAGGCCGCATCGTCAGCCAGCGGCGCCAGTTCCCTGAGCTTGTCCAGCTGGGTTATCCAGCCGTCACCGATTTGCTCGTTGATGAGCGCGGAGAGACCCGGGTTGCACATTGCAAGCCAGCGCCGCTGAGTGACGCCATTGGTCTTGTTGTTGAATTTCTCCGGCCAAAGCTCATAGAAATCGCGGAACAGGCCTTCCTGGAGCAACTGCGAATGCAGCTCGGCCACACCGTTTACCGAGTAGCTGCCGACGATCCCCAGGTATGCCATGCATACCATGGGATTGCCTCCTTCCTCGATAATCGACAGGCGCCGCAGCCGATCGGTATCGCCGGGCCAACGCTGTGCCACGTGGGCGAGGAAGCGGGCATTGATTTCGAAGATGATCTCCAGCAGCCGCGGTAGCAGGTTGCGGAACATCTGCACCGGCCATTTCTCCAGCGCTTCAGGTAGCAGTGTGTGGTTGGTATAGGCCATTGAGCGGGTGACGGTATTCCAGGCGCTGTCCCAGTCGATGCGATACTCATCGACCAGCAGTCGCATCAGCTCCGCAATAGCGACGCTGGGATGGGTGTCATTGAGCTGAAAGCAGTGTTTGTCAGCAAATGCATCGAAGTTGCTGCCATGTAGTTGTACCCAGCGTCGCAGTACGTCCTTGAGGCTCGCTGAAGCCAGCAGATACTGCTGGCGCAGGCGCAGCTCTTTGCCATTCTCGCTGGCGTCGTTTGGGTAGAGCACCATGGTGATATGTTCGGCATCGTTCTTCGACTCTACCGCTTCGGCATAGTCGCCGGCATTGAATTCTTCGAGATCGAACTCGTCGGTGGCGGTGGACTTCCACAGACGCAGGCTATTCACCGTGTCGTTTCTATACCCCGGGACCGGGATGTCATAGGGCACTGCCAGCACATCATGCGTATCTACCCAGCGTACCCGCCGTGTGCCGTTTTCATCATTATAAAACTCGGTGTGGCCGCCGAAGTGAATGCGTTGGTTATATTCCGGGCGCTCCAGCTCCCAGGGATTGCCGTTGCGCAGCCAGTGATCCGGCTCCTCGATCTGGTAGCCATTGAGGATTTCCTGGCGAAACATGCCATACTCGTAGCGAAGGCCGTAACCAAGTACCGGTAACTGCAGCGTTGCACAGCTATCGAGGAAACAGGCGACAAGCCGACCCAGACCACCGTTACCGAGGCCAGCATCGTGTTCAGCGTCCTCAACCTCTTCCAGCTTGATCCCGTAGTCGTGCAGGACACGGGTCACCGCATCGGTGATCCCCAGGCTGAGCATGGCATTGCTGAGACCTCTGCCCATGAGGTACTCCAGCGACAGGTAGCAGACGCGCCTCGCGTCTTTCTCTTCGTAGGCGAAGCGGGTTTTATTCCAGCGCTCCATCAGCCTGTCGCGCACGGTGTAGGCGAGGGCTTCATACAGGTAATGGCTCGTACAATGCTGCTTGTCCCGCCCCAGGGTGCGGTTGTAATAGCGCAGGAAATCCTCATCGACGGCGTTTTTGTCCATCGCCAGGGGTGGCAATTCGGTCAGTTTCGGGTGCGGGGTAAATACATTGCGCAGATTATTTGTCATAGCTGGGTAACCACTCCGGGAGTCAATTCGGGCAGCGGACACTCCGTCCGGGTATCGCATCATACCGGAACATTGCGGCTAGATCTTCCGCTGCTGTAGACAGCAAGTGCCAGTTCAAGGTCAAGGGCCATGAGCCCGGCTGAGTGGCAGAAGCGGGCTATTGCCGTAGTACCATATCCCCGGCGTAGCTGATCGCCGATAGCAGGCTGCCGTTGTCGCAGCGGCCGCTGCCGGCGAGTTCCAGCGCGGTGCCGTGATCTACGGAGGTGCGGATGATCGGCAATCCAAGTGTGATGTTGACGGCGCGACCGAAGCCGCTGTACTTGAGCACCGGTAATCCCTGGTCATGGTACATGGCAAGTATGGCATCACTGTTTGCGATATTTGCTGCACTGAAGATCGTATCCGCCGGTAGCGGGCCAACGAGGTCCAGGCCTTCTTTGCGCAGTGTCTCGAGTACCGGGATGAGGGTGTCGATTTCTTCATGGCCGAGGTGCCCGCCTTCACCGGCGTGCGGATTGAGCCCGCACACGAGGATGCGCGGTACATTGATGCCGAAGCGGGACTGCAGCCCCTCGTGCAGGACCCGGATGACGCGCGTCAGGCTGTCCCGCGTTATGCAGGCGCTGACCTGTGACAGCGGTATGTGGGTCGTGGCAAGCGCGACGCGCAGCTCGTCACTTGCCAGCAGCATGACCACATCACGTGTCCGGGTGGCCGCTGCCAGGTACTCGGTATGGCCGCTGAAAGCGATTCCGGCATCGTTGATGATGCCCTTGTGTACCGGGCCGGTGACCAGCGCGTCGAAGTCACCACACTGGCAGCCACGAATTGCCTGGTCCAGCGTGTCAAGCACATAGCGGGCGTTGCCGGGATCGAGTCGGCCACACTGTACAGGTGTTTGCAGCGCAACCGGCAGGACGCAGATTTCACCCGGGGTGGAGCGTGCGGGTGCAGCCGGGTCAAACAGCCGGTAGTGAAAGGGTGTTTGCAGTAACGCGGCCCGTTGTTCGAGTAACGCCGGGTCGCAGATTGCAACCAGTTCGATGTCCAGTGGTTGTTGTGCAAGCGACAGGCACAGGTCCGGCCCGATTCCGGCCGGCTCACCCGGGGTCAGTGCAAGACGTGCAATCGAGTCAGGCAAGATCGTCTGCTGCGGCAGGCTGCCGTAGACCGGGCAGGGTATTTTTCAGGACTCGTCGAGCCGGTATTCGACGTAGGACTCATCGCGCAGGCGTCGCAGCCATAGGATCAGCTCTTCATCATATTTGCGCGTCTGGATCAGCAGCTTTGCCCTGGCGCGTTCGTATTCATCGGTACTGTCATGTTCACGTCGACCCTCTACCTGGATCAGGTGCCAGCCGAACTGTGTCTGCACCGGATTGCTGATTTCACCAATGGCAAGCTTGTTCATGGCGGCCTCGAACCGGGGTACCGTCTCTCCCTGGCTTACCCAGCCAAGCTCCCCACCCCTGGCGGCGGAAAGGGTATCCTGTGAATTGGAACGCGCCAGGGTGGTAAAATCCTCGCCATCACGGAGACGTAATTCCAGTTGTTCCAGGCGCATTCTTACCTCGTCATCCATGTTCACCGCGTCGGTTTTTATCAGGATATGACGCACCCTCGTCTGGTTGACGAGATGACGTTCTTCGCCGGATTTCTCAACAAGCTTGATGATATGAAAGCCGCTGGGGCTCTGTATCAGGTCGGAGACCTCGCCGACCTGGATGTCCTTGAGTATGTCGTTGAACAATGACGGTATCTGTCCGATACTGCGCCAGCCAAGGTCGCCGCCTTCAAGTGCATTTTGTCCATCGGATTCGGCGATGGCGACTTGTTCAAAGTCGCTGCCTGAGCGCAATCTCGCCAGGATATTGCCAGCACGCTGCCGGGCTGCCGCAATCTGGTCGGAGCTTGGGGCCTCGGGTATCGTGACCATGATATGTGCAAGGTGATATTTGACGTCACTCAGGCCACTGGCCTCCAGGCTTGCCAGCAGGTTGTCGACTTCCTGTTCGTTGACCTTGATGCTGTTGGCCACCATCTGGCGGCGCACTTCCTGGAGAAGAAGTTTCTTGCGTATGTTTTCCCTGAATGCAGCGTAGCTGTAGCCTTCTTTTTCCAGGATGGTGCGAAACTCCGTGAGGCTGACGTTGCTTTCCCTGGCCATGGTCTGGATTTCCTCATTGAGTGCCTTGTCATCAATGGACATGCCGTTGCGCTCGGCGATTTGCAATTGCAGGGCGTCGACAACCAGGCGTTCCAGTACCTGGTTGACCAGTGCGCTCCTGTCAGGCGGCGTGGTGCCCTTGCTATCAAGCTGGGCAGCCACCAGGCCCACGGCAGCATCCAGCTCGCTGGTGAGGATGACATCACTGTTCACGATCGCGGCAATGCGGTTCATGGTATAGCGTTGCATGCCTGAATCCTGCCCGGCCGCTGCTGCCGCGTCCTCTGCCTGGGCGGCATATGCCTGTGAAAAAACTGCCTGGGCAACAAGCAGCAGGGCGGCGCTAAAAAGAATGGATAGATATTTCATCATAAAAAAAACCTGTAAAAATCAGCTTCAGGACTGGTAGCCAAGAATACCACGTTCAAGTACTTGATCGAGGCTGTTGCCCAGCGTGCCGAGGCCTTTCAGCTCCAGCTGAAGGAAGAACGCGGTATTGCGTTCTCCTTCGTCGTTGTTGATGTAATTGCGGCCCACCAGCTGAGCACCCCAGCAGCAACTCTCATAGCCGAGACCGGCAATTGCCTCGATAGTTTCATTTTGATCGAGCGAATAATACCAGCGTCCGACCATGTGCCAGGACCGGCTCAGCGGCCAGAGAAAGGACAGGTCCGCCTGCTCCTGGATGCCGCGACGGCGGCGGTAGGAGGCGTTGACGAGCTGGCGCTGGCCGGGCCTGTACTGCAGGCGGAAATCATTCCGGTCGGTTTGCGAGTCATGCGGATTCCACTGTACTTCGGCGTTGGCATTCCAGTATTTACCCAGGTTCATGGTTACTTCGCCGATCAGGTCGGAGCTGTTGTCACGTGCAACCGGTTCGCCCGGCAGCGTGATTTTCCTGTCCCGGAAATATACCAGTGTGCCCAGGCTGGCGCTGAGCAGCTGTTTGCCGTTGACCGGGTCAAGTATCCGGCTTGTCAGCGCAAGGGCTGCCTGGTTGGCGTCACCCATGCGGTCCGGGCCGGTGAAGCGGTTTTCCTCGAACAGGGTCCAGTAGTTGAAGTCGTAGTTGCCGGTATCAAACACCGGTAGGTCGTCCTGATTCTTTTCGGGGACATAGAGATAGAACAAGCGCGGTTCAAGGGTCTGTATCAGTTCGGCCTCACCCCAGTCGATATTCCGTTCAAAGAAACTGCCTGCATCGAAACTGACGACAGGCGTGGTGCGCCGGGGGTTGTTGTTGCCGCCCGTGGCGGTCCTGTCAAGATCATAAACGGTATGGCGCACGCTGATGGCGGGTTCCACGTACCAGGCGGCCTTGTGCACAGGCAGGCTGACGCGGGGCTGAATATCATAGCGTGTTCCTGTGACCTTGTTGCCGTCACTGTGATCGAAGTTGATCAGCTCGGCATGGCCGCTGAATTTCAGACCCAGCAGACGTTTCTCCGGTGCGGCATCGACAACCACCTGCGGTAATTGCTTGTACGGGCGGTCAATGGAAGCCACGGCAGGATCAATGGTCTGGAAGTTCTGCACCATGACACCCAGGCCCCACCAGTCTCCGTGCCAGTTCGCCTGCGCGGTACGTTCCAGGCTGGTTTGACTGGTCTGCACGATGGTTTTTCCGAAGTCTTCAAAATATTGCTTGTCCGAGACATCGCTTGCTTTGATTGATGTTTCCAGTCGCGCCAGCGGCTGTCCCGTGTGGTTAACAGAGACCAGGCTGCGTTTCCTGTCGTTGTAGAGCTTGTCGGAATCAAGGTATTCCGCCCTGATCTCACCGCTGTTGTTTTCATGCAGATAGCGGAACTCGCCGCCTATCATAGTGCCGCGGTCGCTCATGTGGCGTGGCACGATGGTGGCGTCGTAATTCGGCGCGATATTCCAGTAATAGGGCAAGCTGATATCGGTGCCGGTTTCGTCCGTTTGGCCAACTGTGGGTGCCAGTACGCCGGACTTGCGACGGTCATCGAGGGGGAAGCTCATGTATGGCACATAGGCTACGGGGACGCCCTTGAATTTAATTTTGGCAGCGCGCGCAGTGCCGCTGCCTGCGGCCTGATCCAGGTCGACCTTTTTTGCAGATAACAACCAGGCCGGGTTGACGCCCGGGCAGGTCGTGTAGCTGGCATTTTCAAGATGCTGTTGACTGTTGCCCTCGAGGGTTAAGGAGCTGGCGGAACCGTGTGCGTGCTGATCCGGCAGTGCGTAGCTGACCTGCTGCAGAATTCCGCTGATGCGCCCGGTTTGTATACGCGCGGTTTCCGCATTGACTTCAAGGCCGGGCGCGGTGAACTGAACTCCGCCGCTCGCCGTGAATTCATCGTCGTCGCGGCGGTAGACAATCCGCTCGGCAGCGACACGCTGGGTCCCGTGCTGCACGACGGCATTGCCTTGCAGCGTGTAGACGTTATCCGCGGTGGATTCTGCAGTTGCTGCATGCAGGTCAATCCTTCCCGGCTCTGCCATTGCCTGGTAGTCGTGTCTCTGCGTCGACACGGGCGGGCACAGTGCAAAGCGATCGGGCTGCGCGTACTGAACGGATGCTGTTCGCCGTGATGTATAACCGGTCGGCGCACTTGCCGGTGGCCCGGCTGCAGGCGCTGGCAGGTCATCGGCTGAAAACGGGGTTGCCCTGGTTGTCTCGGCTGCGGCAGGATCCTGCCAGGCCATGCTGGCTGTGGCGTCGGCCGGCTGGCCGGTCCCGGCCTGCGAAGCATCCCGGGCGACACAGCGCCACAGGTTCTCAGACAATGCAGTGCACGCCCACGAGCCGCTGGCCTGGCTATTTCCCGGCAGCGGCAGCAGAACGAGCAGCGCCAGACCCGGGAGCAGCCGGGCTGATGAGCGTCTGTGCTTCGTCAATGGCATGCAATACCTGTAGAAAATTTGCGGCAGAATTATTCGTCTCCGCGTACCCGGCGGCGGGCGTGCGCGAGCTAAAATCGCACAGAATGATCTGAACTTCAAATATTCTTGTAATCAGTGTGTTATCAACTCAACGGGCTGTTGTTGCAGCACCCCCTTTGAATGCATGCAACGCGGGGTTTCCCGGCCTTCTGTTACACCCGTGATGTGCACTTCAGGAGACGCCAGCGGGTCGCCTGCCGGGTGCATACCAGCGGGTGCTGCTGTTAGCATCCGGCTTTCAGCACTCCTGGCGGGTGGTTTTTTTGCCTCGGCCTGGCGGTCATCTGTGGAGAGTATTCCGGGCTATAATGCGCCTCCAATTGCCGGCATGAAAAAACGGGGGAAGCATCGTTGTCTGAAAGACTGGAAGCCCTGAAACACTGGCTGGAAGATGAATTGTCGTTCAGTGAGTACACCCTCAACCCGGCCAGCGCCGATGCCAGTTTCCGGCGTTATTTTCGCGTCACCAGCAATGGCGCCAGCTTCATTGTCATGGATGCCCCGCCCGCCAGGGAAGACTCGCGCCCGTTTATTCATATCGCGAAACTGTTCTTCGATATCGGCCTGAACGTCCCCGAGGTGATTGATGCAGATACCGGCAAGGGTTTCCTGCTGCTGTCCGACCTCGGCAGCCGTTCCTATCTTGACGAGTTAAGCGCTGCAAGCGTGGAGCGGCTGTACGGCGACGCACTGGGTGCACTGGCCACCCTGCAGGCTCGCCTGCCGGTGGATACCGGCCTGCCGCCCTATGACGATGCCTTGTTGCTGCGTGAAATGGAGCTGTTTCGCGACTGGCTGTTGTTTGAACATCTCGGCATTGAGCTGTCCGCCCAACAGCACACACTGCTGAAGGAAGTATTTCGCACGCTGGCCGATAATGCACTGGCACAACCGCAGGTCTGCGTTCACCGTGATTACCATTCGCGTAATCTCATGGTCACCCCGGCCAATAACCCCGGCATACTCGATTTTCAGGATGCCGTGACCGGCCCGCTTACCTACGACCTGGTTTCGCTGCTGCGTGATTGCTACGTGAAGTGGCCGCATGAGCGGGTGGAGGACTGGGCGCTGGGCTACCACGATCTCGCCCTGCAAACAGGCATCCTGCAGGCGCGGCATGCTGATCCGCAGACGTTCCTGCGATGGTTTGACCTGATGGGTATGCAACGCCATTTGAAGGCGGCCGGTATTTTTGCGCGGCTCAACCACCGCGACGGCAAGCCGGGTTATTTGGCTGACATCCCGCGCACGCTGTCCTACGTGACCGAAGTGGCAAGGCGCCATGCCGGGCTGCAGCAGTTTGGGGCGTTTGTCGAGAAACAAGTCATTACTCGCCTGGGTGGCAGCTGACCCGTTATGATGTATAGAAGTCCGGTGACATTTGATATTTTATGCAGGAGCGCCTTGCAGGCGCGATAGAGATTCATGCAGGGGTATCGCGCCTGCAAGGCGCTCATGCAAGGCGGCAGAGGGTAAACAGGCGTAGCAATGACATCAGAGGCAGACCATGAATAACCTCCCTTTTCCGTGGCTGGCGCTGGGCCTGGGCCTGCTGGTTGCCTTCGGGCTGGTGATGTCAGGAGTATTCTCGCCCCAGGGCGCTTACAAGCTGCCCTTGCTGACCCTGTTAATCGCCAGCGAGTTCGGCTTCTTCGTGACCGCGATCGGTGCCGGCCTCGGCATCAACAGCCTCCTCGGCAAGGGTATCAACCCGTTCATGCTGGGGGTCAGCATCGCTGATGGCTTGCTGGCGGCCATGTTTCTCTACCTGGGGATTCAATTGTGGCCGGGTGGTTTTTCTTTTTAGCCTGCCAGGCACCCGGCCCGTGAACGCGCAGGCAGGAGTCGGGCTGCCGGTGCTGTATTCGTTCCGGCGCTGCCCCTATGCAATGCGCGCGCGCATGGCGCTTGCCTACAGCCGGATAACGGTGGAGCTGCGCGAAGTCGTATTGCGTGCAATGCCCGCGGCGATGCTGGCAAGGTCTCCGAAGGCGACGGTGCCGGTTCTGCTGTTGCCCGGGGGCAGCGTGCTGGAAGAGAGTCGTGACATCATGGACTGGGCGCTGTCAGTAAATGACCCGGATGGCTGGATGCCTCTGCCCGGGGGCGCAGATCATGCCACGGCACTTCAGTTGATGGATGGAAATGACGGCTCCTTCAAGGAACAGCTGGACCGTTACAAGTATGCGGAGCGTTATCCGCAACACCCGGCCGGGTATTACCGGGCAAAGGGAGAAATCTTCCTGAAACAGCTGGATGCCAGGCTCGATCGGAGCAGCTGGTTACTGGGAGAACGAATCAGCATGGCGGACGTGGCTATTTTCCCTTTCATTCGACAGTTCGCATATGTCGACAGGCCGTGGTTTGAACAGGCGCCGTTTCCACATCTGCGGCAGTGGCTCGACAGGCTGATTCAATCTGCGCTATTTGCCATGGTGATGAAAAAGTACCCGCAGTGGCATGCAGGTGACCCGCCAACACACTTTCCCTGACTGCAATAAAATATCCCGGCATGACAACAGCTTGCCGGCGCCATGCGCTAATGGGGGGCGGTACCCCGGGGTCGCAGGTAGCCTCGGGTTTTGGGGGAATTCAGCGGACCCGGGCGGTGACAATTCGCTACACTATCCATTTGCCCGAAAAGGAGGCTTCAATACGCATGTTATGGAATAAATCATTCAGCTGGCTGCTGCTGTCTGCTGCGCTGGCCTTGTCTGGAGCAATCCGGGCTGACGATGACAAACAGCTTTCACCGGCTGCGCAGGACCGTACCTTTGAAAACATGGGTTACCTTCTGCTGGATCAGCAAGCCGGAGCAGCGGCGCGATATGTCCGGCTGACCCGATTCAAAAATACCATCCTTATTACGGGCGAGGTGGAGAACTCGTCACACGCGAGCGTGATTGATGCACTGGTGCTGGATGCGGCGGGAATCAAGCGTGAAACGCCTGCCGGAACAACGGTGGTACCGAAAAAACACAGGGAATGTGGCGGCAAACCGGTAACGGGTAACGTCAAACGCCAGCAGATCGTGAAGGGAGACAGGGACTGCAGTTCCCTGCAGAGCGACGCGTCTGGCCAGTCAAGGGGCCGGGTCTACAACCATCTGGGTGTGGCAGCGCCTGATCCATCAATGAAGCTTGCGCAGTCAAACCTGCTGCTCGCCGAAACGGTCCTCGAACTGGTGGAAGCCGGTCATCCTGAGGTGATGGACCGGTCTGTGATGCGCATGGTAGCCCAGGATGGTGTGCTCTATATCCTCGGCAGCGTGGATGAGACCGGGCGCGCCCGGATCAAGGCGATGTTAATGGCATTGCCCGGGGTGCGTGATGTCAGGTTCTACGCTGAATAATTTCGCCACACATGTCTGCAAGAACGCTGTTTTCAATCGTGGAATCTCCCGCTCACCCGGATTTCTCCGGCCTGTACAAGCGTCTCGATATCAGGGAAACACGGCTGGCCTCGATGAGAAAGGCGATCAGTGCCCTGAAGACAAATACCCCCGATTATGTCGTCGCAGAGTTCTTTTATGGCTATGGCAATAATTATGCAGGCGTTAATGTCAGCAACCTCGATGTATTTTTGTACAGTTTGCAGAAATATGCGCCGGATGCGCGCGTGATAGTGCTGGTGGACAGGCGTGAACGCCAATATGCACAAAAGCTGGCCGCGTTGTTCAGGCTGCATGCGATTTTGCAGCATCCGCTGTGCGAGCAGGATATTGAACCGTTGCTCGCAGATCAGCAGCAGAGCAAGTGAGTGGGATTGCATGCTAAAGAGCATTCAGTTATGCGCAATGTTACTCTATAGCCTATGAAAGCGATGATTCTTGCCGCCGGCCGGGGTGAACGCATGCGTCCGTTGACGGATGACACGCCGAAAGCGTTGCTGCGTATTGGCGGACAGACGCTGATCGAGCACCAGGTACATGCGTTGGTGCAGGCCGGTTTCCATGAAATCATAATCAACCATGCGCACCTTGGTGAGCAGATCGTGGCGGCACTGGGTGATGGCAATTCCTATGGTGTCGAGATCCGCTATTCACCCGAGACGCCGCATGCGCTGGAAACCGGTGGTGGCATATACAATGCACTGCCGTTGCTGGGAGATGAGCCCTTCCTTGTCGTGAATGCCGATATCTGGACAGACTACCCACTCGGAGGATTGCCTGCCCGGATTGAAGGCCTGGCGCACCTGGTGCTGGTCGATAATCCGCAGCATCATCCGCAAGGTGATTTTTCATTGTCGGCGGGTCAGGTGACGCAGACCGGCCCTAAAATGCTGACCTTCAGCGGCATCGGTGTATACAGCCCCGGTCTATTTAATAACTGCACCCCCGGGGCCTTCCCGCTGGCACCCGTATTGAGGCAGGCGATGAATACCGGCGGGGTAAGCGGTGAACATTACCGGGGCAGCTGGTTTGATATCGGTACACCGGAACGGCTGGAAGCCGTTAACCGGGTTGTGATCAATATGCAGTGATGGCCTGCCTGTTTAAATATACTGGAATACGGAACCACTGACCGGATATGGGCCAGGAGATCGAGGAGTGGCATTTCACCGCGCAGGACTTTGAAGCGTTTGCAGAGCATCTGCGCGAAGAAACTCAGCTGCTAGGCGAGTGGTTTCGTTCCAGTGCCTTCTCGCCGCGGGCGCGGATGGGCGGTTTTGAGCTGGAGGCCTGGCTGGTTGACAGCGATGCGCAGCCAGCGCCGGTCAATGAAGTATTTCTTCAACGCCTTGATAATCCCATGGTGGTACCGGAACTGGCGCGTTTTAACGTCGAGTTAAACGATCACCCGCAGCACCTGTGGGGCTCGGCACTCGGCCTGCTGGAGGCCAGCCTTGGCGAGACCTGGCGGCAATGCATGCGGGTTGCGGAAGCAATGCAAACGCACTTGCTGATGATAGGTATCCTGCCTACCGTTACAGAGGCACAGCTGTCCCCGGCCAACATGTCGGATCTGAAGCGTTACCGGGCGCTGAATGAACAGGTGCTGCGCCTGCGGGGCGGACAGCCGCTGGAGCTGGATATCAACGGCAGGGAGCATCTCAGCATAACGCACCAGAGTGTCATGCTGGAGGCCGCCACGACTTCCTTTCAGCTGCATCTGAAGGTACATCCCGGGCTGGCAAAACGCGCCTATAACGCCTCTATCATAGCCTCGGCCCCCCTGCTTGCCTTGTCAGCCAATTCTCCCTACCTGTTCAATCATGATCTCTGGAATGAAACGCGCATCCCCCTGTTTGAGCAGTCGGTGTCCGTGAGCGGCATTGCCGGCGCAAGCCATGGTCCGCTGCGGCGGGTAACCTTCGGCACGGGTTATGCGCGCGAGACGCTGTTTGAATGTTTTACGGAGAACCAGCAGCACTACCCTGTGCTGTTGCCGACCGCGTTTAATGAAGGGCCTGAGCAGATGGCGCATCTGCGCCTGCATAACGGTACCATCTGGCGCTGGAACCGGCCGTTGATCGGTTTTGATTATGACGGCATGCCGCATTTACGTATCGAGAACCGCGTGGTGCCGGGCGGACCAACCGTGGTGGATGTGATCGCCAACGCAGCTTTCTTCTTTGGCATCATGCAAACATTGATGACGTCGGAAGTTCCGCCGGAGAACCTGCTTCCCTTTGCCACGGCACGGGATAATTTCTATGCGGCTGCGCATCATGGACTCGATGCGCAGCTTGGCTGGTTCGGTGGGAAGCGCTGCGCCGCGCGTGAACTGATCCTGGCCGAACTGTTGCCGATGGCGCGGCGCGGGCTGCAGCAGCTTGAAATTGACGCCGGTGATATCGACCGCTATCTCGGCATCATCGGCATGCGGGTTGATGCCGCGCAGAATGGTGCGGCCTGGCAGCGTGCCTATGTGGCCAGGCATGGCAGGGATTTCGCGGCCATGACGGATGCCTATCGCCGGCGGCAGGAGTCCGGCATCCCGGTTCATGAATGGGATCTCGACTAGAGCAGCGCAGATTCATCTGTCAATGCGAGGAACAAGCTGACGAACAATGATTTATCGGCTTTTCTGTAAGACAATCTGATTTGCCTGAGAAAAACAAGATGTTGACCGAGTGTGATGAATTACCCGATGGCCTGCTTGAGGCGCCGGTTGAAGAGCTGGAGGCGCTGCTCGGCGGCCCCACGCTGATTCACCTGCCCGGACGGCGCCCGGGGCCCCTGTTTGTCACGCTGCTTGCCCATGGCAACGAGGGCACCGGTTTCTATGCGCTGCAGTCGTTGCTGCAGGGGTGGAGTGACAGGGAGTTGCCACGCGCACTGTCGGTGTTTATCGGAAATGTGGCAGCCGCGCGCCAGGGACAACGCTTCCTCGAAGGGCAGGCGGATTACAACCGCGTCTGGCCGGGCACTGATCATCCGGATGCTCCCGAGGCGCGGATGATGCAGCAGGTGGTGGACTGCATGCGCGAGCGTTGCGCATTTGCGAGTATCGATTTACATAATAATACCGGCATCAATCCGCACTATGCCTGCATCAACCGGCTGGATAACCAGTTCCTCCACCTGGCATCGATGTTCAGCCGTACCGTGGTGTATTTTATCCGGCCGCTGGGTGTGCAATCCATGGCGATGTCCCACGTCTGTCCGGCGGTGACCATCGAGTGCGGCAAACCCGGCCATGAATATGGCGTCGAGCATGCGCGTGATTTTCTGGATGCCTGCCTGCGCCTGAATGAGTTGCCGCAGCACCCGGTTGCATCGCATGATGTCGACCTGTTCCATACCGTGGCGACTGTGAAGATTCGCGAGAATATCAGTTTCAGCTTTCGCGATGAGCCGCTTAACCTGCAACTTGTCGGTAATATCGACCACCTCAATTTCAGGGAGCTGCCGGCCGGCACGCAGATTGGCTGGCTGGACCGGCCCGGCCTGGATGTGCTGGATGTGCTGGATGTGCGTGATGATAACGGGCAGCAAGTCGGTGGGCATTATTTCGCCGTGGACGGGCGTGCACTGACCACCACGCGGGTATTCATGCCCTCGATGTTCACGCTGGATCGGAAAATCATCCGCCAGGACTGCCTCGGTTACTTGATGGAACGATTGCTGCCCGAGTAGCCATCCACAGCATGTATTTGCCTGTATGAAACCGTCACCGCATCTGATGCTGGCCCTGTCCGGCCATGGTTATGGGCACCTCGCGCAAGTTGCACCGGTGATCAATGCCTTGTGGCAGCAGCTGCCCGCGCTGCAATTAACCGTATGCAGCAACTTGCCGCAGGCCGTGATCGCCGGGCGGCTCGATCGAGCCTTCACCAGCAGGCATGTCGAGCTTGACGTGGTGATACCGATGTCCAGCGCCTGGGAGGTTGACGTGGCGGCTGCCTGTGCAGCCTGGAAGAGCTTTCATCGGGACCTGGATGCGGGCCTGCAGCATGATGTTGATCTGCTTGGCGAGATCAAGCCGGACCTGGTTTTCGCGGATGTACCCTATCGTATCCTCTCGGCCGCACGGCTTGCCCGGATACCGGCGGTCGCCCTCTGTTCCCTGAACTGGGCATCGATATACGCGGCCTATTGCACTACTGCTGACGAGCGCGAAACAACCCTGCGGCAGATGTGGGACGCTTACCGTGCGGCAGATGTATTTCTTGCACCTGTGCCTGCCATGGACATGCCGGAACTCGGGAACTATCGCGCCATCGGTCCGATCGCGCGCCGTGGTGTGCAACAAAGAACAGCGTTGTGTGAACAGCTGGGCCTGCCCCGTGAAACGCGCATTGTCATGGTTGCACTGGGTGGTATTGCGACCACCCTGCCACTGGCGAACTGGCCGCGGATGGAGAAGGTCGCCTGGTTGCTTTCGGGGGCAGCGGCTGTCCAGCGCGATGACCTGTTTGATTTCAGCACCTTGCCGCTGGCATTTATTGACATGCTGGCTTCGGTCGATGCCGTGCTAACCAAGCCCGGCTATGGCACCTATGCCGAGGCGGTCTGCAATGGCATCCCGCTGCTGACCCTGTCACGTCCGGACTGGCCGGAAACTCCATATCTGAATGCATGGGCGCGACGTCATGGTCGTTTGCAGGAGATCAGCAAGCAACAATTCGACAGCGGGAAGTTTGCAGCGGCCTTGCATGACCTGTGGCAACAGCCGCCAGCAGACAGTTATTCTGGTGCGGATGGCATCCAGCAGGCGGTAGAATTGCTGCTCGAACGGCTACGTCCCCGGCCGGATCCGCTGCGCTTGATCCCGCCTGCGGGGTGAAATGGTTCGAATTACCGTAGGCCGGGTCAAGGAGTACAGCGACGGACCCGGCGCCGGAGTTTCCGATTCCACCCGGGTGCCGGATGCGCTGCGCTTGATGCGGCCTACGATGGGTTGTTAAGCGCGTTATGGGCCTGCTGGTCGGCATGGTAGGAGGAGCGCACCATCGGGCCGCTGGCGACATGGCTGAATCCCAGTTCATAACCCAGTTCGCCAAGACGGTCGAACTCGTCCGGGTGCACGTAACGGTCCAGCAGCAAATGATGAATGCTGGGTTGCAGGTACTGACCCAGGGTGAGCATGTCGCAGTCATGTTCGCGCAGGTCGCGCATTACCTGTTCGACTTCGTCAATGGTTTCCCCGACACCCAGCATCAGGCCGGATTTAGTCGTCACTTCAGGGTGCAGTGCCTTGAAACGTTTCAACAGGTTCAGTGACCAGGCGTAGTCGGAGCCGGGGCGGACTTTTTTATACAGGCCGGGGACCGTCTCCAGGTTGTGGTTGAAGACATCCGGCGGGGAGGTGGTGAGAATTTCCAGCGCGCGGTCCATGCGCCCGCGAAAGTCCGGCACCAGCACCTCGACCCTGATGTCCGGGTTATGGGCGCGAATCGCGTCGATGCAGGCAACAAAGTGTGCGGCGCCGCCATCACGTAAATCGTCACGGTCTACGGAGGTCACCACCACGTAACGCAGTCCCATGGCGTTGATTGTCTGCCCGAGGTTTTCGGGCTCGCCCGCATCCAGCGGGTCGGGGCGGCCATGCGCCACATCGCAGAACGGGCAACGGCGGGTACAAATGTCACCCATGATCATGAAGGTGGCCGTGCCACCGGCGAAACATTCACCGAGATTCGGGCAGGATGCCTCCTCGCACACCGTGTGCAGCCTGTTCTCACGCAACACTTCCTTGAGGCGTGATACCGCCGGGTGCGACGGGGATTTCGCGCGTATCCAGGGCGGCTTGCGCAGCGGCCGGGTTGTCATCTCGATCTTTATCGGGATACGGGCGGTTTTTGCCGCGCCACGCTGTTTTCTTTCTATTGTGCTCATGGCGTGAAGTTCATTAACAGTTGCTCGAAATGGATGCCAAACTGCGTGGCGCATTCATCTACAGAAATACCGATACCCAGGTCGCTCATTCGTGTTACCTCAAGGTCCTGGATTCCGCAGGGGTTGATCATCGAGAAAGGAGCCAGGTCCATATCGACATTGAGACTCAGGCCGTGGAAACAACAGCCCTTTCTGACACGCAGGCCGAGTGCGGCAATCTTGCGTTCGTCGACATATACCCCGGGTGCCTTGCTGCGGCGTGTTGCCTGTATGCCGTAATCCGACAGCAGGTTGATAACAGCCTGCTCCAGCGTGTTGACCAGTGATTGTACACCCAACTGGCGCCGTTGAATGTCCAGCAGCGTGTAGGCAAGCAGTTGCCCGGGGCCGTGATAGGTGACCTGACCGCCACGATCAGTCTGTATTACAGGGATGTCCCCGGTGGCAAGCAGGTGTTCCTGCCTGGCGTTGCGACCCATGGTAAATACCGGTAAATGTTCAAGAAGCCACAATTCATCGGGGGTTTTTGCCGAGCGCGCCTCGGTAAACGACTGCATCTCGCGCCACACCGGTGCGTACTCAACCCGGCCCAGCCGGCGAATTTTCAGTGTCGTGCCATGAACCGGGCGAGGGTCCGCTGAGACTTGTTTGGGCCCGGCGCTCACAGGGCCATGATCACGGCTTCGCAATCCACCAGGTCCTGGTAAATCGCATCCAGTTGCCGGCGGCTGGTCGCGGTGACGGTCACGGTAACAGCGAGGTAGTTGCCATTGGCACTGGCGCGGGTCTTGATGGCACCTTCACCCAGATCGGGGGCGTGCCTGCGCACAATCTCGACCACGATAATGTCAAGGTTGCAGTCTGCTTTTCCCATGGCCTTGATCGGAAATTCACAGGGAAAGTTAAACAGGCTGTCTTCTTCATTACTCATACGAATTGATAGGCGCTAGCAATACAAGATTCAGTGTAGCTGTAAAGGAGAGTGTCGCAGACGGTGATTTTAATTGCAGCATTGCACTCAGTGTATTGTCCGCGACACAAGACATATTGGGCATACGTTCATACCTGGAAACGGATATTCAGGAAGGACAAGTTCCAGGTTCTTTCAGCACCCGATTATGACATGCCGGATAAAAACAACTGGCATCCCGTTGCAGTCCGAAACGGCGGGGAAACTTCTCAGGGTTTGTTGCCACCAAACGAGGACTTTGGTTTATAGGTCGGCAACTGTTTTTCTGCAGCATTCCTGTTAGGGAAAGGTTTGTTGCCGGATACAGGCCGTGGTCCGTTGTTCACTTGTTGCGGGTAACCCGGATAGAAGCCTGTTTGTTGTTGTGTGTTGTTCCAGCCTGTTGATGGTGTCTGTGCTGCCTGGTTCGCCCTTCTTGCATCGACTTCTGCCTGCAGTCGCTCGGCAATCAGTTTTTCATTCGCAAGTCGCTTTTTTTCCATCCTGTCAGCCTGGTTGCTGACTGAATAGAAATCATTTTCAGCGCCGATGTTGCCGGCTGACGGTGCGGGCAGCAGCTCGATTTGTTCTGCAGTTACTGAACCATCGAAGGGTGGGTCTTCACTGAAGTGCCTGGTGCCATTTTCATCGGTCCAGGTATAGGCCTTGTCGGCAGCGGATATTGCGAATGGCAACATCAGCAATACGGGTAACAAATATGCGGTTCTGGTGATCATTAACATCTCCTGGCTTGTCTCTCCGACTATTCGCATGCTTGCGAGTTCCTCCATATAGCAATTCTATCCTACCCGACTGCCAATGTTGATCCTGCCTCTGCATGGCCTGTTGTCCATAGCGGGCCGGTAGCACTGACTGGCCTGGCCTGCGTTAGCTTTCCGGTTTCATGAATCGACTCAATATATACATATTATCAATAACTTGAGTCAATCATCCAGATTCATATAGAGGATAAGTATGGTTCTCCAGCCGCCGGGAAAAAGACGCTTTAAAGCAGCGGGGGAAGCCCGCCGATATAGCTTCCAGAGGCTGGTGAAATGATTCATCTCCAGGTAACGGGCAAGGGGGCAAGCGATGAGTGCAGTCACACACGATGTCATACTGAAGCCGAGAAAAAGCAAGAAACGCGGCAAGGGTAACAAGGGGTTACGCGCCCTGCGCAGGGCACTGGCGCGTCGTAAGCTTGAGCAGATGCGAGATGATCAATTGCTGCAGGAACAGATTTACGATGTCTTCGAGGACAGCGGTGAAACCGGCTAGCGTCGTGACAGTAGCTTGTTGCCTTTATTAACTGCACACCCACCTGCAGCCTGACTGACAATTCCTGAACAGGGACATGCGCTCGCAGGGTATCCCTTGCGGCCTTCGTATAAAATCCCGACATGGCTTCCCGCAAGATTGTGCTTCACTGCGATGTCCCGGCAAGGGATATATTGTGTGCCGCAATCCGCGAGTATGCGCACGCGGCCTGGCCGCCGGGCGGCTCTGAATGTGCACAGACTGCACGTTATACCTTGCTGGAACTGGCGGCAGATATTGATGCCGGGATATCAGCTGACTCCGCGGCTGTTGAAATCAGCAAGCGTCCGAAAGCGATGATCAGGGCTGCAATTGATTATTATTTCAACAGGCAGGACGATGCCTGCAAAACATCGTCCGTGCACCAGCGTGAGTTGTTCGTTTCCCTGCTTGATGAAAAAACCGTCGGCGTAGACGATATGGAAGCCGCTGTTGCGGCTGACAGGGCGGGATGAGGCGGGCGCCTACCTGGTCCATTCCTGCAATGCTTCAATAACCTTCTCGGCCTGGTCCTTGCTGGAGATATTAAACTTCGATTTCTGCTGGTATTCACCGTTACGTTTTTGATAACGACGAATGGTGTACTTGTCCGGCCCGTATTCCTCTTTCGAGCGGTTCCAGTCCTGGTAGCGGAAGATGACGGTTGACCATGCACCCTTGGTGAGGACCTTCTTGTCGAGTTCCTTCACGGTCTCGATCCCGTCCTCTGTATAGCTGACGGTTAACTCGTCGACGCTTGTAGCCATGTTTTTCTCCAGCTCGGTAGGGTGAAAGATATGTTCTTGCGCCGGCCATCATACGGATTTATCCGGGTAGCGGAAGGGCCGGCCACCAACAGCGGGATTTTCGGGGTATCATCGCGGCCTTTATGTGTTCGAGGGCAGATCCGGTGCCAAAATACAGAGAAGCCCCCGAGGCGCGGGCCGGTATGCCCGGTGGCATCCCCTTTATTATCGGCAACGAGGCGGCCGAGCGCTTCAGTTTTTACGGCATGCGCGCCATCCTGGTCGTTTTCATGACCCAGTACCTGGTCGACGGCAGCGGCGTGCTGGATGTCATGGGTGAGGACGAGGCCAAGGGCTGGTTTCACCTGTTCGTTGCCGCCGTCTATGTCACCCCGTTGCTCGGCGCCCTGGTAGCCGACGGCCTGCTGGGGAAATACCGCACCATCATTTTCTTGTCCCTGGTGTATTGCGCCGGGCACTTTGCGCTGGCGCTCGATGACACCCGCTGGGGGCTTACCCTGGGGCTTGGCCTGATTGCCCTTGGCGCGGGGGGTATCAAGCCGTGCGTTTCCGCACACCTGGGCGATCAGTTCGGACGCAGCAACCAGGGTTTGCTCGCACGTGCCTTTTCCTGGTTCTATTTTGCCATCAACCTGGGGGCGTTTGTTTCCACGCTGGCAACCCCCTGGTTGTTGCAGCATTACGGATCTTCGGTGGCATTTGGCGTGCCCGGTGTACTGATGCTGGCCGCGACCCTGGTTTTCTGGGCCGGGCGGCACCGCTTTGTGCACATCCCTGCAGGCGGGCGGCACTTTATCAAGGAGGTCTTCAGCAAGACCGGTCTGGGTGTGCTGGCGCGCCTGTGCGTGGTGTACGTCTTCGTTGCCGTGTTCTGGGCCCTGTTCGACCAGACGGGTTCATCCTGGGTGCTGCAGGCACAGCAGATGGACCGTACCCTGTTCGGGCTCGAGTTGCTGCCCGCGCAGATACAGGCAGCGAACCCGTTGCTGGTGATGCTGTTGATACCGCTGTTTTCCTACCGGCTCTACCCGGCCATCGACCGCTGGTTTGTGCTGACACCGTTGCGCAAGATGTCGATCGGGCTGTTTCTGACCGTACTGGCGTTTGCCATTCCGACCGCTATTCAGCTGTCGATCGATGCTGGCGGGGCGCCGTCGATTGGCTGGCAGTTACTCGCCTACGTGATGCTGACCTCGGCCGAGGTCATGGTTTCGATCACCTGCCTGGAGTTTTCCTATATGCAGGCCCCGAGAGCCATGAAGTCCTTCGTGATGGCCTTTTTCATGCTGTCGATTTCAGTTGGCAACCTGTTCACCAGTGCAGTGAACTTCTTTATCCAGAATGCAGACGGCAGCAGCAAGCTGGCGGGCGCCGACTATTTCATTTTCTTCACCCTGCTGATGCTGGCTACCGCCATGCTGTTCCTGCTGGTCGTACGTTACTACCGGGGCGAGACCTATATCCACGAAGAGCAACCGGCTTTTATCGGCTGATGCGCATCCTGCTGTTGTCGGCCTATGACGCGCACAGCCATCGTCGCTGGCGGCACGGCCTGGTAAACGCCTTTCCCGGCTGGCAATGGACGGTGCTGACCTTGCCGCCGCGAAACTTCCTGTGGCGTGTGCGTGGCAACAGCCTGAGCTGGGCTTTTTCGGAACGGGAAACGCTGCAGCAGCCGTACGACCTGTTGCTGGCCACCTCGATGACAGACCTGTCTGCATTGAAAGGCATGGTGCCGTCGCTCGCACAGGTGCCGGGAATTGTCTATTGCCACGAGAACCAGTTTGCCTACCCGCAGCGGCGTGAGCAGCAAGGTATGGAAGCCGTGTTTGTCAGCCTCTATGCCGTGCTTGCAGCCGACCGCGTGCTGTTCAACTCGGATTATAACCGCCGGACCTTTCTGGACGGTGCGCAGGCCCTGTTGAAAAAGATGCCGGATGCGGTGCCCCCCGGTGTGATCGAGCACATTGCAGCCAGGAGTCGCATCCTGCCGGTACCGCTGGAGGAGCACTGGTTTGCCGGCGCTGCCCGCCCGCTTGCCGGGGACATACCCTTTACCATTGTCTGGAACCACCGCTGGGAATACGACAAGGCACCGGAGCGCATGTTTGCCGCTCTTTTAAAGCTGCATGAAGACGGTGTTGATTTCAGGGTGCATGTCATTGGCCAGCAGTTCCGTGAACAGCCGCCGGTGTTTGCAGAGATGCGTCCCCTGCTCGAGACGCATATCGGTGTGTGGGGGATGTTGAAGTCCGATGCGGACTACCGGCAATTGCTGCAGCAGGCACACGTGGTGCTGAGCACCGCACTGCACGAGTTCCAGGGGCTGGCGGTACTGGAGGCGGTTGCCTCGGGCTGTATCCCGCTGGTGCCCGACCGGCTGGCCTACCCGGAATTCATTCCGGCAGCGTGCCGTTACCCGTCGTACCCGGATGATCCCGGGCGCGAGAGTGAGGTGATTGCCGGGCATTTGCAGGTGCTTGTGCAGGCTTTTCAAAAAGCTGCGCTGCCCCCGCCGCCGGACCTATCATGGCTGTCGTGGCCGCAGCTGCGGCCTGCCTGCGAAAAGGAATTGAGCGCACTCTGCAGCGCGCATAACTGAACGCTATGTATCCATGACACGGCCTATTGTAAAGAAGGAACAGCTGCACGGCGGGCGCCGCGAAGGCAAGCCTGTGCCACTGTCATTAAGCCTGATGCGTTTCATGTTCTCGAGAGCCGGCGCGTTGGTTCCGGGCATCATGGGGCGCTGGGCCTATCACCTGTGGTTTCGAACCCGGCGTTTTCCCGAGGCGGCGGCAGGCAAACGTGCGGCCGCAAGCTCGCGGCGGGAGATATTGCAGGTCGATGACATGCCGGTCGCAATCTACACCTGGGGCGAGGGGCCTGCTGTGCTGTTCGTGCATGGCTGGTCCGGTCGCGGCAGCCAGGTGGCGGCCTTTGTCGAACCGCTGAACCGGGCGGGCTACCGGGTGATTGCCGTTGATCTGCCCGGCCATGGTGATTCACCCGGCAACAGCACCAATATCCTCGCGTGTGCGGCCGTGCTGCAGGCGATTGCCAGAGACCATGGTCCCGTGTACGCAGCCATTACCCATTCTTTCGGCGGCATGGTACTGGCCTATGCAATGAAACAGGGCATGCCGGCAGGGCGGGTGGTAAGTATCTGTGCGCCGGCCAATGCCGAATTTCTGCTTGAGACCTTTGCGCAGACACTGCGCATGCACAAGTCGGTGATCGATGACATGTGGCGCCGGCTGGAGCAGCGCTTTGGCGGTGACTTCGGGCGGCGGATTGCAACGACAAACAACGTCAAGGGGCTGATCGTGCCGGCCCTGGTTATTCATGATGAAGACGATGCCGGTGTACCGTGGCAACATGGCCGGATGATTGCCGATGCCTGGCACGGGGCAGAATTTCTCAAGACCAAAGGTCTCGGTCATGGACGCATCCTGCGCGACGCGCAGACGATTCAGGCTGCGGTTGATTTTATATCGCGCTAGTATGCAGGTAACGCGTTGCATCACTGATACCAGGAATTCATGAAATTGTATCTCGCACAACATGGTGAAGCACTCAGCAAGGCAGAAGACGCCGGGCGCCCGTTAAGTGAGCGCGGCCGAAGTGATGTCGAGGCGATTGCGGCATTGGCGGGCGCAGCGGGATTACGGGTTGCCCGTGTCTGGCACAGTGGCAAGCTTCGCGCAGAGCAAACGGCGCAAATCCTTGCAACAGTGGTACTGCCCCGCGGCAAGGCGGCGTCCATCGGCGGCATTAATCCAAATGATGCGGTCGAGGACTTTGTTGTAGATGCCGACGTCTGGCAGGACGATACCCTGGTCGTTGGACACCTGCCGTTTATGTCACGGCTGGTAGCATTGTTGCTGGTCGGTGACCCGGAGCGGGAACTGGTGCGTTATTCGCCGGGCAGTATCGTCTGCCTGGAGCACAGCGGTGCGCATGGCTGGGTGTTGCTGTGGATGCTGCGCCCGGATGCCGTAACTGCCTCCGGCGACCGGCAAAACAATCCATGAGCCTGCGCGGTATCGTCCCGCCTGATCCGCAAACCGGTGTTTCGCGGGAATGTTACGCCGTCATCTTTACCCCCCGGCAGGACCGCAAACGCTACCCGGCCGGTTGTGTCGAGGTCTTTGCCAGCCGGCAGGCCGCCCTTGCAGCGGCTGATCCGGAAAACAAAAAACATGCCGCCACGGTTGTCGGGCCGTCGAAGTCTTCCGAGGGCCAGTATATCTATTACCTGCTCGGCTGGTTATAGGCGCCGGAATCAGTCCCCGTGTCTGCAGGGGAGAGTGAACCTTCACCTGCACGGGCAGCCGTTCCAGGCAGGCGCAAGGGACAGGTCATAACGGCTGATCCTCAGTCGCAGCATCAGGGCGGTTGCCCGGCACGGGCTGGAAAAACTTTGCCATTGGCGAGTTAATTGTGGTTCATGCCAGCCGGATACAGGTGTAGAGTTGTTGCCAGTCGGTATGGATAATTGCCGCTGCACTATAGCGGGCAATTGATAACGGGGAGGGGGAAAATGCAAATAGGAATGGTTGGGCTGGGCCGCATGGGGGCCAACATGGTACGCCGCCTGATGCAGGCAGGGCATGAGTGCGTGGTCTATAATCGCAGTCCCGGGCCGGTTGCCGAGTTACAGGCAGAAGGCGCCATCGGCGCCAGTGATCTTGCTGACCTGGTGGAGAAGCTCAAGCCGCCACGTGCGGTCTGGCTGATGATCCCGGCCGCTATCGTTGACCAGCAGGTCGATTCACTGAGCAAGCTGCTGCAGGCCGGGGATGTCATCATCGACGGTGGCAATTCCTGGTACAAGGATGACATCGCCCGCAGTGATCGCCTTGCTTCCAGCGATCTGCATTATGTGGATGTTGGCACCAGCGGCGGTGTCTGGGGACTGGAGCGCGGTTATTGCCTGATGATCGGCGGTGAACGCAGCGTGGTCGAGCACCTCGATCCGGTGTTTGCCGCACTGGCACCGGGACTCGGCAGCATTCCTCGCAGCGCGGGACGCGACGGTGATCCCGTGTCAGCCGAACAGGGTTACCTGCACTGCGGTCCACCCGGTGCGGGACACTTCGTCAAGATGGTCCACAACGGCATTGAATACGGCATTATGGCTGCCTATGCGGAAGGCCTTAACCTGCTGCGCCATGCCAATATCGGCAACCGGGAACGCACCCATGATGCCGAGACGGCGCCGCTGCGCGATGTGCGCGACTTTCAATATGATATCGATGTCGGTGCGGTGGCCGAACTCTGGCGGCGCGGCAGCGTGGTGTCATCCTGGCTGCTGGACCTGACGGCCGACGCGCTCAGCAAGAGCCCGGATCTGGAAGAGTTTTCCGGCCAGGTGTCGGATTCCGGTGAGGGGCGCTGGACCAATATCGCGGCCATCGAGGCGGGTGTCCCGGTCCATGTGCTGAGTGCCGCCCTCTACGACCGCTTCAATTCGCGCGAGCGTGCCGGCTTCGCCAACCAGGTATTGTCCGCAATGCGTTTTGAATTCGGCGGTCACCACGAGAAGAAAGGCACTGCAAAATGACCCAACAGGCTATCAAGACGCCAGCCTCGCTGCAGGCCCTGCCGGGTATCATTGTGATCTTCGGCTCTGCGGGGGACCTCACCAAGCGCAAGCTTGTTCCGGCACTTTACTACCTGTTGAAAGCTGATTTACTGTCAGAGCGCTTCGCCATCATCGCCGTCGATCACCGCGAGCGTGATGACGCATCCTACCGTGAATTCATTGCCGCGGCGGCGCGCCCGTATATCGGCGCCGACCTGTCGGAGGAACACTGGCAGAACCTGCTGCAACGCATCCACTACCAGCAGGGGGATTTCCTCGAAAGTGCGACCTACGAGGGCATGACCGGCCTGTTGCAGCAACTCAATGATAAATACCAGGCGGGCGGCAATTACCTCTTTTACCTTGCCACGGCACCGCGTTTTTTCGGCCCGATCGCGGGACAGCTGCATGCGGCGGGGCTTGCGCAGGAAAGCGGAGAGCAGTCGCGGCATATCGTGGTGGAAAAACCGTTCGGCACCGATCTCGAGTCGGCGCGTGCCCTGAACGCGACCCTGCACGAGGCCTTCAAGGAAGACCAGATCTACCGGATCGACCACTACCTGGGCAAGGAAACGGTGCAAAATATTCTCATGTACCGTTTTGCCAACAGCACGGTTGAACCGATCTGGAACCGTCGTTACATCGATCATGTGCAGATTACCGTGGCCGAGTCCATCGGCGTGGAAAAACGCGGCGCCTATTATGACCAGACCGGTGCGCTGCGCGATATGCTGCCCAGTCACATGCTGGCATTGCTGTCGATCGTTGCCATGGAGCCTGCCAATTCGCTCGACGGCAACGCCGTGCGCGACGAGCAGGCGAAGATCATTCGTGCCATCCAGCCGATTCTGCCGGAACAGGTGCTCACCCAGGCGGTGCGTGGGCAGTATGGTGAAGGGGTCACTGTGGATGGACGACGTGCTGTGGCCTATCGTGACGAGGAGCGTGTCGACCCGCACTCGAACACGGAGACCTTCGTGGCCATGAAGTTGATGATCGACAGCTGGCGCTGGGCCGGGGTGCCGTTTTACCTGCGCACCGGCAAGTGTCTGCCGGGGCGCTACACCGAGATCGCCATCCAGTTCAAGCTTGCACCGAACATGATGTTTCGCGATTCACTGGAGATTCGCCAGAACGTGCCGCCGAATACCCTGATCCTGCGCATCCAGCCGGACGAGGGCATCGGCATGTCGTTCAATGCCAAGGTACCAAGTCCGGTCGCACAGCTGAGCCCGGTGGAAATGAACTTCAGTTACAGCGATTATTTCGGCAGTTCCCCCGCGACCGGGTATGAAACCCTTATCTACGATTGTTTGAACGGTGATGCGACACTGTTCAAGCGTGCCGACATTATCGAGGCCAGCTGGGAACTGGTCGCGCCGGTACTCGACGTCTGGGGCGCCTTGCGGCCACGCGACTTCCCGGATTATGCCGCCGGCAGCTGGGGTCCGGTGGAGGCCGAGGCGCTGTTGGCCAGGGACGGGCGCAAGTGGCGACCCTGCCAAAGCTGTTCGCTTCAGCATGAACACGGATAGCCCGGCCGCGATCCGCTGGCGTTGTCTGCCTGATGCGGACACGGTTTGCATGCAGGCCGTGACGGCGATCCTTGCAGCGGCGGCAACTGCCATTAGCGCGCGCGGCTGTTTCCGCATGGTGCTGGCCGGCGGGCGGACGCCGGTGCAGGTATACCGCTTGCTGGCCGACAGCGCCGCTGACTGGCCGGCCTGGCAGATTTACTTCGGTGACGAGCGTTGCCTGCCTGCCGATGACCCGGAACGCAACAGCGTCATGGCGGCCGCTGCCTGGCTGGAACAGGTCGCCATCCACCCGGATAATGTGCATCCCATCCCGGCCGAACTGGGTGCCGTGGCCGCGGCACAGGCCTATGCAGCGCTGGTCAGTACGGCGCGTCCATTTGACCTGGTGCTGCTGGGCATGGGCGAAGACGGTCACACCGCCAGCCTGTTTCCTGGCCAGATACACCCGCCGGATGAAGCGGTGCATGCGGTACATGACGCCCCCAAACCGCCCGATGATCGCGTCAGTCTCAGCCGTGAGTCGTTGAGTGATGCGCATGACGTGCTGGTGCTGGTGACCGGTGCCGGAAAGCGCGACGCCCTGCAGCAATGGCGGGCCGGTGCGGCACTGCCGGTTGCGGAAATAACTGCCCGCAATGGTGTGACCGTGCTGATGGATTCCCCGGCGTGTGCCTGATGCAGGATGTCTGCATGTACTAGCTACAAACCCAGCGCCAGCCGCTGGATTCTGACCAGGTCACCGGCATTGATCTGGTTGTCCGGCACCATGTCGGCGCGTACCCGCTGCTCGCTGGTCGGCACAAGCCGGCCGAGTACGATGCGGGTCGCGAGCAATAAATCCGCCGCATCCACCTTGCCGTCGATGTTGATGTCACCGTTATTGACGTAGTTGCCAGCCGGCGTGTCACTGCCAAGCAAGGGATCACTGCCATAGGTGATTTCCATGGCGTCGTCGAAACCATCGCTATCGGAG
Organism: Gammaproteobacteria bacterium; assembly: GCA_049667605.1. Taxonomy (GTDB): domain Bacteria; phylum Pseudomonadota; class Gammaproteobacteria; order UBA9214; family UBA9214; genus UBA9214. The sequence continues at coordinate 37,746 of JBATIF010000219.1, forward strand.
TCGGCAAGCAAGGGATTGGTCCCGTACGTGGCCTCGTCAGCATCTGTCAGGCCATCGTTGTCGTCATCCATGTCGATGTTGTCCGGGATGCCGTCACTGTCGGTATCCACCAGCACGGTCATTTGCCAGGCGAGGGCATAATCCCAGCTAAATGGAGCCTGTCCGGCCTTTGGCTTGACTTCCAGCAGGTAGTCCCTGCCGGCGTCCAGCTGTATCCAGAGATTCTCGGTATTCTCAATGGTGCTCACAGACTCCGCCACAAGTGCATGGCCGCTGCCGGTACCGTCATACAATCGAAGATCCATGTTATGGAGCGTGGCCGTGCCTGGAAAATTGCTGTCAGCAATCTTGATGTTCCAGGCAAGTGTAGCCGTCAGCATGACCGGGTTGGCGCCGGTTGAAAAGGCGTATGACCCCGTCGAATTGCTGCCGGCGCTGCCGCCGAAGGAAGGGTCATAGTCGAAGCCGTACGAGCCGATTGCGCCACCACCCAGGCTATAGTCTTCAGCACTGTTTTGCTCGCCGGCGCTGAGGATGTGGAAGCTGTTGTAAATGTTCAGTTGTCCGGCACCATAACGGATATCAAGACCATTGGTTGACTGGTACGCCGGATCAACGCGGTAATCACTTATGTTAATGGGGGTCGCGGGATCGGGATTGGTCGTGTTGTCGGTCACCCGGTCTGCTCCGGCCATTAAAACGGCTTTCACGACTTCGGAGCGTTCTGCATTGTAGATCGTGTTCCCTGCCCGATTCATCGTTGAAGTCTGTTGCGGGTCTGTCGACAGCAACGCCGTGCTGTGGCCAATGTCTACCAGCAGGGCGGCAGCCGCGGCAATGACCGGGGTCGAACTGCTGGTGTTCACAAAAGGTGCCACCAGGTCCGGCCGGCTGCGTCCGGCAACATAC
>JBATIF010000220.1:0-12190 GCA_049667605.1 Gammaproteobacteria bacterium
GGTATGGAAAAGGTCTCGCCATGCCAGTGAAACAGCGTGGCTTCATCCGGCAGTTCGCCGAGCCAGTGTTGTGCCGTTGGGTTGTCACATATGCGAACCGGGTACCAGCCGATTTCCTTGAGCGGGATTTTTGTCACCTCGCCACCCAGCGCCTTGCTGATCAGCTGGCCACCAAGGCAATGTCCAAGCACCGGCATGTCCACTGCCTGCGCCATGCGGATCAGGGCCAGTTCCTGTTCGATCCAGGGCAGCGGGTCGTTGACGCTCATCGAGCCACCCATGAAGACCAGGCCGGAGCAGTCATCGATATGTCCCGGCAAGGCTTCACCCTGGTCGATGGCTATCAGCCTGAAGGGGACCTGTTCACGTGCCAGTACCTCGGACAGGTATCCGGGGCCTTCACAGCCAATGTGGCGAAATATATGCAGAGGTTTCATAATCAGGGCTCGACGGCCGATAGGTGGTAGATGATGGCATTATCCAGAATTTTCTGCACGCTCCTGGTGCTGTGGCTTGGCGGGTTGAATTTATCCGTGCAGGCCGGCACGGATGTGCGTGTTGTCGGCCTGTTCAGCGAACGTGCCGTGGTTGTCATCAATGGCAAACGGCATCTTCTGAAGGTGGGGCAGAGCACGCCGGAAGGCGTCAGGCTGCTTGCGGCAGACAGTGAGTCTGCGGATCTCGAAATTGACGGTAAAGTGGTCAAGGCGCGGCTGGACGGACGCATCACCGCAAGCAAGAAAATACCCGGTGCAAAGGAATTTCATATCTCGCGCAACAACCGGGGGATGTATACCACGGTGGGCAGCATTAATGGCCTGACGGTTTCATTCCTGGTCGATACCGGCGCCACACTGCTTTCTCTCAATGCCGCCGAGGCCCGGCGCCTGGGCATTGACTTTCGCGTGGTTGGCAGGCCGACGACGGTTACCACCGCCTCGGGTATTGAACGTGCCTGGGGAGTCGTCCTCGATAGTGTCAAGCTGGGTGATCTCGAGGTGCAAAACGTCGGGGCTGTGGTGCTCGAAGGCGCCCAGCCTGAACAGGCCCTGCTGGGCATGAGTTACCTCGGGCGGCTGGAGATGAGTAACGCGGGTCGTTTGATGACCTTGCGCCAGAAATACTAGCAGGATATTCGCGAGCTGGTGCTCGCTCCTACAGAGTGTCCGAACCTCGATAAATTGTAGGAGCCAGCGCAAGCTGGCGAGGTGTTAGGGGGGTTGTTCGCGAGCTGGCGCTCGCTCCTACAGAATCAGGTAGACCTGCGGCAGGTTAATCAGCCGGGTTCTTTGGTGTGCTCGATCAGGGCGTAGGCTGAATGGTTGTGAATGGACTCGAAGTTTTCGGATTCCACAGTATATGAAGTGATACGGTCATCATTATTGAGGCGGGTGGCGATGTCGCGCACCATGTCTTCAACAAACTTCGGATTGTCATAAGCCTTCTCGGTGACATACTTCTCATCCGGGCGTTTCAACAGGCCATAGAGCTCACAGGAAGCCTCTTCCTCGACAAGGTCGATCAGGTCTTCGATCCAGACAAAACCGTGTGTTTCCGCGTTGATGGTGACATGTGAGCGCTGGTTGTGTGCACCGTAGTCGGAAATCTTTTTCGAGCAGGGGCAGAGGCTGGTGACCGGGACGACAACCTTAACATTCATTGTCGGTTTACCATCGCTGAATTCGCCAATCAGGCTGACTTCGTAGTCCAGCAGGCTTTCAACACCTGAAACCGGTGCTGCCTTGTTGATGAAATAACTGAAGCTCATCTCGATATGACCTGAATCAGCCTCCAGGCGATCGGTCATTTCACTGAGCATTTCCTTGAATGAATCCACCGTGATTTCGCGTTCATGGAGATTGAGAATCTCGACGAAGCGCGACATGTGCGTGCCCTTGAAGTTGTGCGGCAGGTTGACGTACATGTTGAAGTTGGCAATGGTGTGCTGTTCGCCGCCGGCGCGGTCTTTCACGCGTACCGGGTGACGAATATCCTTGATCCCCACCTTGTCGATGGGTATCCGCCGTGTATCGGCGCTGTTTTGCACATCGGCAATGGATGCTTCGGCCTTGTGTGCCATTTCGCTTGCTTTCATCAGTCTCTGTCCAGGTTAATGTCAGAACGGCCTTGATTTCTATAACCACCCTACCTGCCGGTTCCAGGCCTGCCTACATGCCCGAAGAGGTAGCGACTGCTTCGCGGGTGTCGCGTAATAATTCCTGAGTGGAATAGTAGGATATTACCCCATTGCCACGGGCCGTGCAATTGAGGGTGCTCACAGAGCTGAGTATTTATCTATTTCTTTCAATGATATACAGCGAAATCCAGCGCAGCGGGTCGGCCCTGGCATCAAATCCGGAGAGGCTGTCCATGGCCTCGGCATGCAGTTCTGCGGTGCGCTGGCGTGCGGCATCCAGTCCAATCAGGGCCGGGTAGGTCGATTTTTCAGCGGATTGGTCGACACCCGGGTTCTTTCCCAGGGTAGCGGCTTCACCCTCGACATCGAGGATATCGTCGCGTATCTGGAACGCCAGGCCGATGCATTTTGCATAATGGTCGAGTTTTTCCAGTTCTTTGCTGTCGCTGTTCTCTGCATTCAATGCACCGAGCACCAGGCTGGCGCGAATCAAGGCTCCGGTCTTGTGAATGTGCATATCTTCGAGCTCGGCAATATTTTGCGAGCGCCCTGTTGCAGCCAGGTCGATCGCCTGCCCGCCAGCCATGCCGCGGGAGCCGGAGGCGAGTGCCAGTGTACTGATCATCTTCAGCCGCGTAGTGTCGCTGACATTGGCCCCGGTGTTGTTCGCGAGCACCTGGAAGGCCAGCGATTGCAGCGCATCACCGGCAAGAATGGCCGTGGCTTCATCAAAGGCACGGTGACAACTGAGCCTGCCGCGACGCAGGTCATCATTATCCATGGCCGGCAGGTCATCATGCACCAGGGAATAGGCATGGATAAATTCGATTGCGCAGGCGGGCACATCAAGGGTTTCCTGCTGCGCGCCGACGGCAAGGCCACCGGCATACACCAGTGTCGGGCGAATGCGTTTGCCTTCACTCAGCACCGCGTAGCGCATGGCCTCATGCAGGTGGGCAGGGTGTCTCAGTGCCGCCGGCAGCAGTTCGTCCAGGTGTTTATCCAGGCGTTTGTGGCATTGCGCCATGAACGCTGCCAGTTGCGGTTCAGTTGTCTTCACTGTCGAACGCAGTGATCTCGTCCTGACCGTTTTTTTGCATCAGGATTTCAACCTTCTGTTCGGCTTCTTTAAGTGCCTTTTGACAGGCGCGTGACAGTTGTACGCCACGTTCAAAGTGGCTGAGCGAGTCTTCCAGGCTGAGTTCGCCCTGTTCCATTTTTTCAACCAGGGTTTCGAGCTCTTTCAGGGACTGCTCGAAACCGGGTGATTCTGTGCTTTTTTTTGCCATTGCTTGTATCTTCCTGATAATCCGCTTAACTTACTCCACTCGGGCAAGAAGGGTCAATTCAGAGGCCGTCTTTTCCCAGGAAGAACATGGTTGACGGCCACGACTTCCCCGGCTAAAATTTAGACACGTTCTAAATGTATAAGAACCAAGTTCCCGCTATAACCCATTGACACACGAGGTATCAATTATGGATCTGAAAGGCAGCACAACTGAACAGAATCTGAAGGACGCGTTTGCCGGTGAATCCCAGGCTAACCGCCGTTATCTGTATTTTGCCGCCAAGGCTGATGTCGAAGGCTACAACGATGTTGCTGCAGTGTTTCGTTCCACCGCGGAAGGCGAGACAGGACATGCGCATGGTCACCTGGAATACCTGGAGCAGGTTGGTGATCCGGCAACCGGTTTACCGATCGGTCCTACCGACAGCAACCTGAAAGCCGCCATTGCCGGTGAAACACATGAGTACACTGACATGTACCCGGGCATGGCCAAGTCGGCGCGTGATGAAAACTTTGACGAGATTGCAGACTGGTTTGAAACCCTCGCCAAGGCAGAACGTTCGCATGCGAACCGTTTTCAAAAGGCGCTGGATAACCTCGACAACTAGGGTTGATCAAGTCCACAAAAAAGGGCCGGTTTATCCGGCCCTTTCCTGTTGATCTCCACTAACCGGAAACGACAGTAATGGCATCAAACACTGAAGGCAGCAGGGAAGGAAGTCTGCAGGCGCCGATACGCCACCCGCTCGACTGGACCACCCCGTCTTTTTACGAGGAACAGGACCTGTTCAAGGAGCTCGAAAGAGTCTACGACATCTGCCATGGATGCCGCCGCTGTTTCAGCCTGTGCAATGCATTTCCTACCCTGTTTGACGCCATCGATGAATCCGACACCATGGAGCTCGATGGTGTCGCACGGGAGGTCTACTGGAAGGTCGTTGATCACTGCTACCTGTGTGACATGTGCTACATGACCAAGTGCCCCTATGTACCGCCGCACGAATGGAATGTCGATTTCCCCCATCTCATGCTGCGGGCCAAGGCTGTTAAATTCAAAAACGGCAAGCCGCGTTTTCGAGACCGGGTGCTGACGTCCACGGATACTGTTGGCAAGCTTGCCGGTATTCCAATTGTCTCACAGGTGGTGAATGCCTCGAACCGGAGCAAGCTGGGACGCAAACTGCTGGAGAAGACGCTGGCTGTTCATCCGGATGCGGTTTTACCCGAATACAATTCGCGCAGCTTGCGCAAACGTTTGGGCAAGACTGACCAGGCCGGGATAACGGGCGAGCCGGCAGGTCCGACCCGCGGCAAAGTTGTGCTGTTTGCTACCTGTTATGGAAACTACAACGAGCCGGGGATCGGCCAGGACCTTGCGGCGATTTTTGCGCACAACGAAATCCCGGTGACGCTGACTGACAAGGAAAGCTGCTGCGGGATGCCGAAACTGGAACTCGGGGACCTGGATGCCGTGAAGGCGGCGCGTGATACCAACATCCCGGAGCTGGCCAGGCTGGTCGATGATGGCTGGGACATCGTGGCCCCCGTGCCTTCCTGTGTGCTGATGTTCAAGCAGGAATTGCCGTTGATGTTTCCCGGCGATGCCGATGTGTTAAAGGTGAAAGACGCGATTTTTGACCCGTTTGAATACCTGATGCTGCGCCACAAACATGAAAAGCTGAAAACTGACTTCAAGCAACCGCTTGGCAAGATCGCCTGGCATGTTGCCTGTCATCTGCGGGTGCAGAATATCGGCATGAAAACCCGTGATCTCCTTGAGTTGATACCGGATACCAGTGTCGAACCCATTGAACGCTGTTCCGGTCACGATGGAACCTATGCGGTTAAAAGCGAATTTCACGAGACATCCATGAAAATTTGCAAGCCGGTAGTCGGCCGGGTGCAGAAATCCGGGGCGGATCACTACAGCAGCGATTGCCCGATGGCCGGCCATCAAATCAGCAACGGGCTGGCTGACGGGAGTAAGCCGCTGCATCCATTGACGCTGCTGCGCATGGCATACGGAGTATAAATACCATGGACAAGCTGACACGCAAGGACCTCTATTCACTGGAACAATATGCCGAGAACAGGGACGTTATCCGCAAACGGGTTCTGGCTCATAAAAAAAACCGCAAGGTTCATGTCGGGCCGTCCGCAACACTCTACTTTGAAGACCGCCGGACCATTCAGTATCAGATCCAGGAGATGCTCCGCATCGAACGAATCTTCGAGTCCGCCGCCATCGAGGAAGAGTTGAACGCCTACAATCCGCTGATTCCGGAAGGCAGCAACTGGAAGGCGACCTTCATGATCGAAGAGCCGGATGTGGCGCGTCGCAAGGACCTGCTGGCCGGGCTGGTCGGGATCGAGGACATGCTCTGGGTGCGTGTTGATGGCTGTGAACCGGTGTATGCGATTGCCGATGAGGATATGGATCGTGAAACTGCAGGAAAGACCTCTGCCGTCCACTTCCTGCGCTTCGAGCTTGACGGCGGCATGGTTGCTGCACTGAAGGCGGGGGCCTCCCTGAGCATGGGGGTCGCGCATCCCAACTACTCGCACGAGGTGGCCCCGGTTGTTGCACCGATACGTGACGCCTTGCTGGCCGATCTTGAGTAATTTGTATGCTGTCCTGTAACACTCTGTAAGCTGATATCAGGGTCGCTTTGGCGTGTGCGGCGCGGTAAACTGCGCTACCCATGAAAACCGGACTCACCTGCAATAAAACCTTTAACAACCTTCTTACCGCGGGCCTGCTGATGACGCTGCAGCCCTGCATTGCCAGCGATGCTGAAGATTCCCCGGACTGGACACCGCAATACATGCTGCCCGCCGAACCCCGGAAAGAGCAGCAAGCCGGATTACCTGCCTACCCGCTAAGGGATAATTTGCTGGAAGTTAATATCAGTACAGGCGGGCCATACAAACTCTACATCGACCCGCTTTCCGTACGCTCGGGGAAAGACTCGGTGGTGCGCTACACCGTGGTCATTATTTCCTCAACCGGTGTATGGAATATTGTCAATGAAGGCCTGCATTGCGGGAAAAACAGATACCGGCGTTATGCCTATGGCAACGCGGGTGAGTGGCGGGAACTGGCGGACGGGCCCTGGTTGCCGCTGGGCGGGCGCGGCATTAACCAGTACCGAGGTGTATTTTACAATGACTACATGTGTAACCAGGTCAAGCCCTGGAGTGATCCCCGTCAGATTGTCGAAAAAATCCGCTCATCGGATTACGGGTATGAGGAATGAACGGCTTGAGCCCGGTCAGTTGGTGCAGCGCTAATGGCTGGTAATTACGACGCTGCGGCAATCGAGGTACTGAGCGGCCTGGACCCGGTGCGCAAGCGGCCGGGTATGTACACCGATACCACGCGTCCCAACCACCTCGCGCAGGAAGTCATCGACAACAGCGTTGATGAGGCCATCGCCGGCCACGCATCCCGCATAGACGTGAAGCTTTTCAAGGATGGTTCACTGGAGGTGCGTGACGATGGCCGCGGCATGCCGGTGGATCTGCATCCGGAGGAGGGGATACCCGGCGTCGAGGTCATCCTCACACGCTTGCATTCCGGAGGAAAATTTTCTGCAAAAAATTATAAATTCTCCGGCGGTTTGCATGGCGTTGGCATATCGGTCGTAAATGCCCTGTCAAAACACCTTGAAGTCTGGGTGCGGCGCGGCGGCAAGGAATACAATATGGCGTTTGCCGATGGCGAACGCGTCTCAGCGCTTGAAGAAGTCGGTACGGTTGGCAAGCAGAACAGCGGCACCACGCTGCGCTTCTGGCCGGATCCGAAGTATTTCGATTCCGTAAAATATTCACTGCCGCGCCTGAAACATATCCTCCGTGCCAAGGCGGTCCTCTGTCCGGGCTTGCAGGTAAGGCTGCATGTCGAGGCCGGTGACGAGAAGCTCGAGTGGTGTTATGCGGATGGACTGCTTGACTACATGGCCAGCGAACTGGGTGATACCCCGATACTGCCGGAAGCGCCGTTTATCGGCAGGATGGAGGGCAATAATGAGGCTGCGGAGTGGGCACTGGCGTGGTTGCCCGAGGGAGGTGACCCGGTTGCAGAGAGTTATGTCAACCTGATTCCAACCGTTCAGGGAGGCACGCATGTCAACGGTCTGCGCATGGGCCTGACGGAAGCGGTGCGCGAATTCTGTGAATTCAGGAATCTGTTGCCGCGTGGTGTAAGGCTCAGCCCGGAAGATGTCTGGGATAACTGCAGTTATATCCTCTCCGTCAAGCTGCATGATCCGCAGTTCAGCGGACAGACCAAGGAACGGCTTTCATCACGTGAATGTGCGGCGTTTGTTTCCGGCGTGGTCAAGGATTCATTTGGTCTGTGGTTGAACCATCATACGGAAATCGGCGAACGCATTGCATGGCTGGCAATTGAAAATGCGCAGACGCGCCAGCGCGCCGGCAAGAAGGTGGTGCGCAAGAAAATCACTTCCGGCCCGGCATTGCCGGGCAAGCTGGCGGACTGCACCTCGACAGACAACGAGCGCAGCGAACTGTTCCTGGTAGAGGGTGATTCGGCCGGTGGCTCGGCCAAGCAGGCGCGTGACCGTATCTTCCAGGCCATCATGCCGCTGCGCGGCAAGATACTGAATACCTGGGAGGTAGATTCTGCCGAGGTGCTGGCTTCACAGGAAGTCCATGATATTTCCGTTGCCATCGGCGTTGAGCCCGGATCGAATGACCTGCGCAAGCTGCGCTATAGCAAGGTCTGCATCCTCGCCGACGCCGACTCGGACGGGCTGCATATTGCGACCCTGTTGTGCGCGTTGTTTCTCAGGCATTTCCATACACTGGTTCAGGCGGGTCATGTGTATGTTGCCATGCCGCCGCTGTACCGCATCGATGCTGGCAAACAGGTGTTCTATGCACTGGATGATGCCGAGAAACAGGGCATGCTCGACCGGATTGCGGCAGAAAAGATCAAGGGGAAAGTCACGGTACAGCGTTTCAAGGGCCTTGGCGAGATGAACCCGATGCAATTGCGTGAAACCACCATCGCCCCGGACACGCGCCGCCTGGTGCAGTTGACCATCGACAGCAACGACGATGCCCACAAACTGATGGACATGCTGCTTGCCCGCAAGCGCGCCCCGGACCGGCGTAACTGGCTGGAATCAAAAGGAAATATGGCGGTCATATAAGACTGGCTGGGAGAATGTATACACAGTGTGCTTGCATAGACAAAGAAATTACTCGCGCAAAGCCGCAAAGGCGTAAATGCGCAAACAAATAAAATTCATCTTAAATGCTCTGTGTACTCTTTAATCTCTATGGCAGGGGCTTTTGTTTTTTCCTTCGCGCCTTTGCGTCTTTGCGCGAGGCATTGTTTTTTTGAATGAATTCCGGACAGGTACTTCCCTATGAAAACCGTTGAGCTGGATTACGAAGGCATCGAACAGTTGCCGTTGAAGACCTTTACCGAGAAGGCCTACCTGGATTATTCCATGTACGTCATTCTTGATCGTGCCTTGCCGCATATCGGTGACGGACTCAAGCCTGTGCAGCGGCGCATCGTTTATGCCATGTCCGAACTTGGCCTGCTGGCTGGTGCAAAGCACAAGAAGTCTGCACGCACGGTTGGTGATGTACTCGGCAAGTTTCATCCGCATGGCGACTCTGCCTGTTACGAGGCGATGGTGCACCTCGCACAACCTTTCACCTGCCGATATCCGCTGATTGACGGCCAGGGTAACTGGGGTTCGCCGGATGACCCGAAATCATTCGCCGCCATGCGTTACACCGAGGCGCGGCTAACCCCGTTTGCCGCGGTGCTGTTATCAGAACTGGGGCAGGGAACGGTTGACTGGGCCCCGAACTTTGACGGAACACTGGAAGAACCGAAGCAGCTGCCCGCGCGTCTGCCTGCCGTGTTGTTGAACGGCGCAACCGGTATTGCCGTTGGCATGGCCACGGACATCCCGCCGCATAATCTCAAAGAGGTTGCCGAGGCAGTCATCCTGTTACTCGACAAGCCGAAGAGTACAACGGCTGATCTGTGCAAGATCATAAAGGCACCGGATTTTCCGACAGGCGCAGAAATCATTACCCCGCAGGCAGAACTGCTGGAGGCCTACTCGACCGGGCGCGGCAGCGTGCGCATGCGCGCCTGCTACGAAATCGAGCAGGGTGAAATAGTTGTAACAGAATTACCCTTCCAGACATCGGGTGGAAAGGTGCTCGAGCAGATTGCCGCACAAATGATTGCCAGAAAACTTCCCATGGTGGAAGACCTGCGCGATGAGTCCGATCATGAGAACCCGACGCGCCTGGTGATCGTGCCGCGCTCTAACCGCGTCGATACCGCGGCGCTGATGTCGCATCTGTTCGCGAGCACCGACCTGGAGCGCAGTGCGCGCATCAATCTCAATATTATCGGCCTGGATGGTAAGCCTAAAATCAATGACTTGCGAGGACTTCTGAAGGAATGGCTTGAATTCAGGACGAGCACCGTCAGGCGCCGCATCGAGCACCGCCTGGAGAAGGTTAATACCCGCCTGCACCTGCTCGAGGGCCTGTTGATCGCATTTCTCAATCTGGATGAAGTCATCAGGATTATCCGCGAGGAAGACAAGCCGAAGCCGGCCCTGATGAAGCGCTTCAAGCTGTCGGAAGAACAGGCGGATTACATTCTCGACACCCGCCTGCGTCAGCTTGCGCGTCTCGAGGAAATGAAGATCACCGGCGAGCAACAGGAACTCGCGAAAGAGCGTGATGCCTTGCAGAAACTCCTGTCTTCGGAAGCAAGGTTGAAGACGTTGATCAAGAGCGAGATCAGGGCCGACGCAGAAAAGTTCGGTGATCAACGGCGCTCAAAACTGGTCGAGCGTGAACAGGCACAGGTCATGGATGAGAACACGCTGGTGCCAAGCGAGCCGGTGACAATCATACTGTCAAAGAACGGCTGGGTGCGTGTTGCCAGGGGTCACGATATCAATGCCGCAGAGATGAGCTACAAGGCCGGTGATGAATTTGCAGCAGCAGCGCAGGGACGCAGCAATGAATTGGCGGTATTTATCGACTCTACCGGCAAAACCTATGCAGTACCCGCGCATACGCTGCCATCGGCAAGAGGCCAGGGTGAACCCCTGAGTGGACGTTTAAAACCGGCCGATGGTGCGCGCTTTGCCGGTGTGATGGCCGGCAAGCCCGAGCAGTTGTATTTGCTTGCGAGTGATTCGGGTTACGGTTTTGTTGTAAAGCTTGGTGACATGTACACGCGCAACAAGGCCGGCAAGTCAACACTATCTGTCCCGAAGGGTGCAAGGGTATTGCCGCCGGTGGCGGTGCGCAGCCTGCAGGACGACTGGATTGTGGCGATATCAACCGAAGGCCACATGCTGGTAATCCCGCTGGCGGATGTCCCCCAGCTGTCCCGTGGCAAGGGCAACAGGATCATCAATATCCCGTCTGCAAAACTGAAAACCCGCGAAGAGTATGTCAGGATCATTGACTGCATCCAGGATGGCGAGAAGCTCACCATTTATGCCGGCAAGAAGCACAAGACCATGAAGGCGGACGAGGTCGATGAATTTGCCGGTGAACGCGGGCGGCGCGGGCGCAAGCTGGCTCGAGGTTATCAGAAAGTAGACCGGGTAGAGGTGATCAGGCGTTAAAACGCACTAGTTCCCGGCCACGCACGATTCCCCTGACTGGTTTTCCTGCACCTGCTTCCCTGGTTCCTTGCTGTGGTGCGCCGCGTTGGCAGCAGCAAAGCCAGGATTAAGCCTTTTCAAATTTTTGTCCCATGATCTGCAGTGCCTGTTCAAACTGTTCATCGAGGATTACCTGGAAGTCGGCCGTCAGTCCCTCAAGCAGATAGGTGGAGAGATACTCGCTGATACCCCGTAACTGGATTGACTGGTACTCGCCGGCAATAATTCGTTCCTTGACGCCGTCATACATGTACATCGAGCGTGACATGACAATTTGACCGCCATTCGTTATGCCGCAAAGCCTGGATGCCATGTTCACCACGTCACCAACAACAGTGTATTCCATGCGTTTTTTCGAGCCCATGTTTCCGGCCAGCATGAATCCTGTATTCATTCCGATCTTGAACTTGACGGGGAACTCGCCGCGTTGTTCACGTTTTTCACTCTCATACGCGATCAGTCGCTGGGCGAGCAGGGCACAGCATATGGCATTAATGACATGATCTTCATCCGGTTCCGGTGCGCCGAAAACCAGCATCACGCCATCGCCCATGTATTTATCAACCATGCCGTAGTTGATCTCGCAGGCACATGTAATCAGCGAGAAATACTCATTCAGCATGTTGACCAGTGAATCCGGACTGGTTTTTTCTGCAATTTCCGTAAACCCGGCGATATCGGCAAACAGTACTGTAGCGTCAATCTTTTTGCTGCCGAGTTCAACAGTGTTCAGGTTGGAGAGGATCTGGCGGGCTACACCCGGTGAGACATAGCGCGACAGGGCATTCTGTACCTGTGATTTCTCCAGCATGCCTGCCGCCATGTCGTTAAAGGAATTCATCAACAGGCCCAGTTCATCATGCCGCCGCTCCTTGAATCTGAATGAGTATTCACCCTTACCCATGGCACGACTTGCGTCGACCAGTTCATTGATGGGAAGGGTAATACGTCGTCCAAGCGCGAATGCCATACCGACACCAAGGGCGATTATCATCAGGGTGGTGGCGGTAATTGCCTGCACTGACCTGCGCACGAAGTCTTTCATGCGGGATTTGCTGAAGGTAACCAGCACATAAC
>JBATIF010000221.1:0-20216 GCA_049667605.1 Gammaproteobacteria bacterium
GCCCCGTGGGACTTGATCCGTTTGGCCGTTCTTATGGCATCCAGCAGGGTCTCCGGCATTGCCAGCTGCCTGAGTGCATCGTCACTGAATTCAAGCAGCCGCCAGCCAAGGTTCTTCAGGGCCTGCATGTCGCGCTTGCGCTGTGACTTGCTGAGCAGCCCGGATTCGTCAGTTTCGCCGGCTTTTGTATCGGTCATTGTCTCTAACCTGAATAATACCGCCTGACAGGATAACGGCTTGAGAATGATTTGTCCGCTACCTGCGTGAACGGTAGAATCCGTTGATTCTTTCCCGGGGAGCAGAAATGTCTGATTTACAGCCTACAGAGGACCGATCACCGTTTCATGAACAGTCGCAGCTGGAGGAACTGGTGCACGATGTCATCCGCCAGGCGACAGGTCATGGTGCAGACGGCGTGGAAGCCGCTGTCAGTATCGATGTCGGCCTGTCCGTAACCGTGCGTCTTGGTGAAACCGAAACACTTGAGTACAACCGTGACCGGGCGCTGGGGCTGACCGTGTATTTCGACCAGCGCAAGGGTTCGGCAAGTACCGCAGATTTTGCACCGCCAAGCGTGGCAGCTACCGTGAAGGCAGCCTGTGATATTGCACGCTACACCAGCAAGGATGAATGTGCCGGCCTCGCCGATGCCAGCCGCCTGGCAAAAGTGATCCCCGACCTGGATCTCTATCATCCCTGGGACATCAGTGCCGAGCAGGCGATCGAGATTGCCAGGGAGTGCGAATCTGCTGCCCGTGATGTTGATGCGCGCATAGAAAACTCTGAAGGCGCCAGCGTATCCAGCAATACCGGCATGCGTGTGAAGGCCACCAGTAACGGCTTTCTTGGTGGCTACCTGAGCAGTTATCACAGCATCAGTTGCAGCGTCGTCGGCAGGCAGGGCGACGAAATGCAGCGAGATTACTGGTCCGATGCAGCCCGTGACCCGGCCGACCTGGATTCCGCGGCAAACATCGGCCGCATCAGTGGCGAGCGCACTGCCCGGCGACTGGGAACACGGCGCCTGACAACCCGCAAGGCACCGGTTATATTTGCAGCCGAGATCGCATCCAGCCTGTTCGGAAATTTTATAAATGCAATCTCTGGCAGCAACCTTTATCGCAAATCTAGCTTTCTGCTCGATCACCTCGGCAAACCGGTATTCCCGCATTTTATCCATATCCACGAACAGCCGCTGCTGAAAAAGGCGCTCGGCAGTGCGCCCTACGATGGCGAGGGTGTTGCCACCGGGGCGCGCGATATCGTGCGTGCCGGTGTGCTGGAAGGCTATGTACTGAACAGTTATGCGGCCCGCAAACTCGGGATGCAGACCACTGCCAATGCGGGTGGTGTGCGCAACCTGACGATCGATCCCGGTGATATGGACCTGCCAGGGTTATTGCGCAGCATGGACAGCGGCCTGCTGATCACTGAGTTGATCGGCTTCGGTGTGAATATCCTCACCGGTGACTATTCCCGTGGCGCGGCCGGCTTCTGGGTCGAGGGCGGTGAGATACAGTACCCGGTGGATGAAATCACCGTCGCCGGCAATCTGCAGGATATGTTTATGGATATTGTCGCCGTCGGCAAGGATGTTGATCTGCGCGGCAACACCCGCTGCGGCTCGGTATTACTGGGTGAGATGACGATCGCGGGCGCCTGACGGGCGAGTCATGTCTGCCGCACCTGTACAGCCAGGCAGCTGATTTGATGCATGTCAATGTCTTATGTTGCAGTTGTTACTACACTTGCCAGTGGAGTATCTGTAAATTGATGAGGAGTAGTATTATGCAAAGCAAATATCTGTTGAGTGTCGTACTGCTTGGGGTTTTGGTCTTCTCCGGCTGCGCCGAGAACCGCCGCAATGAGCAGGGGGGAATGGTCATCGGTGGTGTACTCGGCGGCCTCCTCGGGTCGCAGGTCGGGAAGGGGGATGGTAGAACGGCTGCCATTATCGTGGGCACCATGGCCGGTTCCATGATCGGCGGTTCTGTCGGCAGGTCCATGGATTATACCGATCGCCTGAAGGCTGCACACAGTCTGGAAACGGTGCGCACCGGTGTGCCGACCGCCTGGAGAAATCCTGATACGGGCAACCAGTATACCGTTGTGCCCACGCGTACCTACGAAAGCAATAGCGGCCCCTGCCGTGAATATACGGTGGATGCCATGGTTGGCGGTAAACGGGACAAGGTCTACGGGACGGCTTGCCGGCAGGCGGATGGCAGCTGGCAGGTTCAGGGGTAATGGACCAAAGGGTGTCAGGATATGTTTTCTTCAGGTTCCGGAAAGCATGTGTTCTGGTGCCCTCTGTTCGCAGGCTGAATCCTTACACCGTGCGCATCCTGCTTTTAGTCGCCCTGTTGACTGCCAGCTGGCTTGTTCAGGCGGGCACTCTTACGGGCCGTGTGGTCCGCGTCACCGATGGTGATACGCTTGTTGTCGTTGATGCGAATTACACCCAGCACAGGATCAGCCTGATCGGCATCGTTGCACCGGAATATGGCCAGCCGTTCGGGTCGGCGTCAAGGGAACGCCTGGCTGCTGCTGTTGCCGGTAAGTTCGTGGTCGTGGAATATGCCAGGCGTGATGGCTCCGAGCGGATCCCGGGCAAGGTATTGCTGGGCAACCGGGACATGAACCTTGAGCAGCTCAGGGCAGGCCTGGCCTGGCACGACCTTGAGCGTCAGTATGAACAGTCGAGGATGGACCGGGCGAAATACGCCGACGCCGAACTGGATGCCCGGCGCAACAAGCGTGGCTTCTGGACTGAGCGTATTCCTGTGCAACCCCGGTGGCAGCCCCCGGCCCAACCGAAGCAACTGCCAGGTTCACAGTGGATTCCGGATGCCAGCCGGACGAATCCTGGCCGCTGAGTATTTATCGCCCGTTTCTTTCCCGGAATAACCACATACCCGAATAACTTAAGTGGTCATTGCCAGCAACATGGTGTCGGCATGCGTCGCTTCGATGTTCGTGTTCTTCAGCATGAAAACTGTGCCCAGGCCGGCAGCGGCACAGACCTAGCCGGGGGTATTGAGCATGTCGACGGCTGCAGGAATACTGCCGGGATCGGTATGGTGGAGAATTTCATCAACCAGCGGGGTAAGCAGTGAAATGGAGCTGTTGTTAATCGCCTGTTTTACCTCCTGCAAGGCCGTCGGCTGCATGCTGAACTCGGTCAGGCCCATGCCCAGCAACAGGCGGGTAAAACGCGGGTCGCCAGCCATCTCGCCACACATTTCCACCGGCAATCCTGCCGACTTGCCGGCATCAATGACCATTTTTATAAGTCTCAATACGGCCGGATGCAGCGGGTCGTAGAGGTAGTTGACTTCGTCATCGGTGCGGTCAATCGCCAGCGTGTACTGAATGAGGTCATTGGTTCCTATCGACAGGAAGTCGATTTGGCGGGCGAAATCTGCCGCCGATAATGCGGCTGCCGGCACCTCTATCATGCAGCCAATCATCATATCCGGTGAGAATGCAAGCTTCTGGCGCTGCAGGCTGTCCCTGATTTCACTGACAAGCGCAAGAACCTGGTGGAGTTCCTGTGTATTTGAAAGCATGGGTATCATCATGCGTACCGGTCCATGCGCGGATGCCCTCAGTATTGCACGCAACTGCGGCTTGAACAGGGACGTATTCTTCAGGCACAGACGCACCGCACGCAAGCCAAGCGCCGGATTACTGCAGCTACGATTGCCGCTGCCGGCAATTTTCTTGTCTGCGCCCATGTCGAGCGTGCGAATCGTCAGCTGCTTGCCATTGAGTGCCTCGATCACTCCCGTGTAACATGCGTATTGTTCTTCCTCATCGGGTGGTGTGCTGCGATTCATGAAGAGAAACTCGGTGCGGTAGAGACCAACGCCGCTGGCCTGCTCGCGGCTGACGGCCTCGATATCATCAGCGAGTTCTATGTTTGCCATCAGCGTAACCGGAACATTGTCCAGGGTGACAGCCGGTTGCCCCGTCAGTATCGCCAGTTCGGTGTTACGACGCTGTTCCTTTAACTGTTTATCACGGTAATGAGCCAGTGTTTCTTCATCAGGCGCAACGATCAGCAGGCCCTGCATGCCGTCGAGAATGAGGGTCTCACCGTCCTGAATGTAGTGTTGTATGCCGTGGGCCCCGACTATGGCTGGAATCTCGATACTGCGGGCAAGAATGGCGGTATGCGACAGTGGTCCGCCGAATTCCGTGGCAAAGGCAATCACGCCCTGGTGTTGCAGCAGGATCGTCTCTGCCGGAGTCAGATCATCTGTCAGGACAATAGCATTTTTCGGTGTGTCGGCATCAGCGTGCGCTTCACCATGGCCGTCCTCAAGCAATAATTTCTGAATGCGATTGATAACATGATCGATATCATCGCGACGGGTACGCAGGTAGGGGTCATCCATCTGCTCGAATACCGCAACGACGGCATCACGCTGCAGTTTCAGTGCCCACTCGGCATTGCAGCCGTATCTCCTCATGTGCTCGACCGGGGTGTCCAGCAGGGTGGCGTCGTCAAGCATCAGCAGATGCGTGTCGATGAAGGTCGCTATATCTGGATGGGTGTCATGCGGGATGCGTTCGCGGATCGATTGCAGTTGTTGGCGGGCAGTTGCGACAGCGCTTAAAAAACGTGCTATTTCATCTTCGATGGCATCCTTGGGGACTCTGATTTCAAAGACATCAACGCCACCCCGCATGATGAGGTGCGCCTTGCCGATGGCGACGCCTCTGGATACACCAATACCGGATAGTGCCAGTGTCATATTTTTTTACCACACAGTTTCTTCTTACTCTTGTTCTCCGAATCTTTCCGCCACCAGTCTTTCGAGGTTATCCGCTGCTTCCTCTTCATCACTGCCACGGGTTCTGATCAGCAACGTTGTGCCTTTTGAGGCCGCAAGCATCATCACACCCATTATACTCTTGCCGTTAACGCTCTGGCCTTCCTTCGCTATATCGACATCGCTTGAATAGCCCGATGCCATGGTCACCAGTTTTGCGGCTGCACGCGCATGCAGGCCGAGTTTATTGACGATGGTAACGCTGCGCTCCTGCATCTCAGGAGGTCTCTTTCCGCGATGTAATGATGACACCGTCATGGGCGCCGCTTGCTGCTTTTTCAGCGAGCATATCAAGGCCCAGCTCCGGGTAGTTCATGATGCGCAGCAGCATGGGAACATTGACACCTGATATGACGCGGACAGCATGGCTGTCCATCAGGCGGGTGGCGATGTTGCTGGGAGTGCTGCCATACAGATCGGTTAGTACCAGTACTCCGTCACCCTGGTTCAGTGCGGCGCAGGCCTTGCCGGCTTTTTCGAACATAAGGTCCGGGTCGCAATCCTGCTGCACGGTTATCGCGGATGCCAAAAGCGGGCATTTTCCCAGGATGCCGGTTGTTGTGTCGAGCATGTCCTGTCCGATCCGCCCATGTGTGATGAGTAGCAAGCCTGTTTTCATTCAAGTTCCCTGTGTCTGACGACGACGTCTTCCGCCCTGGTGCCGAGGTCTTTTGCCAGTTTTTCAACCAGGTACACAGAGCGGTGTTGACCACCTGTACAGCCTATCGCGATGCTCAGGTAACTGCGCGAGTCTGCCTTGAAGCAAGGTATCCAGCTGGTTAGAAATTGTTTCACGTCATTATACAATGCCTGCACCCTTGTTTCTCTTTCCAGAAACATTATTACATCTTTATCAAGCCCGGTCAGGTTGCGCAGGTTGTCCTGCCAGTGCGGGTTGGGCAGGCAGCGGGCATCGAAGACAAAATCAGCGTCAGCCGGGATGCCATGCTTGTATCCAAACGAGCGCAGCAGTATCGAGAATTCGGCAACATTGTCTTTTCCCAGGCACTCGCGAACCAGGTCACGCAACTGGTGGACATTGGTATGGCTGGTATCAATCAGCAGATCGGCACTGGCGGCAAGCGGTGCCAGCAGTTTACGTTCTTCGCAAATGGCGTCGGCGAGCGGGATACCGACACCCGAAAGCGGATGCTTGCGCCGTGTTTCGCTGAAACGTTTCAGCAGGGTTGCATCGTCGGCTTGCAGGAACAGGATTGTGCATGATGTTTCCCTGTTTCCCAGATCCGCGATGATCTCGGCAAAACGGTTCAGCTGTGCGGGATGGTTGCGGGCATCAATACTGACGGCCACGTTGTCAGCGGCTACCAGCTGCTGATCGCGAACTTCACTGGCAAAGCTATCCAGCAGGCTGACGGGGAGGTTATCGATGCAGTAGAAGCCGTTATCCTCAAGAGTATGCAGCGCGATCGTTTTACCGGATCCCGACAAGCCACTGATGATGACCATGTTCATTGGTGTGCATTTTCCAGGCGTCGTTTCTGTCGGTCGATAAATGCCTGGCTTGCGTCGTAACCCTTCATGTTGAGGATGTGATTGCGTACTGCAACTTCCAGCAGGACAGCCAGGTTTCTGCCCGGCGCCACTGGCAGGGTTATTTCGGGGATGTCGACATCCTGAATGGTGCGTATCCGCTTGCTGCCATGCAGCCGGTCCATTTTCTCGGCGTCTTCGATGTCCTGTAACACGATCATCAGCCGAAGATTGCGGCTTTGCTTGATCGAGCTGGCTCCGAACATGGCGCGCACGTTGAGAATGCCAAGTCCCCGGACTTCAAGAAAGTCGCGCAGCATTTCCGGGCATGTTCCATTCAGGGTGTCCGGTGCGGTGCGGGCAAATTCAGTCGCGTCATCGGCGATCAGGCGGTGACCGCGGGTCAGCAGTTCCAGGGCCAGTTCGCTTTTGCCGATACTCGAATGGCCGGTAATTAAAACACCGGTACCCATGACCTCCATGAAGACGCCATGCAGGGTAATTTTTTCGGCAAAATAATTGCTCAGGTAGTACTGCATGTTGCGGATGATTTCCTCGCTCGGCAGTTTTGAAGAGAGCAGGGGAATGCCGTTTGCTTCTGCAGCCTGCTGCAGGTCATCGGGTACTGCCAGTTCCTTGGCAAAAATTACCAGGGTGGATTGCCCTGTAAACAGGCTGGTAATCGTGTCCTTGCGGGTATTCTTTTTCAGGCTTTCAAGGTATTCAAGTTCCTTGCCGCCAAGCACCTGGACGCGCTGCGGGTTGATCAGGTTAAGGTGCCCGACCAGGGATACGTCGGCAGGAGAATTGCTGATGGAATGCACAAGCTGGTGCTGGAGTTGTTCGCCGCATATCCAGCGGAGCCCCAGTTTCTCGCACTGGCTGTTATACAAGGTGCGGATTTCGAGCGCAGTACTCATGCAGAAATTCGCTGGCTCTCCCATTGGTACAGCTGTTCGAGAATGCATTGCCCGGTGTGGCAGTCTCTCAGCGAAGCGCAAATAACCGGATTACTGAATATCTCTGCGATGGTAGACAGTACCTGCAGATGTTCCTCCGTGGAGTCTTCCGGAACCAGCAGGGCGAAGATCAGGTCGACAGGCTGGCCATCCGTGGCATCAAATTCCACGGGCTTGTCAAGCTTGATGAAAGCGCATACCGGTGTTGCGAGAGTTGCCATCCTGCCATGCGGTATGGCAACTCCCTTGCCAAGGCCGGTGCTGCCAAGTCGTTCACGGCTAACCAGTGCGTCAAAGATGTCATTTTGCGTTGACAAAGGAATGCTTGCTGACAACAGTGCCGCGAGGTCCTGAAGTATGCGCTTCTTGCTGCCAGCTTCATTGCTGCAGGCAATTCGATCTGCTGCGAGTAAGTCAGTTATGTTCATGATGGTGTTATGTAATAAAACAAAGGATAGCGAGGCTGTTGTGTAAGTTATTACAAATCCCTGCTGATAGACCCTTCGCTGCGGTGATGGTCGGTGAGTTTTTCCTTGTGTTTCTTGACCTGCCGGTCAAGTTTGTCGACAAGGGAGTCAATTGCCGCGTACATATCTGCTTCCACGGAATCGGCAAACAATTTGCCACCACTGACATTCATGGTCGCTTCTGCCTTGTGCCTGGTTTTTTCGACACTCAGTACGACATGAATATCCGTCACATGATCAAAGTGCCGTTCAAGGCGCTCCATTTTGCTATTCACGTAATCGCGCATTGGAGTGGTGAGGTCTACGTGGTGTCCGGTCAGACTCAATTGCATAGTGAAGTTCCTCCTGATTACCGCCTATGCCAGGCGTTTGCGTTCATTTGACGGGGAAATTGATAGTGATTCCCTGTACTTGGCTATGGTTCGTCTGGCAACATTGATGCCCTGTTCTGCGAGTACATTCGCCATTTTGTTGTCGCTCAAAGGCTTGGCAGGGTTCTCAGCGGCGACCAGCTTCTTAATGATAGCCCTGATTGCCGTCGCTGAACACTCGCCACCGGCCTCTGTAGAGACGTGGCTTGAGAAAAAGAACTTGAATTCGAAAATACCTCTCGGGGTATGCATGTATTTTCGGGTCGTGACCCGCGATATCGTCGATTCATGCATTTCGATTGCCTCGGCAATGCTGCGCAGTACCAGCGGCTTCATCGCCTCTTCGCCATAGTCGAGGAAGCCACGCTGGCGCTCGACGATGCAGTTGGCCACCTTAAGCAGGGTGTCATGCCGGCTCTGCAGGCTTTTCAGGAACCAGCGCGCTTCCTGCAGGTTATCGCGCAGGTAAGTATTGTCCTTGCTGTCATTGCCGCGCTTGACCATGTTGGCATACAGCGAATTGATGCGCAGTTTCGGTATTGAATCGGTGTTTAAATCGACTGACCATTTGCCGTTTTTTTTGGTGACATAGACGTCCGGAACAATATATTCAGGTTCGGTTTCATTGAACTGTGAGCCGGGCCGGGGATTCAGCGCCTGTATGAATTGGATAACCTTGCTCAGTTCATCTGATGACAGCTGCATTTTTCTGCCCAGTTTGCTGAAATCGCGGTGACTTAGCAGCCCGAGATAATCTCTCACCAGTATCTTTGCCTCAGCGAGCCACGCGGTGTCCGTTTTGAATTGCTGCAGTTGAAGTTGCAGACATTCCTGCAGGTCACGTGCGGCAACCCCGATTGGATCAAATTGCTGAATACGATGAAGTACTGCCTCGACTTCATCGAAACCAACGTCCAGGCGCCTGTCCAGTTGCTCATGGATTTCATTGATGTCGGCGGCAAGGTAGCCGGAATCATCAACAGAATCGATAATCGTACGGGCGATCTGCACATCGGTTTCCGAGAGGTGTGTCAGTTCAAGTTGCCAGGTGAGATGGCCCTGGATGCCCCCGCTGCTGACAGTGAAGGTTTCATAAATGTCTCGATTGGAGACCTGATCAGGTGCGCTGAAAGCACTTGCTCCCGTATCAAATACATCATCCCAATTGCTGTCTGTCGGCAGCTCATCGGGGATGTTTTCGCTGCTGCCTTCCGCTCCCGCCGTGCTCTCGCTACTATTGTTAGCGGTGTTGTTATCGGTGTTGTTATCGGTATTATTCCCGCTGTCATCCGGCGAGTTGTTGTCGCCATCTTCCTGTTCCAGCATCGGGTTGGATTCAAGAGCTTCCTGTACTTCGCTTGTCAATTCCAGGGTCGAGAGCTGCAACAGGCGGATTGCCTGCTGCAGCTGGGGGGTCATGGCCAGTTGCTGACCGATGCGAAGTTGGAGAGTCTGCTTCATGAGTCGTTTTTCAGGAGCAACGGAAAACCTTGCCAACCCCTGTAACAAGAATATCGCATTTTCCATGCCAAATGAAAAGTATCCTTGTATATCATTGGATTACAACCTGAATTCGCTGCCCAGATAGACCTCGCGGACCTGCTGATTGGCGAGTATGGCATTTGGTGACCCCGCGGCGATGACCCTGCCGTCATTGAGGATGTAGGCGTGGTGACAGATACCCAGCGTTTCCCTGACATTATGGTCGGTAATCAGCACGCCGATGCCGCGATCTCGCAAATGCAGGATGATCTGCTGGATATCAATGACAGAAATCGGGTCGACACCGGCAAACGGCTCGTCCAGCAGGATGAAACGCGGGTTGGCAGCGAGGGCGCGTGCAATCTCGACGCGGCGGCGCTCACCACCCGAGAGACTCATGCCGGGCTGCTCAGCCAGGTGGCCAATATGCAGTTCGTGCATCAGTGATTCGAGAGTTGCCTGGCGTTCCTGCTTGCCAAGGTCCTTACGGATTTCGAGCACGGCGAGGATGTTTTCGGCCACACTCAGTTTTCTGAATACCGAAGGTTCCTGCGGGAGATAGCCAAGCCCGTGCAGTGCGCGCGTGTGCATGGGCTGGCCAGTCAGATCAATGCCGTCAATTTCAATCCTGCCTTCACCGCAGGGGATCAGGCCGACGATCATGTAGAAGCATGTCGTTTTTCCTGCACCATTCGGACCCAGCAAGCCAGTAACCTGGCCGCTTTCCATAGTCATCGAGACATCGTCTACAACACGCCGCGAGTGATAACTCTTGCCGAGATTATTTACGCTGAGTTGGCTCATTGTTTGTTTTTTCTTCGCTGCCTTGTGTTTCGACTTTTGGCTGAAGGATAATATGCACGCGGTCTTTGCTGCCCTTGCCGCCCGCATTAACGGTACTGTCTTTCAGATTGTAAATAATACGTTCGCTCCTGAATTCATCTTCACCATCTTGCCAGATGCGCGCACTACCGAGCAGGATTACTTGCTCATCGCGGGTGTTATAGTCAATGCTCTCTGCTTCAGCATGTTGATCGATGTCCCTGTCGTCACGGCGTTGTTGCATACTCGCCGGCTTGCCGGTCAGTATGATTCTGTCTACCTGTTTATTTGCCAGGTAGACCGTCATGCTCTCGCCTTGCAGCATGAATGAGCCCTGGCGTAACTGAACATTGCCATCATAGACGCTTATCTCTTGCTTTTCGTCAAGCATTGCCCGGTCGGCCTCGATATATATCGGCTCAGAGCGGTCGCTATCCTGCCCCCAGCTGGCTAGCGGTGCGAACAGCAACAGCAGGGCGGCGAATTGCGGCAGTAATTTCTGCATTAAACTAGCTTGCCGCATGGATAGTGCCACGTACTCGGGAGCGTAGTTCCAGCAGCTTGTTTCTGAAATCCGCTTTTAAACCAATGGCATCAATTTCGTAGAGTGCCGCAGAAACGGTGACCGCTCTATCTGTTTCGGCCAATTCCTCTTCGGGTTTAACCAGGATTTCACTGGTTCGTATGTGCAATGCATTGCTGCCCCGGCGATGGATGTTAACTTCGCCCGAAAACCACAGCAGGTCGCCTTTTTCAGTCATTCGTCCGCGTTCGGAGGCAATATTCCAGTTGTCCGCGCGGGGGTGTTTCGTGGTGATAGCCGGCCGGGTCAGATCGAAGATTTCGCTGTCCGGGGAGTGCTGCAGCCGATCGGCCGTAATTCGGTAAGCGGGCTGGCCATTATCATCCATGACGGTAACATCTATCTGTTCGGCAAACATATCAGGCCCGCGCTGCTGCCCAGTGGCAGCCGGGCTGCCGCTTTCCATATTGCGCAGAAACCAGCCGCTGGCAACAACAAGGAACAACAGGATGATGATTATGGTCTGCCTGGTGCTCACAGGTAACTACCCAGTTCAGCTTCGAGCACCCCCCTGGCTTGCATCAGCATTTCGCAAACATCGCGTGCGGCACCACGGCCACCCGCACTGGGCGTCTGCCAGTGGCTGTGTTTGAGCACCAGTTCATGGGCGTCCTGAACGGCAATGGCAAGACCGACGCGACGCATGACCGGCAGGTCAACAACATCATCACCCACATAGGCGGTTTCTTCAGGAGAGATTCCGAGCTGTGCTATCAGCTCCTCGAATGCCGGCAGTTTCTCAAGTTTCCCCTGGTAGACATGGGTTATACCCAGGTTCTCCATGCGGTGTTCGACCACGCGGGAAGTGCGCCCGGTAATTATCGCGATGGTGACCCCGTACTTCTGCAGCATCTTGATGCCGTGGCCATCACGTGAATTGAAGGTTTTATATTCCTGTCCGTCGTCACCGATCGACAGGCTGCCATCCGTGAGGACGCCATCCACATCAAAAATCAGTAAACGAATAGCCGCCGCTTTATCGAATATATCTTTCATATTGGAGTTTTCCGGGTTCCGCTAGACAACACCGGCGCGCAACAGGTCATGCATATTAAGCGCGCCTACCAGTCGGTTTTCTTTATTCGTGACGGGCAATGCATTGACCTTGGCACTATCCATTATCTGCAGCGCCTCAGCCGCCAGCATACCGGGGTGTATGGTCATACAGTTCTGCGTCATTACATCCCGGACCAGGGCAGTATGCAGGTCAACCTTGTTATCGATTGTACGCCTCAGATCGCCATCCGTAAAAATGCCGAGCAGCTTGTCATTACCATCCACGATGGCAGTCATGCCCAGGCCCTTGCGGGTCATCTCGACCAGTGCTGCACTTAACGGGGTATCGGCATTTACCCGTGGCATGGTATCACCGACATGCATCAGGTCATCGATCAGCAGCAACAAGCGGCGCCCGAGTGAGCCACCGGGATGAGAGCGTGCAAAGTCCTGTTCTGTAAAGCCGCGGGTTTCCAGCATGGCAACAGCCAGCGCATCGCCCATGGCAAGTGCAGCCGTGGTGCTGGCGGTTGGTGCGAGCCCCAGCGGGCAGGCTTCCTTGACGACGGACACATCGATATGCGCTTTTGCAGCCTGTGCAAGGGTTGATTCAGGATTGCCGGTCAAGGCTATCAGCGGCACATTTAGCCGTTTTATGATTGGCAGGATGATGATGATTTCGCTGGTTTCGCCCGAATTGGAGAGTGCCAGCACGACATCCGCACCGGTAATCATGCCGAGGTCACCATGGCTTGCCTCGCCGGGATGTACAAAAAATGCCGGCGTTCCGGTACTGGCAAGTGTCGCGGCGACCTTTCCGGCGATATGACCGGATTTACCCATACCGATAACGACGACACGGCCCTTGCAGGCGAGCATCAGCCGGCAAGCCTCGATAAAAGAGGGTTTGTTGACCTGTGTTGCCAGCCCGCTGATTGCACGTGCCTCGGTATCTATTACGGCGCGTCCAAGCTCTTGCAGTCTCTTCTCATTCATGCTGATTCGTATTATAGAGGTTTTGATGTTTATACTGTTTATTCGAGGCTTTATCAGCGGATTCCCGGGGGCGGTGCACCGATGGTGTTGAAGTATAGCAGGGTCTGGTAAGCGGCATAGCAAATCACCAGGATGGCCCCTTCAAGTCGATTGATGCGCCCCGGGCCACGGAAGCCGTATGCCATCACGAACATCATCAGGATGACCGCGAACATGACCGGATAGTCGCGAGTCAGGACCTCATGGTCGATCACGCCAGGATTAATAAGGCCCGGCAGGCCGAGTACGGCAAGCAGGTTGAAAATATTGGAGCCGATGATATTGCCAAGGGCAATATCATGTTCTTTTTTGATCGCGCTCATCAGGGTAGCCGCCAGTTCCGGCAGGCTGGTGCCCAGGGCGACGATGGTGAGCCCGATTAGCAGGTCACTGATACCCAGATTCTGCGCAATCGAAACGGACCCCCAGACGAGTATCCGTGAGCTGACCAGCAAAAGTAATGCGCCGATTACAAACCAGAACAAGGCATCTGCTACGCCCATGTCGGTCGGGATCTCTGCGGCGAATTCGTTACCGATCGCATCGCTTTGTGACTGTGTCTTGCGGGCAAGGCTAATCATCCAGAGCATCATCACTACCACACCGCTCAACAGTATTACACCGTCCAGGCGCCCGAGAATGCCATCGAGCAGTAACAGCAGGGCGACCGTCGCAACCAGGACAAGGATGGGTAACTCGCGGTGCAGGATGTTCGACTTGACGCTTAGTGGCACCGCCAGCGCCGTAATCCCGAGGATCAGGGTTGTGTTGGCGATGTTCGAACCAATGGCATTACCGATCGCCAGCCCGGTATTGCCCTGCAAGGAGGCTATCGCCGATACCAGGATTTCCGGTGCCGAGGTGCCGAAGCTGACGATTGTCAGGCCGATGATCAGGGGGGATATATTCAGGTTGTATGCCAGCGCGCTGGCACCAACTACAAAGCGGTCGGCGCTCCAGGCAAGCAGGGCGAATCCGCCTGCAACCGCCAGGATTTCAATCAACATGGGCAGTCAACCGGGATCGGGTGCGGGCACGGCGCGATTCTCGTTGATGGCAGCTTGGCTGGCAGTAATTGATATGGTTTTCGGACATAAATAATATTCTTTCCATGCAACGCCGGGTGGCTAAGTGTTTTATCATACACGTCGGTGCGAGCGGGCCAAATGCAGCTGCGGACGTTTTGGCAGCAGGTAAATCTTTCCCGGCGGGTTGATAGATGCGGCAAGCCAGTAAAAATAAGCAGGACCCGGTTGTGCAGATTCGGAATCTCGGATTCGCGCATGGCGACCGTGTGGTCTTTGATGGCATTGATCTGGACATTATGCCGGGTTGTGTGACCGCGATCATGGGGCCGAGCGGCACCGGCAAGACCACCTTGCTGAAACTGATCGGGGGCCAGTTGCGACCCCAATCCGGCTCAATCCTCGTCTACGGGGAACAGGTGCCGGCCCTGAATCGCAGGGATCTTTACCGGTTGCGCAGGTCCATGGGTATGTTGTTCCAGAGTGGCGCGTTGCTGACGGATATATCGGTTTTTGAAAATGTCGCCTACCCGATCCGTGAACATACCCGCTTACCGGAGGCGCTCATCCGCGACCTGGTGCTGATGAAGCTGCAGGCCGTCGGTTTGCGTGGTGCGGCCGCCCTGATGCCGAATCAATTGTCCGGTGGCATGGCCCGGCGGGTAGCCCTGGCGAGGGCGATTGCGCTGGACCCGAAAATGATTCTCTATGATGAGCCGTTTACCGGGCAGGACCCGATCAGCATGGGCGTGCTGGTCAAGCTGATACGCGAACTCAACGATGTGTTGAACCTGACCAGTGTCGTGGTGTCGCATGACGTTCAGGAAACAGCAGCGATTGCTGACTATGTGTACTTGCTCTCGGGAGGTAAGGTGGTGGACCATGGCAAACCGGAAAATTTATGGCGCTCGGCCTCGCAATGGTCGCAACAGTTTCTGAATGCCTTGCCTGACGGGCCGGTGGCCTTTCATTATCCGGCGCCCGATTTCAGGGATGATCTGCTGGGCAAGGGGTTGTATTCCTGATGCTTGACGGTTTTCAGGCCCTCGGCAAGTCGACCATCGGATTTTTCGAGCGACTCGGGCGCGGCCACCTGTTTCTCGTGCAGACCCTGGCGAGTGTTCCCTCGGTGCTGCCGAGACCGCGCCTGTTGTTGAATCAACTGTTTGCTGTGGGTGTGCTGACGCTGGTGATCATCCTGGTCTCAGGTCTGTTTGTCGGCATGGTGCTTGGTCTGCAAGGTTACAATACGCTGGTTGATTTCGGTGCAGAGGAGTCGCTCGGTGTCATGGTGGCCCTGTCACTGGTACGCGAGCTCGGCCCGGTGGTGACGGCGCTGTTGTTTGCAGGTCGCGCCGGTTCTGCACTGACGGCAGAAATCGGTTTGATGAAGGCAACAGAACAATTGTCCGGTATGGAGATGATGGCTGTCGATCCGATCCGTCGAGTTATTGCGCCACGATTTCTGGCCGGCTTCATGAGCATGCCGCTGCTGGCGGCTGTCTTCAGTGCCGTGGGTGTCTATGGCGGCCACTTTGTCGGTGTCGGCCTGCTTGGTGTCGATGACGGTGCATACTGGTCGCAGATGCAGGGCCAGGTCGATTTATGGGGCGATGTATGCAATGGTGTTATCAAGAGCGTGGTCTTCGGCTTTGTCGCCGTGTGGATCGCATTGTTTGAAGGCTATGATGCAGTGCCTACTGCGGAAGGTGTCAGCCGTGCGACGACGCGCACGGTGGTGCATACCTCGCTGGCTGTACTGGGTCTGGATTTCGTGCTCACGGCACTGATGTTTGGAGACTGACAGGTGAATAACAGGGCAATCGAGATCGGAGTTGGTTTGTTCGTGGCGCTGGGTATTGCTGCGTTGTTCATGCTTGCCATGCAGGTCAGTAACCTGGGGACTATCGGCAGCGGCAACGCCGACAGCTATAGCATTTCAGCCACATTTACAAATGTCGGCGGGCTCAAGGTGCGCTCACCGGTTACCGTATCCGGTGTGCGCGTCGGACGTATTGACGCCATCGATTATGACCTGCAGGCCTACGAGGCGGTCGTGATCATGCGCATTGACAGTAACTATGACAAGTTTCCCGAGGACACCACGGCAAGCATATTTACCTCGGGTCTTCTCGGCGAACAGTATATTGCGCTTGAGCCGGGCGGCTCGATGAATAATCTGGTCGATGGCAGCAGGATACAACTGACGCAGTCGGCACTGGTGCTGGAGCAGATCATCGGGCAGTTTCTTTACAGTGTGACAAACAGTGACCAGACACAGTAAGCAAATGTCTTCGTTCGCACCGGCCAGCGGGTATCCACGGGCAGCGCTTTTGATGGCGGCGTTTCTTGCGCTGTGTGCCAATCGTTTGCCGGCACATGATAATTCGCCACTTGAACTTGTACGTGACACCTCGTCACGCATGTTGATAGCGCTAGAGGATCAGAGTGCGGTTATTGCCTCGGATCCTGCCGCTCTTGACCGGCTGGTCGCAGACATCGTGCTGCCATATTTCGATTTCAGGCGCATGAGCCAGTGGGCACTCGGGAAATACTGGCGCACGGCAACTGCGCAACAGCGTGAGAGTTTTGTGCTGCAGTTTCGTGCCTTGCTGGTGCGTACATACGGGCGGGCACTCTCCGATTATGCCGGCGAGAAAGTAATCTATTTTCCGGTTGGTGACGAGCCCGGTGCCGATAAGGCGACTGTGCGTACCGAGATTGAGCTGAGTGATAATAGCAGTGTTCCGGTTGCATACTCGATGTACCTGGGTGTGGATGGCTGGAAGGTTTATGATGTTGCATTCAACGGCGCCAGCCTGGTGACGAATTACCGTTCATCATTTGGCCGTATTATCCGTGCAGAGGGTATGGATAGCCTGATCAGGCAGATGCAGCGGCGTAACACGGTGCAGGACAGTGGCTGAAGCTGTGCTGACAATGGCAGGCAAGGGGCGCTGGCTGCTTCAGGGCGATCTGGATTTTTCATCTGTACCGGCGGTACTGAAAGCCTCGGTGCAAGGCTTTACCGGCAGAGGAAAAATCCAGGTCGATTTGAAGGGTGTTACCCGGGCAGACAGCGCCGGCCTGGCGTTGCTGGTTGAGTGGCTGCGTGAATCAGAACATGCCGGCAGGGTGATCAGTTTTACCAATGTTCCACAGCAGCTCCTGGCTATCGCCAGGCTCTGCGGCCTGGACGCAATTCTTTCTTTAAAAAAGTAGACAGCGGGTCTTCGTATTTGCCGCCGTGCCGGCTGCGTAGCCATTAGCGGTTCTTTCCGGGATCTTGATTTCATCCGGATGCGGCATCGGCAGGAGACTCACAACGGGAGATTATCCTTATGACGGGCAGTGAACTGGAAACATTGATCAAGGCAGGCATACCCGATGCGCGGGTCATGATCAGGGGTGAGGGCGACCATTTTGAAGCGGAAGTTATCAGCGAGCAGTTCCAGGGCTGCTCGCTGGTTGCCCGTCACCAGCGCGTATATGCTACGCTCGGTGAGCGGATGGGCGCTGAAATCCATGCCTTGGCCTTGCATACCTACACACCCGAAGAGTGGGCAAAAAACACGCGTATACAGTAGATTAGCAGAAGGTTTCGACTCTTTGGACAAACTTATTATCAAAGGCGGTGTAGCCCTGCAAGGTGAAATCCGCATTTCCGGTGCGAAGAATGCCGTGCTGCCGATCATGGCGGCCACCTTGCTGGCAGATTCACCCCTGACCATCCGCAACATACCGCATCTGCATGATGTCACTACCACTATGGAACTGCTCGGGGGCATGGGTGTGCTGCTAACGGTCAATGAAAAAATGGACATCGAGGTCGATGCCCGGCCGATCCGGTCGCTGTATGCGCCCTATGAACTGGTGCGCACCATGCGTTCGGCGATCCTCGTGCTCGGGCCGATGTTGTCACGTTTCGGGCGGGCGGATGTTTCGCTGCCCGGTGGCTGTGCGATTGGTTCGCGGCCGGTGAATTTGCATGTCAAGGGCCTGCAAGCCATGGGTGCGGATATCTCTGTGGAAAATGGCTACATCAAGGCACGTGTCGACCGCTTGAAGGGTGCGCGTCTGATGATGGACCTGGTGACCGTGACCGGCACTGAAAACCTGATGATGGCGGCGACGCTTGCCAGCGGGCTGACCGTGATTGAGAACGCGGCCCGTGAACCGGAGGTTACCGACCTGGCCAATTGCCTGAATGAGATGGGTGCGAACATCAGTGGCGCCGGTACCGACACCATCGAGATCGAAGGGGTCGAGCGTCTCTCGGGGACCGAATACAGTGTCCTGCCCGACAGGATCGAGACAGGTACCTACCTGGTGGCTGCGGCCATTACCGGCGGTCATGTGAGGCTCAAGCATACCCGTGCGAATACCATGGATGCAGTGCTGCAGGCGTTGCGCGAGGCCGGCGCCGAAATAACGGTCGGCGAAGACTGGATCGAACTGAACATGCACGGTAATCGCCCCAAGGCCGTCAACGTGCATACCGCGCCATACCCGGCCTTTCCAACAGACATGCAGGCACAATTTACTGCCCTGAACGTGGTCGCTGAAGGTACCGGCATGATAACCGAAACGGTTTTCGAGAATCGTTTCATGCATGTGCAGGAGATGCAGCGCATGGGCGCCAAAATTCTGCTGGAAGGCAACACGGCCATCAGCAGCGGGGTCAAAAGGCTCAAGGGGGCACAGGTCATGGCGACCGACCTGCGTGCATCGGCCAGCCTGGTGCTTGCGGGGCTGGTGGCCGACGGTGAGACCGTGGTGGATCGGATTTACCATATCGATCGCGGCTATGAATGTATCGAGGAAAAACTGGCTCAACTCGGCGCAGATATTCATCGTGTGCCTGAATAGGTCCGCCCTGTATATGCCCGTCCGCGCTTGTAAACTGGCAGTGACTGCATGAAACTTGTCGATCATGAATAACACACTGACAATTGCACTGTCGAAGGGCCGGATTTTCGACGAGACCCTGCCGCTGCTGGAACAGGCCGGCGTCATCCCTGTCGATGACCCCGAGACCAGTCGCAAACTGATCCTCGATACCAACCAGGGTGACGTCAAACTGGTGATAATCCGGGCTGCGGATGTCCCGACCTACGTCAGCTACGGCGCGGCGGATGTCGGCGTTGCCGGCAAGGACGTGCTGCTGGAACATGGTGGCGGGGGCTTGTATGAGCCACTGGATCTTAAAATCGCCCGCTGTCGTCTGATGGTGGCCGGCCCCGAGCGTCGTACGATAAACCGTAAAAGACTGCGTATTGCGACCAAGTATGTGAAATGCACGCAACGTTTTTATGCTGATCGACAGGAGCAGGTCGAGATTATCAAGCTGTATGGCTCGATGGAGCTTGCCCCGCTGGTCGGCCTTGCTGACTTCATCGTCGATGTTGTCGATACCGGTAACACCCTGAAGGCCAACGGGCTGGTGCCGCTGGAACATATAGCGGATATCAGCTCAAGACTGGTGGTTAACAGGGCCTCGATGAAAATGAAACATGAACAAATTACCGGGTTTATCGCTGCCTTGAAAGCGGCATGCGACCATTAGCCTGGTAGCCTCAGGGCAAGGCTATTCCATGTTGATCGCAGGAGCGCCTTGCAGGCGCGATCGGGATTCACGCAGGGGCATCGCGCCTGCAAGGCGCTCCTGCATGCCGCAGTCATTCAGCAGGGTGATGGCGTGAATATATATGGCTGACATTATTCGTCTAAACAGCAAGGACGCCAACTTTGGCGCTGCGCTCGAGCGCCTGCTTGCCTGGGAACAGGCGGCTGACCCGGCGCTTGAGGCCGTGGTGCGCGGCATCATTGAGGATATCCGTGCCCGCGGTGATGCAGCGCTGCTCGAATATACCGCGCGTTTTGATCGTTGCCCGGTGAGTGCTGCCGCTGCTCTTGAAATTCCGCTGGATGAGTGTCACCGGGCACTATCATCAATCGATGCCGACCAGCGTGCCGCACTGGAACTTGCTGCAGAACGGGTGCGTGCCTATGCGGCGCATCAGAAACTTGAATCGTGGTCCTACACCGAGCCAGACGGGACCGTGCTCGGTCAGCAGGTGAGGCCGATGGACCGGGTTGGTCTGTATGTGCCCGGTGGCAAGGCCGCCTATCCCTCGTCCGTGTTGA
>JBATIF010000222.1:0-3684 GCA_049667605.1 Gammaproteobacteria bacterium
CCCGGCTGGAGTTGCAAGTGTTCTTTTTGCTGTTCGGCTGGCAGCGTCGCCTTGGGGCAAGGCATGATGCCCGTGTCCCGGCAAATTCGCAAGTCAGCCAGCCGCGCTAAAAAAACCGGCAGTGAAACAGGCGCTCAGCAGCCCCGCCGAAACGACTCAGATTTCACCCAGGTGAAAAATTCGCTGGAAACCTTGCCCGGCCAACAAACGTGCAGCACGAGTGCTACGAAACTCACTCGCCCCGTAAACAATGACCGGCCTTTCGCGGCTCAGCAGGCGGTGATCATAACTCAATGATTCAATTGGTAGGTTGAGCGCACCCGGGAGGGCGTCACGACTGAAATCCGCCGGCGAGCGGACATCGACCAGCTGGCCGCCGCTGGCCAAAAGATCCAGGGCATGCTCGCTGGACAAGCCACCCTGGCAGGCCAGGCTGAGGGTCCTGGCGGCGAGATTCACCTGCGCCTCTGCTTTTCTGATGCATCCCTGTCCGTCTCGAACACCCATCCGGGCATCCCGCAAATATTGAAAATGCAATACTTGACGAAAACCCCAAAAAAGATAGCAAAAACAACTAATGCGCTAATCGTCAAACTATCAAGGTACATGGAAACCTCCTCCGCTTGGCAAGGTACTACAGTGTTTGACTGTATTATTATATACTTAATTTGTCAACTCCATAAAACAATGACTTATATTTGATCCTGGTAATCTTTGAGTGGTTTTTTATGCCGGCGAAATCCGGGCATACGCAGGGAGTCAGGATTGTATTGCGGGGGTGCCGATCGCCATCCAGGGCAGGCCGTCCTGGATGGAGCGGCTGGGGGACCAGGCGGGAAGACTCATGAACCCGCGCCCCCCTGGCTTGAATCATCCTTGTCTGCCATGCCCCGATCAGCCCGCTCGGCGGGCATGCCGCAAATTCTGAGAATGCAGAATTTAACGAACACGCCAAAAGAAACAGCAAAAATAACAAGGGCTGTGATTGTCAGGCTATCCATGTACATGTTTCATCCTCGGTTGGTTATGCACGCGAACTATAGAGTGTTATTATATATTAATATACTTAATTTTTTGTGAAGATTTGTAAACATCAGCCGGACGCTCCGTCCTGCCAGCGGTGTGATTTACGGGGTCTGCCCGGACGGCACCGGTATGTACATTCGGGAGGCGGAGCTGCTGATTATGCCAGGCATGAATGACCGGCCAGGGAAACAGGGGAGAAAGCCCGTCCGGGCTGCCGCCTGCTGCCTCCAGGTTCGTAGACGCAGCTGAAGTGCGCAGACAGGACGCACAAGCCCTGGCCGGAACGGGCACTGCAACGGTGAAGATCGGGGATGCGATCTGCCCGCAGGTTCGATCGGTAATGCGAGCGTTTGTGCAAGCGCAAATAGAAGTCGCGGTTATGATCCTGTCATCGGGTTTGCGAGCTAATGCAAATGCGTTCTTTTCATGGCAAATAATTTTTCAGAATGCGTCAAGCAAAACTAGTAACCGGAAAAATGCATGACGATTTGCACAACACCGGTGATCAGGACTACAAACAATACCGCAAGCACCACCCCGACAATGGCATAGTCACTGAACGCTCCATGACTGAAATCGAACTCCCGCTTGCGCTGACTTTGCACGCCGAACATTGCCGCAGTCACACTGACAAACACCTGCCACAATGTTGGTCTTCTCTGTTCCATCATTTTTTATCTCCTGTCCTTGACTGATTCATTTACTCATCTAACCCTGCCGGGTTACGTCACATAATTTGCGCATGTCTTCAGGAACGTCAGGCGGACATTCACCACAGAGTTCGTTACCGGGAACGGCAAAATCGATTTTCTTTGGATAGGCAAGATCCAGGCTGTCCATGATTGCAACAAACTCCTCCAGGGTCTTGCCACCGCCGAGCCGTTCATTGCGTTCACGCTCCTGGCCGATCGTCGACACGTGCCTGTTCTGGTAATCGTGCCCCGGGTAGACCAGCGTATCCCGGGGCAGTGTAAATAACTTCTCATGAATGGATTGATACAAACTCGCAGCATCACCACTTTGAAAGTCGGTTCGCCCGCAACCATCTATCAGCAGTGCATCACCGCTAAACACCCGCGGGGTATCACCCTGCTTCAGCAGGTAGCTGTGATGTGTCGAGGTGTGCCCCGGCGTGAACAGCGGATGCAGCGCGATCGCGCCAACCATCAACGGCGTACCTTCCTCGATACCCACGTCGGTGCATGGCAACCGGTCCATGGCGGGACCCGCAATTCTGGCCCCGGCCAGCTGCTTCAGCTTGCGTGCCCCGGTGAGGTGATCGGCATGCACATGGGTCTCAAGTGTGTAGACAAGTTTGAGCCCTAAGTCATTGATAACTGATAAATCAGATTCGGCCGTTTCAACGGCCGGGTCGATCAGCACCGCCTCGCCACCGGTGCTGTCACCGAGCAGATAGGTATAGGTGCTGGACTCCGGCTCAAACAACTGACGAAAGATCATGATGGTGTTCTCCTTGTCCTGGTTTCTGTTTTTCTCAATCGCAATTTACAAATCGCCGCCACGTACCCAGGTCATGTACCTCGCGATAGCCTGACGCAAACAGCACGTTGGCGGCCTGGTTGCTGCGCATGCCGCTCGCGCAATAAACGATCACCGGCGTCTTGTCACACAGCTGATGTTCACCGGCATGCAGAACCTGCAACGGCAGGTTGACCGAGCCGGGTAATGAACCCTGTGCATACTCTTGCGGTGAGCGCACATCAATCAATTGTGCACCTGCCTCAACCAGTCGGCGTGCATCCTTACATTCAATATTTCTGGCTTGATTAAACATCATATACCTCCTGTTACATTTTCTTGAAATGTTGCCTTAACAAATAAAACATGAGCAATCCTGTAATTACAATTCTGGTCAGGTGACCCATACTTTCTATAGTCATTTCTTGCAGAAGTACCAGTCAAGGTACTCATAGCCTTCATTGATTCTGGCCTCTGCCACTGCCGCTGTTGCCGGTGGTGGAACAATCACCTTGTCACCGGGTTGCCAACCTTCCGGTGTTGCAACGCCATTGGCATCGGAGGTTTGCAATGCCGTTACCAGTCGCAGAAATTCATCGATCGAACGAACGTTGGTCATCGGTTAATACACCATGGCACGCAATACACCCTTGTCATCAATGGTAAAGGTTGCGCGCACTGTCGAGGTGTCACTTGTCCCCGGCTGTACCATGGCATAACTTCGCACAATTTCCATGAACTGCGATAATCGGTAACGCTATATCGATAGCAAATTTTTCCTTGATGCTACGCACCCATGCAAGGTGTGCATAATGACTGTCGATCGACAAGCCAGGTAACCCGGTGTTCAAACCCTGGAACTCATCATGTCATTTTGCAAACGCGATGAACGCGGTTGCACATACCGGCAGAAAGTCGGCCGGGTGTGAAAACAGCACCAGCCATTTCCCCGCTAGTCGGACAATTTTTTAATGCCGTGCGTCGTTAGCGCTTCAAAATCCACTGCCGTCTTGTTGAGCTCCGGCATGGCCCGGGGTCATTGTTCAGCGCTCAGGGTTTGCATGGTCTTCATCCTCGTTTCAGAAAAATAATACTGGCTTAGATTCAGTGCGAACCAGACTACGGAAGGCGTTAACATAGGTCTAATTAAATATGTATAAAAACATGATAGTCTATAAC
>JBATIF010000223.1:0-13961 GCA_049667605.1 Gammaproteobacteria bacterium
TCACTGAGCCAGGCGACGGCTAGCGCATAAGAGGCCATGATGCCGACCTGGGCCTGCATGCGCAGGTCGCTTGTCATCAGTACAAGGAAGCCGAGGCAAAGCCCGATCGAGGTGTAGGTCACGGGTCTGCCGACCGCCTTGAGCGTGACCAGCGTCGTCTTTTTCTCGTCGGCATAGTGCTGGATCTCGCGGCTGAACCGCGAGAAGTAATGGATGGTGTCATCAATCGCGATGCCGAGCACCATCGGTGCAATCAGGCTGGTGCTGGGGTTCAGGCTGATACCAAAGAAACCCAGCGAGCCAAAATAGATTGCAACCGGCAGCACGTTCGGAATGAGCGCAATAAAGCCGACCCGTTGTGACATGAACATAATCGACAGGATGCCGTAGACGATAATCAGTGCCAGGCCGATACTTCTTGCCTGCCCGATAATTATATCCGCAAGGGTCTCGCTGATGAGCACCGGGTTGCCGGTGACCGTGGCTGTAAACTGTCCGGGCATATCCTCGAGGTGATCGCGGATGCGGGTTATAAGCAGCGACATGTAATCGGAATCTATGACTTTTGAGCTTACGACAATGGTGGTCGTCTTGTAGCGGGAATCGACGATTCTTTCCAGGTCATCGGTGGAGCTGAGAAACAGCAGCTGGGTGGTCAGGCGTTTGCTCGCGGGGATGCTGTAGAACGCGGGGTCATTGTCATGGAAGGCCTGGTTTACCAGCATCAGGTAATCCACGATGGAGATCGTGCCGCCAATCTCCGGCTGCTCCTCGAGCCATGCCTGGAGTTCCTGCATGATATGAAGATTCTGCGGCTCCTTGAAGGCATTGCTGTGGTTGCCTTCCAGGACAATATAAAACGGATTGGCCCCGCCGAGTTTCTCGTTGACAAATTCAAATCCCCTGCGAACATCTGATTCGCTGGAAAAGTTTGTAATCGACTCCGTACTGACATGAATCCGGGTCATGCCGGCCAGTGCAAGCAGGAAAATGATTGCGGACCCGGTAAAAATCAGGCGGCTGTGTTTCAGGTCAAACATGGCTACTTTTTCAACGAAGCGATCAAATCCTTTTTTTACCCCGGCGGATGTGCCGGATTTCCATTTGCCCTGTGTGAAATCCAGTGCTTTCATCAATGCCGGGGTGAAGGTCACTGAAAGTATCGATATGTAAACCACGCCGATGGCTGAAAAAATACCGAACTCCTTGACGGCCTCGATCGGGTTGGCAATAAGGGCGACGAAACCGGCTATGGTTGTCAGGCCGGTCAATAACACCGGCAATGTCATATGCCCCAGCGTATCGATGACGACATCATTGCTCGATGTATTCTGCCGGCGCAGCTGATGGTATTCAGACACCACGTGGACTGAATACGACAGGCCGAGAATCATCAGCAGGGGTGGCACCAGGATCGAGATCATGCTCAGTGAGAAGCCGAGTGCTGTGATGGTTCCCAGCGTGAAAACCACGCCAAGGGCAACCGTGACCAGCGGCACGATAACGCCGAGCAGGGTGCGAAAGGAAATCGCAAGAATAATGGCCAGCACCAGCGTGATAATCGGGGGGATCCACGTCAGGTCCTTGACCAGCATGTCGAGCATGGCCACCTTCAGGTAGGGTGTTCCGGTCATGAATATTTCATGATCACCCCGCTCATCCTCGATAACTTTCAGGATCTGTTCATGGGTGCCGCCGTTTATATATTCACGGTCGGTAATTTCATTGAAATAGACAACCAGCGCGCTGGCCTTGCTGTCTTTTGAAACCAGGTTGCCCGAATATACCGGGTTGGCAAGAACCCGTGACCTGATTTCGTCGAGGCTGCTGCTGCCGTCTTCCAGTCCACTGACGAATGGCGAGATATCGATATCATCCTCGACGCTGCGTATGTCGACTACGTTGGCAAGCGATACCACATGGTGGACGGCAGGGATGGATTCGATCTGCGTTGTTAACTGTTCAATGACATCGAGCGTTTCCGCGGTAAAGATATCGTCAGAGGTCAGTGTAATAATCAGTGTTTCGTCATTGCCGAACACGCGCCGGGTATGATCGTAGAACTGTTTTGCCGGCTGGTCCCTGGAGAGCAGGCGATTGGCAGAGGGGTCTATAATGAGGCGTATTTCGCCGCTGCGTGGATCAATAATGGCACTCATTGCCAGTGCCGCGAGAATCAGTATGACCAGAAGGGTCAAGCCGGTGTGCCGGGAGACCAGTCCGGAGAGTTTCCTGGTGACGCCCATTATTCGGATACGATCGGCGGGGCCTTTTTATCTTTCAGGTTAGCCGGGTCAAACAGGTCATCTTCCAGCGGCGGCCCGATACTGATTTCATCAATCACCATGGTGGTTCTGGTTTTATCGCGCAGGTCCGTGATGACCACTTCCATCGGCACGTGAACGCCGCCTGTTTGCCTGATGTTTTCCGGTTTGATTATCAGTCGCTTGCGCAACTGGCCTGCGTTTTCGAACATTTCGGTTTTCAGGGTGACGCAGGTACCGGTATCAATGTAACTGACTATTTTCTCATAACCGGAATTATCCCCGGGGTAGCTGTTGATGACATAAACAGGGCGGCCGTCGAGTACTTCGTCGGCTTGCTGCTCCGCTTTCATTTCGGTCATGACGCCTTGCAGACGTTCAAAGTCTTCGTAGGAGAAATCCGTCCCCAGCATGGAGTTGGAAATGTTCTTGGATGTTATCTTGCGTACCTTGAACAGTCCCGGCATGTAGATGTACATATCGTTCTGTGGTTCGTTCTGGATTATCAAAAACCGTGCACCACGCACATCGGAAGGTTCGTGCATGTACATGAGCACTTTTGTACCGGCATCATCGAAGCGTTTCCAGTAGACGTCGGCCTGCATAATCGATTCGTAGCCGCCGCGGTCACGGGCGCGCAGTTCAATGGTCTGGGCAGAGCTTGTCTCGGGCAGATTTCTCGCCAGGCAGCTCTTGACGACATCGGGAAGCTCCATGGCGCCGGCTGGCGATGCCAGCAGCAGTAGCAGGGATACGTACATGATTCTGTTCATGGCGTTTCAAACCTTCTTATTTACAGTCAAGATGCTATATGAATAGTGGGGTTATAGCAATGAGGCGGTTGCTGAAATGCGGCCTGTACGGCGTGGCCTCGACGTTTGCGCGCGGCCTGTGCCCGGCGTTGCGGCGCAGCATGCGGGTGCAGCGGCATTGCCGATATGCGGCGAATACGGTTATGGTTGTCAGGGATCAGTCGTATTCAACCCGTCGGGAAAACCGGTCTGCAGGGCGTATGCATAAAAATTCAGGGATAGTGTTTACGATACCGAACTTGCGCTGCTGGCTGCTGATTATTTCGATAGTGGCCATCCTGTCGCCAGCTGTTGCCGGGGAAGAGGCTGGACCCGTCGAGATGCTGCAGGGGTTGACCAAGCAGTTGATCGCCATTGCCGACAGCCGCCCGGAGGTGCTCGATGACCCGGCGGAGTTGCGCAAGATTGCCATCGAAAATGTGTTGCCGCACGTTGACTTCCTGATGTTTTCCCGGCGGGTACTGGGCAAGTCCTGGCGTGCTGCGACAGTTGCCCAGCGTGATTTCTTTGTCAGCGAGTTCCAGGAGTTGTTGCTGGGCACCTACTTGCGCTCGGTCAGTAGCTACAAGGACAACAGCATACGTTATCTGCCAGTACGTGGAGAGGGGCAGGAAAAACGGGTGCTGGTGAATGCAATTGTCGAACGCAAGGGCGGCCCGCCGGTGCATGCTGCATTTCGTTTGCACAGGGCGGAGAATGAATGGTTGATTTACGATGTCATAGTCGAGGGTATCAGCCTGGTTGCCACGCATCGCTCGACGTTCGCCCAGATCATACACAATTACGGGATTGACGGCCTGATCGAGCGGCTCAGGGAGAAGAACAAGCAGAACAGCGCAGGGCAGGCAGCCGTGACGCGCTAGCCTTGCGGCTGCTAGCGGCTCAGATCCGTATAGAGCATGTCGACAAACTTCTCGCTGGTGATGGTCCCGCCACCATAGTCTTCGTCATAATCTGCTGTTGGCCAGGCCGCATGAACTTCATCCAGCGTGGCCTTCTTGCCCAGCATTGTCCGGATCTGGCCGCTGACGGCAGCAAGCATGTCGCGATAGGCGAGCAATTCCCGCCGGTTGCTGATCGGACCGTGCCCGGGAATGATGACCGTCTTGTCATCGGCAATTTCAAGTGCCTGGTTGACGGCGCGGATGCAGCCGTCGACCGAACCACCGCTGCCGGTATCGATGAACGGGTACCTGCCCGCGAAATAGGTATCGCCCATGTGTATAACATTGGCCTGTTTGAAATGCACCATGGCGTCACCGTCTGTATGCGCATGTTCGACATGCCAGGCCATGATTTCACTGTCGTTCATGTGAAAGGTAATCGCATCGTTGAAGGTGATCACCGGCAGACCTGCTTTCGACAGGGCCGGGGCCTCCATCTGGAACATCTCAATAAAATTCTCGACAGACAGGCGCTTGCGCACATTGTCATGGGCCAGCAGGGTGACACCGGCCTTGCCAAGATTTTCATTGCCGCCTGTGTGGTCCGGATGCCAGTGGGTATTCAGGACAAATCTGACCGCTTTGTCAGACAGCGTTGCGATGGCAGCGAGTATTTTTCCCGTGAGCGGCGCAAACTGGTCATCGATCAGGAATACCCCGTCATCGCCGACAGATACACCCAGGTTGCCACCCTGGCCGGTAAGCATGTAAACGCCATCACCGGCCTTGATGGGGGTGATTTCAACATCGCTGAACATGTCATCGGCAAGCGCTGTATTCGAACCTGTCAGTGACAGGGATGCCGCGAGTAAAAGTGTGGCTGTACCTTTCATGGTGTTCTCCTCTAGAGCCTTTTATCAAGGCTGTCCCGCTTGCCTGGATTGAATCCGGTAACAATACATACGCAAGGCAAACGATAATTGATATTTACCGCAGGAGCGCCTTGCAGGCGCGATACCCTTACGTGAGCACCACATGCGCCTGCAAGGCGCTCCTGCAATGGTTGATTAAACCACCGTTAATCCCCGCTCAACGCCCGCGCAGGGTTCTTTGCTTTTCACGGGCCCAGTCATGGTCTTTCTGCGAGGCCCGTTTGTCATGGGCCTGCTTGCCGCGCGCCAGTGCAATTTCCAGTTTGGCACGCCCGTGTTTCCAGTACAGGGCCAGCGGCACGATGGTATAGCCCTTGCGCTCCACGGCGCCAATCATCCTGTCCAGTTCACGCCGGTGCAGCAGCAGTCTGCGGGTGCGCGTCGGCTCGGTTTCTATATGGGTAGAGGCGCTCTGCAGCGGGGCAATGTGAACCCCGTGCAACCAGGCCTGGTGATCCTTGATCAGTACGTAGCTTTCGGTCAGTTGCACGTGGCTTTCACGCAGGCTTTTTACCTCCCAGCCCTGCAGAGACAGCCCGGCCTCGAAACGGTCTTCGATGAAAAAGTCATGGCGTGCTTTTTTGTTCAGCGCGATGGTGCTGGAGTTGCGCCCGGCGGCAGATTTCTTTTTTCCCATCCACGCAGTATATCAACCATGAAAGCCGCAGCGGCAACTTGTGATAGGCCATGATTTCACGGACAATGCGCGTGCTGTCTGGCCGCGAGCGCACAGGAGACCCCGATGTCGAGCGAAAGAGTTTCAATCCACGGACAGTGGTCCAGTCGCCTCGCGTTTATCCTCGCCGCCACCGGTTCGGCTGTCGGCCTGGGCAATATCTGGAAGTTTCCCTATATCGCCGGCGAGAACGGCGGTGGCGCCTTCGTGCTGGTTTACCTGTTGTGCATCGCCGTGATCGGCATCCCGATCATGATGGCCGAGGTGATGATCGGGCGTCGTGGCCGGCAGAGCCCCATCAGTACCATGCGTACCCTGGCGTATGAAGAAAAGGCCAATCCGCACTGGCGCTGGCTGGGTTGGGCCGGCGTCCTTGCCGGATTTCTGATCCTGTCCTACTACAGCGTTATCGCCGGCTGGGCGATTGCCTATGTGTTCCGTGCCGGCAGCGGCCTGTTTACCGGGCTGACTGCCGATGGGATACAGAGTATTTTCCACAACCTGGTGGGCGAGCCAGAGCGGCTGCTGGCCTGGCATACCATCTTCATGATCATGACCATGACGGTGGTCGCGCGCGGTGTCAGTGGCGGCCTGGAGAAGGCCGTGCGCATGTTGATGCCGGCGCTGTTCGCCCTGCTGCTGGTGCTGGTTGGTTATGCCTGGAACAGCGGCGCATTTGAACAGGGCGCACGTTTCCTGTTTGAGCCGGATTTCAGCAAGATTACGGCACACGGGGTGCTGGTTGCCATGGGACACGCGTTCTTTACCCTGAGCCTGGGGATGGGGGCGATCATGGTCTACGGCTCCTACCTGCCCGACAATGCCTCGATTGCGAAAACCTCGATCGCCGTGTCGCTCATGGATACACTGGTGGCCTTGCTGGCCGGGATGGCGATCTTTCCGATCGTGTTCGCCAATGCCCTCGAACCGGCTGCCGGACCCGGCCTGATCTTCCAGACCCTGCCGATCGCCTTTGGCCACATGGACGGCGGCGCCTTTTTCGGCATGCTGTTTTTTATCCTGCTGGTGTTCGCCGCCTGGACCTCGGCCATTTCCCTGATCGAGCCGGCGGTTGCGTGGCTGGTCGAGAACAGGGGCATGACCCGCGTATTTGCATCGGTGCTGGCAGGCGGAATTACCTGGCTGTTCGGCATAATGACGGTGTTGTCATTCAATGTCTGGTCCGATTTCAAACCGCTGTCCGCTATTCAGTGGTTCACTGACAAGTTGAGAGACAGTACCATTTTTGATCTGCTCGATTTTCTCACGGCCAATATCATGCTGCCTCTGGGCGGCCTGATGATCGCGGTGTTCGTGGGATGGTCGATGACGCGCGACTCAAGTGTCGATGAGCTGTCCATGGGGGATGGCTTTTTCTACAAGCTGTGGCGCCTGCTGGTGCGTTATGTCACGCCGGTCGCGGTGTTTATCGTTTTTCTGA
The DNA here is from genome assembly GCA_049667605.1 of Gammaproteobacteria bacterium. GTDB lineage: Bacteria > Pseudomonadota > Gammaproteobacteria > UBA9214 > UBA9214 > UBA9214. The sequence continues at coordinate 7,010 of JBATIF010000223.1, forward strand.
ATGCAGTCGGTCTGATCGATTTCTTTTCCGGGTATTTTGGTCGCTAGGAAAGTATTTTGGGATCAATCGATCGCTCCGCATTGTTGCCATACACGCCGGAAGAAATGTTCAAGCTGGTGGCGGATATCAAGGCTTACCCGGAATTTCTTCCCTGGTGCAGCTGTTCCGAAATTCTCGCCCGGGAGAATGATGGCGTGATTGCCTGTATCGACTTTTCAGTGGGCAAGGTCAGCAAGTCATTTACCACGCGCAACGTGCATCATGGCTGCGAGGAAATTGCCATGCAACTGGTGGAAGGGCCATTCAGTGAATTGCAGGGTTTCTGGCGATTTCGCCCACTGGGCGAGCATGGCTGCAAGATAAACCTGTCCCTGCATTATGACTTTTCCAGCCGCGTGCTGAGCATGGTGGTGGGCCCGGTGTTCAACACGATTGCCAATTCCCTGGTGGATTCATTTACCAAACGTGCCGTCGAGATTTATGGCGAACGCTGAATCTATACATGTCGAAGTGGCGTATGCACTGCCGCATAAGCAGGTCATACTGGCGCTGGATGTTGAAGCGGGCGCCACGCTGGAGCAGGTGATTCATACATCGGGCATACTGCAGCAGTTTCCCGAGATAGACCTGCGCCAGAACCGGGTCGGCGTGTTTGGCAAGCTCGGCAGCCTGACCGACACCCTGCATCCCGGTGACCGGGTCGAGATTTACCGGCCCTTGATTGCAGATCCGAAAGTCGTCAGAAAACAGCGCGCCGCACAGGGCAAGGCGATGAAGAAGGATGCTGGAAAGTAGTTGCGACTCGCACTGACGGAGGTTGCATTATTTATCTCGATCGTGCTTGTCCGGAAAGTATGGTTCTCGCCAAGACGCAAAGATCGTAAAGGAAAAATCTTCCTAATTACAAGAACATATATTATTCTTTCCGGGGATCTTTCGGCAAATACCCCTGCATCGCCTAAGCCCCTGTTTTTGGTGCTCTAGCTCTTGCATTCCTGCAGTCGTGCGCCTTTGCGAAAGAAATTACAGTGTTTATGGATGCTAACTAGATCGAATCTTCATTCTTTTTACGCAAAGTAAGCCAGTGCCAAAGCTTGTTGAATACCCCGCGTTCGATGCGTTCATGCGGAGGCACCACAAGGGTAACCTGCTTTGGCCGGGAAGGTGCATTCTTGCCTTCCGGGGCCGGGTGCATGCTGCCCTCTAGACGCTCAAGTGAATCGCCGTCAAAAAACACGCTGACACGCTCTTCGGTAATTTCGCCATAGCCTGGCTTGAATCGGTAGATGTAGTCCCAGCGCTCCTGGTGAAAGACATCCGCTACCATCGGTGAACCCATAATGAACTGGACCTGGCGGCGGGTCATGCCCGGTTCCAGCTGGTTGATCTCGTCCTGGGTGAGCACATTGCCTTGCTGGACATCGATTTTATGGACCAGGCGCAATCCGGAAGATGAACAGCCTGCCAGGCCAAGGCTTGCAATGCAGGTAATAATAATGAGAAGCTTTTTCATCTGCAGACCCGTTTGGTTTCTGTGAAAACAACCGCCGCATGATACCCCAACTCATATATCAATGGCATTACCTGAGGAGTAGACCTAATGGAATCAAGTGACTTACGCAAGGTCGGCCTGAAAGTGACCCTGCCCCGGGTGAAGATTCTCGACATCCTCGAGGGGAGTGGCGCGCGCCACCAGAGCGCGGAGGACGTCTACAAGGTACTGCTGGAATCGGGCGAAGACATCGGCCTTGCCACGGTCTACCGGGTGCTGACACAGTTTGAGAGTGCCGGTCTGGTGAAGCGCCATCACTTCGAGGGGGGGCACTCGGTTTTTGAACTGGACCAGGGTGAGCACCACGACCACATCCTGTGTGTCAAATGCGGCCGGGTCGATGAATTCATCGATGAAATAATCGAACAGCATCAGCGGGATATCGCCGTCAGGCTGGGCTATGAACTGACGGATCACAGCCTCTACCTGTACGGAATCTGTTCAGCCTGTAAAGCCGGCTAGGTCTCCCGGGCCACTACCAGCGGTATTTCAGCACAACACCTGCCCGTTCAGTGCTGTAACATTGGCGACAGTCGACCGGCCGCCTGGTGTCGCTTTATCTGCGCATGCAGGCTAATCAGGTCATCGAAGCGCTTGATCAGCTGCAGCAGGCTGGACCTCGGCGGGTCGGTGTTACGGAAACAAGACTCCGCGTAAACATGGATCCCGCTCCTGGTGGGCAGGGGTTTGCTGTTCTCCAGGATGGTTTTCATGCGCGGCAGCAAGATCCACTGCAGCCACTGTTCAAACCTGAGGGTATCCATGCAAAAGGGCTGGTCGCTGCTGAGGGCGTGCTCCGCCGGCTGATCCGTATCCCAGCGGCCATGGCTTCTGAGAGTTCCCTCGACTTCCAGCAGAACCTCGGCAATTCGGTTGGGGATGTCATGCATGGCGGGATTATACATAGCGGGGCCCGGGCACATAGCTGACCGGTATTCGCCTGCCGTAGCAGGATTTCGATCTATCCCGCAGCGAATCCGGGAATCTTCTCTGCTCTACAGTCACACTGATGCCAGCGGAAGCATTTATTTTTTGCCGCATTGGGCTATAATCCCGCGGCTGTATTCCACCGCAAATGCGTGTCAGCAGAAAGATTTAACCAATTACCGGGTGATAGCTCGCCGTGCTGGATGGCCGGGGATCGTTCGTCGTTACAAGACCTAACCTAAAGAGTAGCAGGAAAATGACTGATTTAGCCAAGTACAGAAACATCGGCATCTTCGCCCACGTGGATGCCGGCAAGACGACGACCACGGAGCGAATTCTGAAGCTGACCGGCAAGATTCACAAGATCGGCGAAGTGCACGATGGTGAAGCCACCACCGACTTTATGGAACAGGAGCAGGAGCGTGGCATCACCATTCAGTCAGCCGCGACCAGCTGTGCATGGAATGGGCATCGCCTGAATATTATCGATACACCCGGACACGTCGATTTCACCATCGAGGTCTATCGTTCTCTCAAGGTGCTCGATGGCGGCATCGGTGTTTTCTGCGGCTCCGGCGGTGTCGAACCGCAGTCCGAGACCAACTGGCGCTATGCTAATGACTCCAAGGTGGCACGCGTCATCTTTATCAACAAGCTCGACCGTATCGGCGCGGACTTCTACCGTGTGGCCAAGCAGGTCAAGGATGTGCTCGATGCAAATCCGCTGGTGATGGTACTGCCGATCGGTGTCGAGGAAGATTTTGTCGGTTGTGTGGACCTGCTGACGCGCAAGGCCTGGATCTGGGATAACGAGGCGGATACCACGGCCTACAGAATCGAAGAGCCACCGGCCGAAATGGCGGACCTGATCGAGGAATGGCGTGAAAAGCTGATCGAGACAGCGGTCGAGCAGGATGATGCCGTGATGGAGCAATACCTCGATGGCGCCGAGCCTGCGCTCGAAGACATCAACCGCTGCATTCGCAAGGGTACCATTGCGCTGGATTTCTTCCCGACCTATTGCGGTTCGGCCTTCAAGGACAAAGGTGTGCAGATGGTGCTGGATGCCGCCGTTGCCTACCTGCCGGATCCAACCCAGGTCAAGCCGCAGCCCGAGGTGGACCTCGAGGGCAATGAAACCGGCAAGGTTGCCGCCATTGATCCCGACAGGCCGCTGCGCGCACTGGCCTTCAAGATCATGGATGACCGTTTCGGCGCGCTGACATTCATCCGCATCTATTCAGGCAGGATCGCAAAAGGCGACACCGTGCTGAATACGTTTACCGGCAAAACCGAACGCATCGGTCGTATTGTTGAAATGCATGCTGACGAACGCATCGAACTGGACCGTGCGCAGGCCGGCGATATTGTTGCTGTGCTCGGCATGAAGAACGTTCAGACCGGACATACCCTGTGCGACCCGAAGGACCCGGCCACGCTGGAACCAATGGTTTTTCCGGCCCCGGTTATCTCGATTGCGGTGGCGCCCAACGACAAGGCGGCTGCAGAGAAGATGAGTATCGCTCTGAACAAGATGACCAAGGAGGATCCCTCTTTTCACCTTGAAACCGACGAGGAGAGCGGTGAAACAATTCTCAAGGGCATGGGTGAACTGCATCTCGATATCAAGGTTGATATTCTGCGCCGTACCCACGGCATCGATGTAACGGTCGGCAAGCCACAGGTGGCTTACCGCGAGACCATTACCCAGCGTGTTGAAGACAGTTATACCCACAAGAAACAAACCGGTGGTTCAGGCCAGTTTGCAAAGATCGATTATGTGATTGAGCCGGGCGAAGCGGGCAGTGGTTTTGAATTTGAATCCAGCGTCACCGGCGGTAACGTGCCGCGTGAATTCTGGCCTGCCGTGAAGAAGGGTTTTGAGAAGAACATGGACCGGGGTGTGCTGGCGGGCTATCCCTGCCTGGATTTCAAAATGACGCTGACGGACGGTGCTTTCCATGCCGTTGACTCATCTGCGGTTGCCTACGAGCTTGCAGCGGGTGCGGCCTATCGGCAAACCATGCCAAAGGCAGGCCCGCAAATGATGGAGCCGATCATGAAGGTTGATGTGTTCACCCCGGAAGATTACGTCGGTGATGTCATCGGCGATCTCAACCGCCGCCGCGGCATGATCAAATCCCAGGAAGCCGGTACCACCAGTGTGCGCATCAAGGCAGAGTGTCCATTGAGCCAGATGTTCGGATATATCGGCGACCTGCGCACCATGACCTCCGGTCGCGGGCAGTTCACCATGGAGTTCCTGCACTATATGCCGTGTCCGAAGAACGTCGCCGAAGAAGTGATCAAGGAAGCCAGGGAACGCGAAGCGAATAAGTAAAAATAAGAAGTAAAAAGTGAGAAGTGGAAGGGGCTGAAAAGCCCCTTTTTTTATGTTTTTAAAACAGTCGCCTCGGATGTAGGCCGGATCAAGCGAAGCGGATCCGGCATCGGTGGTATAGGGTAACCCCGCCGGGTCCGTCGCTGCGCTCCTTGACCCGGCCTACGTGACTTGCAGGCGCGATACCCCTGCATGAGCCCCAATCGCGCCTGCAAGGCGCTCCCACAACATTGAATCCCTCGTGCAACATGGGGGGCTAGGAACCGGTGCTGCGTCGACGTGCTTTTTTCTGTGCTGGTTTCCGCTGCTGTGACTGCTCGATCATTTCGCGGGCATGTTCGCGGCTCTGCGTGGTGATTTTCACGCCACCGAGCATGCGCGCCAGTTCGTCGATGCGTTCCTCCCTGTTCAGGGCGCGAATACGTATACGGGTGCTGTCCTCGCCGGACAGCTTGGTGACCTGCAATTGATGATGGGCGAGGGCGGCGACCTGGGGCAGGTGAGTGACGCAAAGTACCTGGCGTTGCTGTCCCAGGTCGCGGAGTTTTTCGCCGACGATCTCCGCCACCCCGCCACCGATGCCGCTGTCGACTTCGTCGAAGATCAGCGTGGGAATGACATCACTGCCGGCGCAGATGACCTGGATAGACAGGCTGATGCGCGACAGCTCACCGCCGGAGGCCACCTTGCCGAGTGCCTGCAGCGGTTGCCCCTTGTTGGCGCTGACCATGAACTCGATGTTATCCATGCCGTGGCGGCCAAACGAACCGTCCTTGCGCTGGCTGACGGCTACATCAAAGATGCCGCCGGCCATGCCGAGGGTTTGCATCGCCGCGGTAATCTGCCTGGCAAAGGCCCGGGCCGTCTTTTTGCGTTTTCCGCTGAGTTGTCTTGCGCAGCCCAGAAACGTCTGCTCCAGTTCGCCCACCTGCGCCTGCAGGGTTTCACGGTGTTGATCGGCATGTTCTATTGAATCCAGTTCCGCGCGCAGTTTTTCCTCGACCGCGGGGAGTTCCTCTGCCGTGCAGCGGTGTTTGCGTGCCAGGTCGTGGAGGACGGCGATGCGCTGTTCCAGCCATGTGAGGCGTTGCGGGTCGATTTCGAGCCGGTCTGCATAGTGGCGCAGGGCATCAATGCTTTCCTGCACCAGCAGCGCGGATTCGCCTAGCAGCCGCGCGGTTTCTTCCAGCCGGGGGTCGAGCTGCGCCAGTTCATCGAGTTCATCCTGGGTGTGTACGATCAGGCTGTAGGCGGAATCACCGTCCTCGGCGTCCAGCCGGTTGAGTCCCTGCTGGCAGGCTTCCAGCAGGCGTCCGGCATTTGCCTGGCGATCATGCTCTGCATCAATTGAACTGATTTGCGCACTGTCGAGGCCAAGGGATTCCAGTTCCTGCAGCTGGAAACGCAGCAGGTCGAGCCGGGCATCGCGGTCGCTGTCATCCTGCAGGCAGGCATCCAGCGCGGTCCGTGCTGTTTTCCAGGCATTGTAGTGATCGCCCAGCTGGTCGAGCAGGGCCTGGTGCCCGCCAAAGACGTCCAGCAACTGTCGCTGTACCGCGGTGCGCAACAGCGACTGGTGTTCATGCTGGCCATGAATATCAACCAGCTGTTCGCCGAGTTCACGCAGCGATTGCATCGGCACGGGCTGGCCGTTGATATAGCCGCGTGAACGGCCTTCACGGCTGATAATGCGGCGCAGCTGGCATTCGCCATCCCTGTCCAGTTCCTGTTCGGCCAGCCAGCTGGTGACGGCGTCATTGTCGTGCACGCTAAAGCCGGCCGAGATTTCAGCGCGCTCGCTGCTGTGCCGGATCACGCTGCTGTCGGCACGGTCACCCAGGACCAGCCCGAGCGCATCAACGAGGATCGATTTGCCGGCCCCGGTTTCGCCGGTCAAGGCGGTCATGCCCGCACCGGGCTCAACCTCGACCTCGTCGACAATCGCCAGGTTGCGCACCTGTAAATGGGTCAGCATGGCCGCTTCTGTTCACCCGCCATTAAATCCCCCGTCGTCTTGCCCGTAGGAGCGAGCGCCAGCTCGCGAATATCTCGCGAACACTGTAGGAGCGCCTTGCAGGCGCGATACCCATGCATGAGTACCAATCGCGCCTGCAATGCGCTCCTACAGTGTT
>JBATIF010000224.1:0-3862 GCA_049667605.1 Gammaproteobacteria bacterium
ATTACACTCATGTGCGAAGTGCTGGATGTATCGACGACCGGATACTATGACTGGTTCAAGCGTGAACCGAGTGCCCGATCGCGATCAAACGAAGCGCTGGACGGTCATATCCGTGAGATCTATCGGCATCACAAGGGTCGCTACGGATCGCCACGGATTACCGATGATTTACAGGATCTGGATGTACCGTGCAGTGAGAATCGTGTCGCGCGGCGCATGCAACACATGGATCTCAAGGCAGTTCAGGCAAAGAAGTTCAAGGTAACGACGGACTCGAACCATAATAAGCCGGTGGCGCCAGATCTGATTGAGCAGGATTTTACAGCGGACGCACCAAATCAGAAGTGGGTGAGTGACATCACTTACATATGGACGACAGAGGGCTGGCTATATCTGGCTGTGGTCATGGACCTATACTCCCGTGCCATCATTGGTTGGTCGATGAATGCCCGGATGACCCAGCAGCTGGTCTGTGATGCCCTGTCCATGGCATTGTTCAGGCGAGGCTTTCCCAGGTCGGTGATCATCCATTCCGATCGTGGCAGCCAGTACTGTTCGAAACGATACCAGCAGCTGATTGCCCTGAATAATCTGAGATGCAGCATGGGCCGGAAGGCAACCTGCTACGATAACGCGGCAATGGAGAGCTTCTTCCATAGCCTGAAAGTCGAGTTGGTCTATCGAGAGCTGTATGCCAGTCGACAACAGGCACGACATAGCATCTTTGAATACATCGAAACGTACTACAATCGACAGCGCAAGCATTCGGCTATCGGCAATCAGATTCCCATGCAATACGAAATGAGGAAAAGGGCTTAACCAAGTGTCCGTGAAAACGGGGGAAGATCAAGTGGGTCCGCCGAACGTGCAAAGCAACAGACGGTGTTCTTGTTCAACTCAAGAATATGAAAAGGTAGAGTCCTTGAATATTGATAATACAAAGGAAGCAGTACGATCCTGCCTGCTAACCAGGACGGGTGAAGAAATAGATATAGAAGAAATTGAGGTTGGAGTGTATTCCTCTGTTCGGAGTGCCTACGCCTGGAGACGATGCATGTTGAGGCCCAGTAGATGATGGATCTCAATACGGCATGGCAATTCGGCGTTGCTCTCGGGTTGGGCATGCTTATCGGGCTGGAGCGTGAGCGTACCCGGGGAGAGGAACGGACTTTTGCCGGTGTAAGAACCTTCTCGTTAGTGGCTCTTCTCGGCGTGATCTCTGTGTATGCAGGGGAACAGTCAGGGCATACCTGGATCGTTGGGCTCGTGTTTTTAGCGGTTGTGGCGCTGGTCGTGACGGCATACTACGTGACTGCGAAGAATGGCAGTATCGGGGCGACGACCGAAGTCTCCCTTTTGCTCACTTTCTTTATCGGCGGCATGTGTGCCTGGGATCAGGTAAGTGTAGCGGGTGCTGTCGCAGTGGTCACGATGTTGTTGCTGGCGCTGAAGGGTTGGCTACACGACCTGGCAAAAAAGATCGAACCCTCGGATGTGGAGGCAACACTCAAGTTTGCCATCATCACCCTTATCGTTCTGCCTCTGGTGCCGAATACTAACTACGGCCCGGAGGGACTTGAGGTCATCAATCCTTACAAGACATGGCTTATGGTGGTATTGATCGCGGGGCTGAATTTCTTTGGCTACGTTCTGGTGAAGGTGGTGGGTCGTGAGCATGGGCTGGGTATCACGGGACTTCTCGGAGGCCTTGTGTCCAGTACTGCTGTAACCTTGAGTTTTTCCCAGCGCAGTCGTACCGAATCACATTTGGCACCTGTGCTGGCTCTGGCCATTTTGTTGGCCTGGACGGTGATGTTTTTCCGCGTAGTAGTGGAAGTGGGTGTCGTGAATTTCCCCTTGGCTAAAGACCTGGTGATAGGGATGGTGCTGATGGGTACCGTCAGCCTTGGGATCTGCTTCCTGCTCTGGCGGCGTGGACGCAGCTCGGAGAAGGCGGAAGTGGAATCCGGACATAATCCATTCGAGCTTGGAGATGCCATCATGTTTGGCGGGCTTTTCGCAGTGGTCATCTTTGTCGCCAATGCGGCCCAGGTCTATTTCGGAAATACCGGCCTGTATCTGGCAGGTGCGCTGGCCGGTCTGACCGATGTGGACGCCATCGCACTTTCCATGGCCAATCTTGCCCAGCAGGACCCGGCCAGTTCCGGCGCTGCTGCCCGAACGATCGTCATCGCCGTAATCTCCAACACCATGGTGAAGTGCGGCATGGTCATCTGGCTCGGTGCCCCGTCTATACGCCGTACAATGATTCCGATTACCGGTGCATTGGCGTTATCGGGAGTTGCAGCCGCCTATTTGGTCGGGTAGACGGTAGACGAAAAAGGTAAATGCAACAGAACATGGGTATTGAATTGTGATGATGGCGTTCACGCCGGGACTCTAGTCCGGTGACGTCGGTTGAATCGGCACGATCGGGTTCCTGATCTTTCACGCCCGGAGTCGGACGGTCAGTCGATTCGTGGCCGATTGGGCGCCCGCCATGGAATGCACCAAGGGATTGCGATCCCCCGGCCTCAACTCCATAACACGATGATTTCTATGAGATCGGTGGGCCCGTCAGGGCTCGAATCTGGTGACGTCGGATAGTCGGCCTGCTCGGGTAACCGAGTCATCCCGCCCTCTGGCTCTTCGGCACCGGCCTGCTGGGACTCGTCGGGGTGGCCGGGAAGAAATATCTCAAGTAGTTAGACGGAATTATCAACAGAAAGGCTGGTTAAGTGACTTATGAAAGGGAAATTAGCCAATGGAATGATGAACTGCTACCCATCATTCCGCGCCGCCAGTTCCCGTGCACGCCGCTCATTTTCCTGTTCGCGGGCATCCTCAATCACCTGCATGATTTCTGCTACATCGGCATCCACTGTACTGCGTTCAAACTTTCCGCTAAGCGGTGTATCAGGCAGGAGATTGCTGCTTTCATACAGCCCCCAGATTTCCTTTCCATAGTCGGTTTTCAGTAACTCCGGGGCAAAGCGGCCGAAATAAACAGCCATGTTGTCAACGTCGCGTTCCAGCATTGCGCCGGCGTTGTTATTGCCTGCGGCATTGACGGCTTGTGGAAGATCGATAATGACGGGTCCGTGCTGATCAACCAACACGTTGAACGCTGACAAGTCACCGTGCACAAGACCGGCGCAGAGCATGCGCACGATCTCTGCAATGATCCGTCCATGATAGTCGCGCGCCTGCGCGCTGGTCAGGGTCAGTTCATTAAGTCTCGGTGCGGCGTTGCCTGCGTCGTCGGTTACCAGTTCCATTAACAGTACGCCATCAACAAAGCCATAGGGCGTCGGTACGCGCACACCGGCAGCGGCCAGGCTATAGAGTGCATCCACCTCCGCACTGACCCAGGCTTGTTCCGATTCTTTTTGTCCGTAACGGCTGCGTTTTCCCATGGCGCGTGCCTGGCGGCTGTTTCTGACTTTGCGGCCTTCCTGATATTGCACGGCCTGTTTGAAACTGCGCTGGTTGGCGGCTTTATAAACCTTGGCGCAGCGTATCGCCTCGCCACAGCGAACCACATAGACCTGTGCTTCCTTGCCGCTCATCAATTGGCAGATGATTTCGTCGATCAGGCCATCTTCGACGAGAGGTTTCAATCGTTTGGGTACTTTCATAGTCACTTTATACGCATTCAGGCGGTTTGAATCGCCCCCGTTTTTGTAGACACCCTGAAGCGTTAAAATGAAGCAACGATAACGGGCGTCTGATGAACGTCTGATTCTGCCCCGGAATTTCCCCTACGAGACGCACCAAGGGATTCCGATCCCCCGGCCCCGGCGCCATAATTATATGAATCTTATGAGGGGTGCGACGACCGACACGGGAACAAGGGATTATG
>JBATIF010000225.1:0-1571 GCA_049667605.1 Gammaproteobacteria bacterium
GGATTATCCTTTCGCTGATACTGGAATATCTGAATGACAAGCCACGCCGCTGGCACTACCCGGCAGCATTATATCTCGGCGGAATAGGCTTCATACTGACCGGCTAGAGAAATCCAGTTCGCCGGTATTAAGGCATCAGTGTGCAAACCTCATAGCTGCTGCGCAAAATAATTTTCCAGGAATTCATCAAAGGATATTTCATCGGAATCTTCCATCTCACGCTGGTCTGCCAGCGATTTCCTTACGGTCTCGGCGAGTGTACTGAATTTTTCACTGTCTGCCGGCAGGTCCAGATAATACTTTTGATGCCGCCGGGACATGCGTTGTGCAAAGTGGAAATAGCCCTCGCCATGCGCGCGCATCTCGTCAAGCACTTGTGCTGAAGGTGTCTTGTCCGGATCGCGGATGGCGGCGGTCTGCTCCTGCAGTGCCTGCCGATAAGGATTGTCCACCTGGTTTTCATCGAGCACGTCAGCGAAACCGGTCATTGCATCACACAGTTCACTGGCCCAGCTGCTCAAGGTGACCGATTTGCCATTACGCAGCAGTGCGAGACCGGGTTCCCGTCCCCGGTAACAGACGGCATCCAGATTGTAGTCAATATCGCTGCGCTCGTTTTCGCTGATAACGGGGCTGTCCTGCATCAGGCAGAACGCCATCAGCGTTTCCAGGAAACGACACTGAGTCTCACTGATTCCCTGCGCGTCGAAAACATTGATATCCAGTGAACGCAGTTCGACATAGCGCACACCGCGGCGCAGCAGTGCCAGTGACGGCTTTTCATTCGACCCGGGAACCTGTTTGGGCCTGACTGAACTGTAATATTCGTTTTCGATCTGCAGCATGTTGGCATTCAACTGGCGATACTCGCCGTCAACCTTGATACCGATTTTCTGAAACCGGGGGCAGGGTGTTTCAATGGCCTTTGTCAGGCTCTCGACATAGGCGCGGAGGCTGTCGTAAGTGGCCTTGAATCCAACCTCGTTTTCAAAGGAATTCTGATAACCGATATCGCACATGCGCAGCGAGGTGGCGTGTTTTCCGTAATAACTGTTGTCGTTGAACTCTTCCAGGGTGGTAGGGTTACCGCACATGAAAGACTTGCACACGGCCGGTGAGGAGCCGAACAGGAAAGGGACCAGCCAGCCGATACGCTGGATATTGCGGATCAGGTGGAAATAACGATCGGAAATGAAATCCTCAAGAGGGCCATCATCCCGCTCAAGTTGCTGGTAGAGCGGCCAGAAATTATCCGGGAAGGAGTAATTGTAATGTGCCCCGGCAATCACCTGCATGACCCTGCCGTAACGATAACCGAGCCCGCGACGGTAGACGGTTTTCATCAACCCGGCATTCGACGTGCCATATTGTGCAATCGGGATGCTGGCCTCGCCTGCAACCACACAGGGCATACTGGAAGACCAGAGCAATTCATTCTCCAGGTGTTTATATACGAAGTGTTGCACATCGCGCAGGAATGACACCGCTTGTTCGGGGCTGCCCAGCGGCGGCGTGATAAATTCCAGCAGGGCCTCTGAATAATCCGTCGTGATCCAGGGATGGGTAAGCGC
>JBATIF010000226.1:0-4058 GCA_049667605.1 Gammaproteobacteria bacterium
CCCAGGTCCCGGGTAGTGATATCCCACTGCATGTTCCAGTCTTTATCCAGGCTGCCGGCTGCAGACAGCCGTGTCGTACCCACCGCAAACTGCGCAGCGGAAACACTCAGGCTGTTGCCGCTGAAACTTGCGTTTGTCCTGCCGCTGACGGGTTGTCCCTGCAAGGTGCCGGCAACCCTGTCAATCACCAGGCTGCCCTGCAGCCCCTGTGCCTGCTGGCTGCCATCGGTCTGCAGCTGGAAAGACAGCTTGCCGGTCCTGCCCGGAACGAAGAAGGCAGGATCGAACTCGCGGACATCGGCCAGCAGCTGCCATTGCAGTGCCGGCTGCCAGGCAACAAAACCGGAAGTTGTAAAAGAACCCCGCTCGCTGTCACCCTGCAACTGCTGCAGTTGCAGGCGTTGCCGGTTGCCGTTGCCGTGCGCCTTGATCACCAGCTGCGGATAACCAGTGCTCTCCAGCAGGCCGCTACCCTGCAAGCGATAATCATCCAGCAGACCTTCCAGCAGCAACTCGCCGGAGGCACTGCGCAGCGACTGCTGATCCGACAGTTGCCAGGCAAGCTCACTCCACCCGGCCCTGGCAGCCAGCTCTCCGCCTGAAGAATATTCGCCGTTGATGTTCACGCTGCCCGGATGTTGCGGGTTGCGCAGGTCCAGTCGCTGCAGGCGCCACTGGTCCGGAACACGGGACAGTTGCAGTTCGGCCGTGATTTCGCCATAGGCGGGGTCCGTCAGCCGCGCATCACCCTCGACGGAAAAGTTGTCAAGCCCCCCGCTGCCGCTCAAGGCACTGCTCAACAAACGCTCCGGTCCCTGCGGCTGCAGCAGCTGCAGGTTGAAGCCGCTGACGTTCACCGTGGCATCCCAGCTCACCCGCTCCAGCAGGTCCCGCAGGCTGCCGCGCACCACCACTGTGGCGGGCCCGCTGATGTCCTGCTGAACATCGAGTTGCTGCACATTGCCTTGCAGTGTCCCGGTGCCGACCAGCCTTGGCATATCCGGCAACTGCAGCCACCAGTCGGTGGTGATGTTGCTCTGCTGTTGTGACTCCAGCGACATCAGGCCCTGCACCCGGACTGCAAACAGGGGCGCATCCACGGAAAATTCCTCGACCTGCAGCGCAGTTTTACTGCCCATGGCGGCAACATGCAGCCGCTCAACAAGCACAGCTTCTGTGGCCCCGTGTCCAAGCACGCGGATGGCTGAAAGTGATACCTCCTCGAGCGTTAGCGCGACCGGCAGGGGCTGCAACGACACCGGCGCGGTGTCTTGTGGTGCAGATGTTTCCAGCACCTGTACATCGATGCCCTTGGCCCGCAGGTAAATTACATGCACCCTTGCGCCGAACAGCGCCATTGGCCGCCAATCCAGCATGACGGAGTCAATCTGCAGCTGTACTGAAGCATCGCTGTAGCGCACACCCTCCAGGTCCAGCGGGCCCAGCAGTGAACCCGACACGCTGTCAACGCCAAGTTCAGCGGGCAGAATCCAGTCCGCGCCGGCAATCAGCCAGCGCAGGCCCTGGGTGGTGGACGCGGCGACCGCCAGCAACAGCAGCAGCGCGAACAACGGAATGACAAGGAATTTCTTCACAGGTCCGGTCCGATGACGAGGTGCAAACGCAGGGGATTGCCGGAGCTGCTCAGGGCCGAAGCCACGTCGACGCGGATCAGACCGATGGGTGAACGCCAGCGCACACCGACACCGGCGCCGGTATTAAGGCTGTCGGAAAAATCATCAAAGGCATTGCCCGTGTCCATAAACACCGCCGCACTCCATTTGTCCCTGATATGCTGCTCATACTCGGCGCTGCCGACCAGCAAATGCTTGCCGCCGGCGACATTGCCGTCTGCGTCTTCCGGACCCAGGCTCTCGAAGGCATAACCGCGCACACTTTGATCACCACCGGCGAAGAAGCGTACCGAGGCCGGCAACTCCTGAAAGTCCGGCGCAAAACTGATTGCCGCATCGCCGCGCAAAATGATGCGGCTGGACCCGAACACCTTTTGGATGAACTTGGCCTGCACATGGGCCTGCAAAAATGACACGTCGGAAAGCAATTGCTCCGCGGCGCCGCGCAGTGAAAACTGCAACCGCGCACCGCGGGTAGTATAGGTACGGTTATCGGCGCGTACCCATAACCAGCTGGCCTCCGGCATCAACAGTAAGGAACTACCGTCCTCGTCACCGACGCTAAAGTCCTCGCGCTGGAATTTGAGGCCGAGGGTTTCATTCAAACCCCAGCGCGTGCCGCTGCGGCTCAGCCCCAGCGTGGTGGTCTTGCTGGTAATGTCCTCGGTGTCGGAATCGAAGTAACCGGCACTGAAGGCCAGCTGCTCGGTGCGCGGATCCTGCAGGGGTATCAGGTAGTTCGCACTAAGGCTGTTCTTTATCTGTGACAGCTGCAGACCCGCAGCAAGGCGATGGCCGCGCCGGTTAACCCGGCGCCGCTCAAAACCTGCACTGACGCGCACACCGGTATCGGTGCCGTAGCCGGCGCCAACGGCATACTTGTTGCGCTTGTTGGACACCAGGCTGACCTCGATCGGCACCTGTAAACCCTCGGCCTTCTCCTGGCGGGGAATCACGTCCACGCTGCTGAAATAATCACTGCCGTTGAGAGCGTCCTGCAGGCCGAGCACCGCAGTGGTGGAATAGGCATCGCCCTGCCTGAACCTCACATAGCGGGAAAGAAAATCCACTGACAACGGGTTCGGCTGGAAGGTCACCGCACCCAGCTGGTAACGGGGCCCGCTGTCAAAATGCAGCATGATGTTCGCTTCGTAGGCCTCCAGGTCGAGCCGGATCTCGTGCTGCAGGAAGGTCGCGTCGAAATAACCCCGCTCCAGTGCAAGCTTTTGCAGGCTGGACTTGAGCTTCTCATAGCGCACCTGGTCCAGCGGCGCACCCGCAGTCAAGCGCTGCTCCTTTAATAACTTCAGGAATGCCTTGTCCGCCTGCGCTTCCCCTGTCAACTGCACATCGGCAAAACCGATGGAAACCACCTCGCCGGGGTCTATCTTATAGGTGGCCTTCCAGCCATCATCGATACGCAGCAGGGCCTTTTTCACAACCGGCCGGTAATAGCCATAAGGCTTGAGGGCGCTGTGGATCTCCTCTACCGCCTTGCTGTGCAGCCTCCATACCCAGCTCCTGGTAAGCGCAGCCTCGTCCTTATACTGCTCGATGCTGAGGTTATTGCGCACATTTTCCAGCAATTCTCCCTCCAGCCCCTCGATCACCACCACAATCCCGGCACCATGGGCAACAGACCCTGCGCAGGTAAATAACAGCAGTAAAAAAACACGGTATCGGATCACGGATAAAGGCATTCGGAAAACAGCGGTACATCATGGCTGGGTATGGGAATCAGGTTGATGAGTATACAGGAGCCAGGCGCAGGAGCCGACATCCATAGCTGGCAGTTGAAATCCGTATTGCGCGAGAATCTAAATCCGGCCGATGAACCCGGAGTAGCCTATCCTGCACCTGCCGTTTAATCAGCGGCCGCCTGCAGTCCCTGTGTTATTATCCGCTACGAAATTATACCCGGTATAATTTTTCACTGGCCCGTTCATGCCGGCCCCCTTTACGTTGCAGTGACCTTGTCTCCATGTTTTCAAAAGACCTACTATTTCACTTACCAGGCACTTCATCCATCAGGCGGGTTCTGCTCGCCCTTTTGATTGCATGCGCCCCGGCGCTGCTGCCGGCACAACCCGCCGGGGAACCGGGACCGGGCAACGGAGCGCCTCTGAAGCAGCAGGGTGCAATCGAGAACCTCGCGAACATCCAGCAATCCATCGAAGCAAAACGCAGCGTGATTCGCGACCTCAGGGTACAGCTGAAACGTATTGAGGACAGTTCCGAGCGGCAGGAATACGAGCAGAAGATTGAACGCTCCAGGAATGACATCCTCGGCCTGCAGCAGTCTTTCGAACATATCGCACTCGGCGGCATCAACCTGTCGATTCTCGATGACCAGGTCGAAGAGCAAATAGACTGGCGCAGCGAGATCGAGCAGGTCAGCCGGCCCCTCCTCTCCTCGCTCAAGGA
>JBATIF010000227.1:0-7410 GCA_049667605.1 Gammaproteobacteria bacterium
ACTGATGCCAACGGCGACAGCGATCAGGGCCGCACCAAGGACGACAGTAGCCACGGTTTCTATGCGGCCATGGCCATAGGGGTGCTCGGCATCGGCTTCACGGTGGGAATGTTTCGCAGCAAACAGGACAAGGAAGTCCGTTGCCAGGTCAGACAGGGAATGTACGCCATCGGCGACCAGTGCCTGGGAGCCGGCGGACATCCCGACAACAATCTTGACGACGCCCAGCAACAGGTCAAGGACGGCGCCAACCAGTGTCACCTTGCGCACTTCCTGGTAACGCGTATCCATCGGATCGGGCAGGTGGGTATGCGTCATGATCCGGCTAGTCCCGGGCGCCAATACAAATTGTGATCATGATCTGATTTTTTTGGTCATCATTTTCACGAACCTCGTGACCCCAGATTCGGCACCAGGCCGGTATGTCATGCACCACGCCAGGATCCGTGCACAATACCTCAACCATATCACCCGGCTGCAGATCTCCCACGCCATCCTGGGTGCGTATCGCCGGCAACGGGCAGAGCAGGTTGCGTGCGTCGATAAGCGTAGTGCTCATAAATACCAGTCTGCCGGGATCTGTTCGCTGGGCATCGGCACAACCTCCATGGTCTGCATGGCGCCACTGTCATGCACTTCAACAGTCACTCGTTGCGCGTCACACCAGAGCGCATTGTTACGTTTCGGGCGCCCTGGTCCTGCCTGCGAAGTGCATGCGTATGTCCCTCGACACAAAACCCGGAATAAAAATTGATCCCTTCGACATGCACGCCCTGGTCCATGACGACACGCGTGGCCAGCAACGAATCAAGTCCGCCGGAAATCAGTGCTAGCGCTTTACGCTGACGGGCCATGCTGATAAAAATCCTGAATTTTCCAAGGCACGCAATTCTACCCCATGCGAGGCATGTTTAGTCAGAAAGCACGGGAGAATCAGTGTTTTTCGGAAGTTGCGGAAAACGGAACCAGGTTACCCTCTGCGCAGATCTGCCGGTAGCTGCGGCGGCTGCCTGTGTCCTGCCAGAGGTCCATTGCCTGCAATGGTGTCAATACAGTCTGCCCGCCGCTCTCACGCATGGCGTGGAGTATATCCATCAGCACAATGAAGGCCTCTGAGAGGCGCTGATAGACGGCCGACCAGCTGCGATCCATCACATCGGAAAGCTGCCGGTAGGACGACTGGCCAATGGCTACGAAATAGCCGATACGCACCAGCCGCCGCTCGGCAAGCTGGGGGAACAATCCGGAGAATATCAGGCAGTGATCACCGACTTCACGTAACTTTTCCACGCGCTGCTCACCCTGCAAAGCCTGTGACCTGAGGTAATCCTCGGCCATGATGCGGGTAGTGCACTGGGGTCTTGCGGCAAAACGCATGAGCAGAAACACCAGGTAACTCTCCAGTGTTTCATCCAGGTGACGGTCACAGGCAAGTTGCGCCTCGTGCACCAGTGTTTGCCACTGGGCCTGTGCCGTCGGCTCGAGAATCAGCTGAGTCATGCCTGTCCTCCACGGGAATACAGCTAATATGACGGCCGGCACGGCGAGATGCTTTAGCCGGCTGCCAACGCTATGACAGGCATATTTAGCATAACGCCCGGTAAAAAAACATCTGCCGGGCATGAAATCTGCCTGCAGGCGCGTGTTTGGGGAAATTTGCAGCACTGCGCGTTATACTGGCCGGCTTGCAAGCCGCGCAAACCATCGTGAACAACAAAAAGTGACCGAAGCACCGAAGACATTCCAGGACCTGATCCTCGCACTGCAGATTTATTGGAACCGGCAAGGCTGCGCCCTGCTGCAACCCTTTGATATGGAGGTCGGCGCTGGAACCTTTCACCCGGCCACCTTCCTGCGTGCGATCGGGCCCGAGCCCTGGCGCTGTGCCTACGTGCAACCGTCGCGGCGTCCAACGGACGGACGTTATGGCGAAAACCCGAACCGGCTGCAGCACTATTACCAGTTCCAGGTGGTATTGAAACCCTCTCCACTGGATATCCAGGAACTCTACCTCGATTCACTGCGCGAACTCGGCATCGACCCGCTGGTACACGACATTCGCTTTGTCGAGGATAACTGGGAGTCTCCCACCCTGGGCGCCTGGGGACTCGGCTGGGAAGTCTGGCTGAATGGCATGGAAGTCACCCAATTCACCTATTTTCAGCAGGTCGGCGGCCTCGAGTGCCGGCCGGTGACCGGCGAAATTACCTACGGGCTGGAACGCATCGCCATGGTCCTGCAAGAGGTTGAAAGTGTCTTCGACCTGGTATGGACCGAGGGTCCGGACGGCCCGGTGAGCTACCGCGATGTGTTTCACCAGAACGAGGTCGAGATGTCGGCCTACAACTTTGAACAGGCGGACGTTGAATCATTGCTGAGCGGCTTCGATGTATGCGAGCGTGAAAGCAGCCGCCTGATCGAGGTCGGATTGCCATTACCGGCCTATGAAATGGCACTCAAGGCCTCGCATACCTTTAACCTGCTGGACGCACGCAACGCCATCTCGGTGAGCGAGCGCCAGCGTTATATCCTCAGGATACGCACCCTCTCCCGACAGGTTGCCGAAGCCTACTATGAGCGCCGTGAAAAACTTGGCTTCCCGATGCTGGTCACCAGGGATGCCGCATCATGACATCAACACAGGACCTGCTGGTCGAGATTGGCACGGAAGAACTGCCGCCAAAAGCACTGCTGCGACTGCGTGATGCCTTCCACGACGCCGTCTGCAAGCTGCTCTCTGAAAACCACCTGGCACATGGCGCCAGCCACGCCTATGCCTCGCCGCGACGACTGGCACTGCTTGTCAGGGATGTGCCGCTAACCCAGCCGGACCGCGAGGTCATCAAGCGCGGTCCGGCGCTCAAGGCCGCGTTTGACGAAGACGGTAATCCAACCAAACCGGCTGAAGGTTTTGCGCGTTCCTGCGGAGTGAGCGTCAGTGAGCTGGAACAGCTGAAAACCGACAAGGGCCTTTGCCTTGGCTTGCGCCTGACTGAAACCGGGCAGGCAGCCGCTGACGTGATACCCGGACTCATTGAGCAGGCTTTGAAAGCAATGCCGGCAGCGAAGCGCATGCGCTGGGGAAGCTCGATTACTGAATTCGTGCGGCCACTGCACTGGATACTACTGCTGCATGGCAACCAGCCGATCAAGGCAACTATTCTTGGCATTGAGTCTGATCGCTACAGCCGCGGGCATCGCTTTCACCATAATGAGCGCATAGCCATCGCGAAGCCGGGTGCCTACGTGGAAACCCTTGAGACAACCGGCCATGTGGTGGTGGACATGGATCGCCGCCGCGATTCGATCCGCGCCCAGGTGATAGAGGCTGCCGAGGCAATCGGCGGCAAGGCCCGCATCGATGCTGCACTGCTCGATGAAGTCACAGCACTTGTTGAATGGCCGGTTGCCATCACCGGCGGGTTTGACCGGCGCTTTCTCGATGTCCCGGCGGAGGCGCTGGTCTCGAGCATGCAGGACCACCAGAAATATTTCCCGGTCATGGACGGCAATGACCAGCTGCTGCCGAATTTTATTACCATTGCCAATATTGCCAGCCGCGACCCGGACCAGGTGCAGGCCGGCAACGAGCGTGTTATCCGGGCACGACTCGATGATGCCGCATTTTTCTGGGAGCAGGACCGTAAGCATTCGCTGCAAAGCCTCGCTGATCGACTCGACAATGTCACCTTTCAGCAAGGGCTTGGCTCGCTCGGCGACAAACAGCGGCGCATCGCCGTCACCGCCGCCGCGATTGCAAAGTCACTCGGGCAGGACAGCGCACACGTTATGCGTGCGGCCGCACTTTGCAAGTGCGATCTGTTGACCAGCATGGTGCAGGAATTTCCCGAACTGCAGGGCATCATGGGATGCTATTACGCCACGCATGATGGTGAGGATGCGGCTGTCGCCGCCGCCATGGACGAACAGTACCAGCCGCGCTTTTCCGGCGACCAGCTGCCGACCGGCATCACCGGTAAGGCGCTTGCCATTGCGGACCGGCTTGACACCCTCGCCGGTATCTTTGCACTCGGCAAACCGCCCACCGGCGACAAGGACCCGTTCGGTCTGCGCCGTGCTGCGCTCGGCGTGTTGCGCATCATGATCGAAAAAAAGCTCGACCTGGATTTGGGTGCACTGATTGACACGAGCACCGCAGCATTTCCCGCTGAAATCAAGGCTGGTAAAATCGCTGCTGACTTGTTTGCCTTCATGATGGAACGTCTGCGCGCCTACTATCTCGAGGGCGACTATGACAGCAACGAATTCGAGGCAGTGCTTGCCCGGCAACCGCAGCGGCCGCTCGACTTCGACCAGCGCATGCGTGCCGTTCATGCATTTCGCAAGCTGCCTGAATCTGCAAACCTGGCCGCTGCTAACAAGCGCATACGCAACATACTGCGCAAGGCAACAATGCCCGTTGCTGATACTTATAAAGTCGAGCTGCTGCAGGAACCGGCCGAACAGGCACTGGCTGCCGCAATCGCTGCTATCGAGACCAGGGCAGGCGCACTGTTTGAAATGCGCGACTATACCGGGGCACTCTCTGAGCTGGCGGCCTTGCAGGCCCCTGTCGATGCCTTCTTTGATGATGTCATGGTGATGGCGGATGATCCGGCCTTGCGCGACAACCGCCTCGCCCTGTTAAATGTACTCTCGCAGCTGTTCCTGCGGGTCGCGGATATTTCGAAGCTGCAGGCCTGAATGTTGTTTGCACTGCGCTGTCACCGGGGTTGATGCTTTTGCTTGATGCTGCTTACAAGATCCGCCGGCACCAGACTCAAAACCAGGTAACCGACGATGGCTGACAAGGATTCCTACACTTGCATGCTCGATGCCGTTCAGGCATTCCATGACAAGCATGACTTTAAAAATACCGGCGGGGAAGAACTTGCCTACCGGGTGGCGCTGATGACCGAGGAGCTCGGCGAGGTCTCCGCCTGTGTAACCAAGGGAAAAGATACAGCACAACTGGCCGAGGAATGCGCCGATCTGCTTATTTTGTTAATCGGTACTGCAATCGCCGCTGACTTTGACCTCAAACAGGCATTCTGGGAGAAGATGGAAAAAATAGCGGCACGCGAATCGCGCATGATCAACGGCCGGATACGCGTTTCCGAGTTCAGGGAAATGGAATGATGCTTGTTATCCTCGATCGCGATGGCGTCATCAACGAGGATTCCGACGCCTTTATCAAGACACCGGTCGAGTGGAAACCGATTGCCGGCTCTCTCGATGCGCTCGCGCGGCTGCACCGCGCCGGCTGGCGTGTCGTGGTGGCGACAAACCAGTCCGGTATTGCGCGCAAGTTACTGGATCTGGACGCCCTGGCGCGCATACACGAGACCATGCTGCGCCAGGTGAGCGATGCCGGCGGCATGATCGATGCCGTGTTCTTTTGCCCGCATGGCCCGGATGATCACTGTGACTGCCGCAAACCTGCGCCGGGCATGCTGCTTGATATCGCCCGTCGTCTGCACACAGGGCTTGGCGGCGTGCCGGCTATCGGTGATTCCCTGCGCGATATCCAGGCAGCAAAAGCCGCGGGCGCCAGCCCGATACTGGTGAGGACCGGCAAGGGGGCCCGCACTGTTGACGATCCCGGCCTCGACAAGGAGGTCCCGGTTTTCGATGACCTCTACAGTGCCGTTGACGCCCTCTTGAAATCACAGTAGATGGAAAACCAGCCCCACTATTACATCATCTGGCTGCGCTCACTGGCCTTCTGGATCGTCTTTCCGGTTTCCATCATCATTTTCGCCACCCTGCTGCTGTTGCTTGCGCCCTTCGGAGCGCGGCTGCGCTGGTCAGTGCTGCAGGTCTGGGTACACTTTATCCTCTGGTGGCTGAAACTGACCTGCAAGCTGACACACCAGGTGCAGGGCAGCGAGTACGCCACCCAGGGACCCGGCATCGTCTTTTCCAAGCACCAGTCGACCTGGGAGACCATTGGCCTGCAGACCATATTTCCCATGCACGTATGGGTCGCGAAACGCGAACTGGTGTGGGTCCCGTTCTTTGGCTGGGGGCTGGCGCTGATGAAATGCATTCTCATCAAGCGCGGCACCGGCAAGGCGGCCATGAAGCAGCTCGTGGCCCAGGGTCGCTCAAGGCTGCAGGATGGCAACTGGGTTGTCATTTTTCCGGAAGGCACGCGCATCCCCGCCGGCCAGCAGGGCCGTTACCGGATCGGCGGTGCGGTCCTCTCGGTAGAAACGGATTACCCGATCGTGCCGGTGGCGCACAATGCAGGCGAGTACTGGCCACGTCGCAGCTTCATAAAACGTCCCGGCGTCATCCAGGTCCGCGTCGGCGCACCGATCTCGCCGCAGGGCAAAACCGCACAACAGGTTCTCGACCAGGCCTCCGGCTGGATCGAGGCACAAATGGCCGAGATCACAACCCTGAAATAAGAAAGAATATAATTGTAGTTTACACTAATATTATAACAATGCTTATTATAAATTATATAATATACAATAACATATATAATTACTTTTATTTGGCTATATATAAATTCACCGATTTTACCTGTATTACGGGTTCATGGCGCGCCTGAGCCTGGCGGGTATTACTCCGCCGATTATCGCCCGTCCGGTGTCGCCATCACTACTAGCGCTCGGTCATTCAGCACGTAGCCGTAGATGAAACTGGTACCCTGGTAAGTAGACAGCTTGCGGCGCATCAGCAGATTAGCAGCAGTCGTCCGGTCGTGCGCATGGCCGATGATTATTCAAGGCTGGCGGGAATGCCGACGCGATTGTCCAGTAAACCCTGTTGTGTCGTCTGATATAAACCACCAGCTGGTTGCTTGACCGGGAAGCTACATCCGGCTCACCCGCCACCTCGGGAGACGCAAACATCTCCCACACTGGAACCGGCGCCCCTGACGCCAGCAGGATGGTTCGGAACGGATACCCTGGCAAAAACAAGCTGCCGAATTGTTGAATGGGGGAGCTTTTATTCCTACCCAATTTTTATATAGTACCCAAATTCTAATAACTAATATAATAATTTACATGTATTCTGCCATGCGCAACAGCGTCCTGAAACGTCCCTGGGCGAGTGAGCAATGTGTACTGGCGGTTTCAACGGCAAGACAAACGGCTGGCACAGCGAGATGTGCTTTGAAAACAGATTTTACACCAAGGCATACCCTAATATTTATTCATACAATAATATTAAACATATTAACATCAGTCATATATAAATTTTTTATTATTGCGCTATGAAAATCCTGTCATGCACTTACCTCAGTGGCATGCAAGATACGTGATCACGTTAGTTGACTAGATATCGAGGTTGGAAACCGACAGGGCGTTCTTCTCGATGAAGTCCCGGCGGGGTTCGACCTGGTCACCCATCAGCGTGGTGAAGATGTCATCCGAGCCGACGGCGTCCTCGATCTGA
>JBATIF010000228.1:0-11649 GCA_049667605.1 Gammaproteobacteria bacterium
CGGCTCGATGAAATGGCGTGCATCAAGCGCCTGGCTGGAAACACAATTTGGGCTATCAGGACAGTTCATCGCATTACCGCTCAGTTGCCGGGCAGTTACACTGGCGGCCACTAGCATCATTAGCGCAGCCGACGCCCAGGGTTGTATTTTTCGCAGTGTGACCATAATTCAGCATTCAGATACTCAGATGATGCACACACTATATCGCAACTGATTCATAACCGAGGCATGTTTAGAGAGTTTTCGGATCAAACATGCCCGGGAGCCCGTTACCGCTGGTCAGGTGACGGGGCTGTTTTGAAGTCAAGCTTTTCGGGGAAAAACTTTTCATAACGCTCGATGTCCAGCTCGCAATCCAGGCATTCCACCATCACCTCGATCTGCTGATCGACAGAATCCTGTGTCGAGATCGAGCGGCCCAGGCCACCCCGGCCTTGCTTGCTCGTGGTATAAATGCTGCCAAGACTGATCCATTCACCGAGCCTGCCGCGCACAACCGTGTCCGTGCTTTGCGTATTGATGACACCCCGGCGATCGCCAGCACGGTCATCAAATTGCTGAATATCCAGTGTTACATAGTCGCCATTCACGCGTGGCACCACGTAGAAGCCACGGCGCACATCATGTAGCTCGATTCCATGTCGTTTATAGAGGCGTCCGTACGTGGAGTAACGATCGACACTTCGGACCGGAATGCGTGAGCCACTGGCGATAAAGGCCGGCTGGCCTTCCACTGCCTGCACCTTTTGCCCGGCTGTCCGCACGCGCTGGTCATTGGTGTCATAAATCCGCACCCGGGCCGCTGCCCCGTCAACAGGATATCCCGGTGAATTAATACTGACCTGCGCGTCACCAGACTTGATTTCAGCACTGGCAGAATAGCCGGATATACTGCGCTCAAGATCACCCTGTTTATTGACGCTGATCAACAGGCGCTTCGGCGGTCGGTCCAGCTCGATCAGCAATTTCCTGATTTCACCGATGCGTTCAGGTGCCGCCTTGAGCACCAGGCTGTTACCCATCCCGGTCGCACTGCCATCTGCACCGATTAAAGGCCGGATGACCGGCAGGATCTCTTGCAGTGGGCGTGATTTAAGCTGGATAACCTCAATGGGATAATCCGCACTGACCGGCAGGCTGATCAGCGGCAACAGCAACAGGATAATTCTGGTAAACGTCGAATATAATTTCATCTGTGGTTACTCAAAGCTACCGCCAAAAAAAAGGCCCGGTGATTACTCACCGGGCCACACTCGGATACTGCTGCGCAGCTGTCAATATAACAGCTGACTGAATACTAGCTGCCGAGTTTAATGCCCAGTTTATCAAGCGTCTGGATTGTCAGACCACCGGTCGGCAGGTTGTTTCTGCGCTGGTAGGCATCCGCTGCCGACATGGTTGCACGGCCAAGGACACCGTCGATCGGCCCCGGGTTATGGCCAGCACGCTGCAGGGCACGCTGGATCTGCATGACCAGGTCAGGTGTGGTATTGGTCTCGCACAACACCTGGCGCCACTCCTGGCTTGCATCCGACACCTTGGTCTGCTTCTTCACGATCTTGTGCTTGGCAGGAATCGGAATACGCTTCTCTGTTGCAGGCGACATCAGCTTGCTCATGCGCACCGTCTTGAAGGTCGCCGGAACTGCCACTTTCTTGATCGTGGCGGGCGTCTTCACAACGCGCTTGGTGATGGTCTTGTAGCTGGCAGGCACTTCAGACAGGCAGTAGGTTCTGCCAGTTGCCTCGCCTTCGCCACTCATACCGGCCATGCCCCAGCTGATCTTGGCATCAGACACCTTGACGCGCCTGGAAACGGTCTGGTACTCGGCCTCGACAGGCTTGCGGCTCTCGGCCGATTTCTTGACCAGCTTCTTGACGCGCACGGTGTTGTACTCGGCTGGAATTTCCACCTTCTTGATGGTTGCCGGAGAGACCAGTACACGCTTTTCAATGGTGGTGTACTTGGCCGGCACTTCCACGAGGCACATGATCTCGCCGGTGGCATTGTCAATCTTTTCGTTCATGCCGCGGCCGGTCTTCCAGGTCGTGTAGGCGGGTGACTCAAGCACTTTTTCCTTGACGATCTTGTATTCGGCCGGAACATTGACCAGCTTCTCGGAGCCTTCCTTCACCAGCACCTTTTCCTCGACCCAGTTGAACTCCGGTTCGGTCGTGGTAATCGTCTCGGAGGCTGCAGTCTTCAGCAGTTTCTCTGTTTTAATTTCGAATTCGGCAGGCTTGTAGAACTCGTTGAAGCACTGTCCTACCTTTGCTGTCTTCGCCAGACCAAGTGCCTGTGCGGTGGCAAGATCACGGTCAGATATGTCACGTGATTTGGTTCCCGGACCGGAACGCCAGACTGAGCGTGCCGGCTCGAGCAGAACCTTTTCCGTGACAGTTTCATACTGCGCTGGCACTGCAATCAGTTTTTCCGATTCCTGCTGTACCGGCACTCTCACCTCGGTCCATTCGTATTTGGCAGGAATGATTTCAATTTTCTCGCCAGCCTCGACAACGACGACCCTCTCTTCGGTCATTTTGTACTGCGCGGGGATCATCACTTTGGCATAACATTGACCGGCTTGCGCATTGGTAGGCAACAGGCCGGCGCCGGATGCCTTGTTCTCTGCAACGGCCTGTAGTGTTGCCAGGCCAAGTGCGCCGCCCACAACTGCCGCAAGGGCAACACGCGCAATCGAAAATGTATTACGAAATTCCATAATCAGACCTCTCTGGGTTATTCTGTTTAAAGATGGTGATACAGCATATTGTTCTAGGGCAGCGTTTCCCCGGGAAACCTGCTGTGATTGTCACAACAGACCTTTTAAGCACTACCATGGTGCTGCCAGCCGTGATCGTACTATACGAGGACAGTTGCGCACTGTCTAAGGTAAATCACGCTTTTTTACGCCGCTCGGATAGCCTCTGCGGCGTGCACTTTTCCCGACAAAAAAAGGGGTTAATAGCCCGCTAACGCAATTTCTCTGGGCGGTATGCTGCAATTCGGAATTGCAGCCCGCGGCATCATTCCGGGTGCGCTTTCTCAAGGCAGTGTTACCGCGCAGCATGCGCGGGCAGAATTTCTGATTTTAAATCAGGATACTGTGGAGGGAAACCCGGATAATCCAGTTTAATCTGCAGCCACTACCAGCAGGACCGAGGGCTGGATAAGTTCGGCAAGATCGGCCAGTGGTACCGTTACACTTCCCGGGGTAGTGGCAATTGCGAGCGCCGGTCCAGGCAGCGACTGCAACAGGGATCGCAAGCACTCGACCTTGACTGCATAGCTGATATTGGGCATCACCACCGGCGCGGCCGAACCAGTAACGGTACCCAGCATCGAGGCGACGATACCCACCACCTCACCTGCCATGTTCAGCAGCGGACCGCCACTGTTGCCGGGCTGAATCTGCACCGAGGTCTGATAACTGGCCGGGTCGTCATGGAAGCCGTTGACCGAACTGATTATGCCTTCGGCAAGCTTTGGCGTGCGCCCGAGAACATCGACACGTGGAAAACCCAGTGTGAAGACATCGCTACCAAGGCGGCCAGGCTCACGGGACAGGGGTAATGGCGGAGGCAAG
The DNA here is from genome assembly GCA_049667605.1 of Gammaproteobacteria bacterium. Lineage (GTDB taxonomy): Bacteria > Pseudomonadota > Gammaproteobacteria > UBA9214 > UBA9214 > UBA9214. The sequence goes on from JBATIF010000228.1 coordinate 3,587, forward strand.
CCACTATCTTCAGTGGTGCGTAGCAACGCGATATCATTCTCGGTATCGCGTAACACCACGGTGGCGCGCAGCGGCAGGCCCGAGATGTTATAGAGCAGCACCGTGCTGACACCCTCAACCACGTGGTTGCTGGTAACCGCGTAGTTCATGGCTACCGGCCAGGCGGTACCCGTTGAAGCGCCACTGAGGGAATCGATAAAATTCGAATTCTCATGAACTACGCCTTGCGTTACATCTGTCGAAGACTTGCCGCTGTAGGTTGCAAGCAGGTCGCGGGCATCCTGCAACCCCTGCGCTGCAGCCTGTTCAAGCCAGAACCGCGCCTGCCCGTCATCCTGTTCGATACCGCGGCCGGATGCATACATCAACCCGAGGTTGTATTGTGCGGCTGCAAGACCATGTTCAGCTGACTGCCGGTACCAGTTCACTGCGTGCGCCGGATTTTCTATAACACCCCGACCGGTGTCATACATCAGCCCCACGTTGAGTTGTGCGTTGGCATCTCCCTGGTCTGCCAGCGGCATCCAGTAACGCAGGGCATCATTGTACTGACCGGCCTGGTATTGCTGCCAGCCGAGTTGAAAAGAGTCATTGGGAAGCTGCGGACTGGCGCAGGCAAGGAATGACAGGGTCATCATGACAAGACCCTGTAACACCTTCAAAGCTGTCTGCCTACTATCCATGTCCGCCTCCGGAAACAGTAGAAAACATACCGGGCATCATCCTGACGCGCCTGCGGATCAGCGGAGACCCGCATACTTGGCTATCGGCCCGCTGAGGGCGTTTCTTGATAGCAGCAACCGGGTACTTCAGTATTTCTGTTTTTGATTCAGTAAGTTACGCATGATAAATACACCGCCTGATTTTCACCGACGCGCCGGACAACCCTGCCCCGCCCGGCCTTCACCGCAAAACTGTTGCCAGCAAACGGCCTTTCATAACTGTATCGCGTTATTTCAGCGAGTCACGCAAAGAAAACCAGGTAAACCAGTCAGTTCGACTGTCCCGGGTATTTTTAGTTCTTGTTTTTTTCGGATGCAGATCTTGTTGCAGCGGCATAGGCCATGTTCGCCCAGTCAGACATTGCTTCGGGGTGCTCCAGTGTTTGCTCAGGCGCCTGGAAATATGACATCGAGTATTTCCTGCCTTTCTTGTAATAGGAAAACGCTTCCAGTCCCCTTGCCTTGAATGCGTTTGCAGATTTCTGGTCGGCCTTGAGATAAAGGGTTTCATCCGCGATCAGCGCGAACATCAGTCTATCGAGAAAAATTCCGTAACCGCCGAACATCCGTCTTGCGCGCACCTGACCGAGAGACTGCATCAGGTCGAGCACATGTGAAACAAACTCGTTTTCTTCGCCAGACGCGGGCATCACGCAGCATGCGATCAGAATATTGCGGGCACAACAGTGATAGCCGTCATGCAGGCTGTCATCAGGTGTCTCTGGCTATTCCTTAAGTTCGATGCGCAGATCCCCTTCGACGATGCTGATGTTCTGAACGCCGTCCGCAAAGGCCTTCCAGAAGCCATCGCCGGAGCCGAACTGTTCGACCAGGTCGATGTTTTTCAAGCCTCCCAGCCAGGCGTTGGGTATGGGCACACCCATGACACTGACACCCTTGAGGATAACGATGGGCTTGTCGTCCCGGTAGGCCAGTTCAACTCCCGCGCGCACCTTGAGTATCTTGCCGCCCATGATCGGGAAATCCTCGTCCACCGGCATCAGCAATTTGGCACTCATCATGTCGTCGGACAAATCGATCGCCAGTTTTCTGGCAAGATCGGTATTCTTTGCCACAAGAGAATTTATCTCCCTCTCGCTGAGACTGATTGAGCGCTCTGCCCCTTCTTCACTGTAAGCCTCCGGCTCAAGCACTCCGGCCGTAGCATCGCCGGGCTTGCGGCGAGGCTGGTAGGCGGCATCCAGAGATTCCAGTCTTTCGAGTTTGGTTTCCAGCACCTGCTCTTCCTTCACGCTTAGCTGGACCGGTTTGAACTCAGAGGGAAAAAAGTAATACTTCACGATCATCAGGGTCACGCCGATCGTAACCAGCACGGTCACCAGTACGATAAGAAATATTTTCATGCCACTCATGCCGCGTTTCGCCTCACCCGCGTCAAGAGTGTTCTGGTTTATGTCATTCATCCGTTTTGTATCCCGTTCCGTTAAGAATCAAAGGTATTGCATTTGCTGACATCGCCGCTCTCGAAGCCGCGCCTGAACCACTTAACACGCTGTTTCGAGGTGCCATGCGTAAATGACTCCGGCACTACCCTGCCAGTCGACTGTTTCTGCAAGCGATCATCGCCGATGGCACTGGCCGCTGCCAGCGCCTCCTCGAGATCACCCGACTCCAGCACCTGGCGGCTGCGATCGGCATGATAGCCCCAGAGGCCGGCATAACAGTCGGCCTGTAATTCCTGGCGCACCGAGAGTGCATTTGCTTCCGCCTTGCCAAGCCCACGCTGCGCTGCCCTGACCTGCTTGCTGGTACCCAGCAGGGTTTGTATATGGTGGCCCACTTCGTGGGCGATGACATAGGCCTGTGCAAAATCGCCCGGCGCGCCGTGGCGGCGTTTCAAGTCATCGAAAAAGGCCAGGTCGATATAGACCTTTTGGTCGCCCGGACAATAGAACGGGCCCATGGCCGCACTGGCCATGCCACAGGCAGAACTCACCTGGCCGGAAAACAACACCAGTTTCGGTTCCTGGTAGGTCTGGCCGGCATTGCTGAAGATTGTGTTCCAGGTATCTTCCGTATCCGCCAGCACCACCGATACGAAATCGGCCGCCTCCTGTTCCGCCGCTGTCGGTTTCCAGTCGCTAGTGGTCGTCGCGGACCCTCCACCTGTCTGCATCTTGATAACAGTCATCGGGTCGATCCCGAGGAAATAACCAAGGGCCAGTGCAATGACAATTGTGCCTATACCGCCCTTGAAGCCGCCGCTGCTTATCCGCGAGCCACGCCTGTCTTCGATATGTGAACTTCTACGTCCTTTTCTCCAGCGCATCAGAAACTTCCTTTACTTGTTTACAGTTCGGCTAAAGCCGGTTCCGGGGATCAAATATACCCTATCCGGCACACCTGCAGGAACGATTCAATGGCTTGATAATGCGGCATGATTCCGCAATATCGTTATAATCAGCAGTCAAATACACATTAAGACATTGATTCCTTTCATCCAATTTCGCAAACACTGCTCATGACCCGTATTGGTACTCCGCTCTCGCAATCTGCCACCCGCATCCTCTTTTGTGGCGGCGGAGAACTCGGCAAGGAAGTTGTCATAGAACTGCAACGGCTTGGCGTCGAGGTGGTCGTAGTAGACCGTTACTCGCATGCGCCCGCCATGCAGGTTGCTCACCGCAGTCACGTCATCTCGATGCTGGACGGTAACGCATTGAGGAGGGTTATAGAAAAGGAAAAACCGCATTATATTGTTCCGGAGATCGAGGCGATTGCAACCAACACCCTGGTGGAACTGGAAGCAGAAGGCTACACGGTTATTCCAACTGCACGTGCGGCACATTTGACCATGAACCGTGAGGGTATACGCCGCCTCGCCGCGGAGGAACTGGGTATCAAGACATCGCCCTATCGATTTGCCGCAACTCGCGACGAGTTTGACAGTGCCATCGAGGCGATTGGCCTGCCATGCATCGTCAAGCCGATCATGAGCTCATCCGGGAAAGGTCAAAGCACCATCCAAACGGCAGCGGATATTGACCCGGCATGGGGCTATGCACAGGAAGGCGGCCGTAGCGGGGCCGGCAAGGTCATTGTCGAGGGTTTCGTGGATTTCGATTATGAAATCACCCAGCTGACAATACGCCATGCCAGTGGTACAAGTTTCTGCGAACCCATCGGGCACATACAGGTAAACGGCGACTATCGCCAATCGTGGCAGCCCCAGGCCATGAGTGAACAGGCCCTTGCAGGCGCCCGCGATATTGCTGCCAGAGTAACCGCAGCACTCGGCGGTCGCGGCATCTTTGGCGTCGAGTTGTTTATCAAGGGCGACGCGGTCATTTTCAGCGAGGTCTCGCCGCGACCACACGATACCGGGATGGTTACCATGATCTCGCAAGACCTGTCACAGTTTGCACTGCACGCACGCGCCATCCTCGGATTACCCATCCCGAATATTCACCACCACGGACCCTCGGCATCCAGCGTCATCCTGGTCGAAGGCACATCACGGCAGCCAAGCTTTGGCAATCTGGACGAGGTACTCAGCCTACCCGACACACAGTTACGCCTGTTCGGAAAACCCGAGGTCAGCGGGCAACGCCGCATGGGCGTGGTACTGGCCCGCGGCACCTCGGTTGAAGATGCACTGCACAAGGCCAGGCACGGCTCGGAAGCGGTAGCGATTACGCTTTGAACCTGGAAACCAAGGAGTAGCAGACCGACATGACTGATACCGATATGATGATGCGCATCGAATCCCTGGAATCACGCGTGATGCACCAGGATGCGGCCCTCGAAGAACTGACCAGCACCCTGCTGAGCCAGGAACAACTGCTCAACAGGCAGGCTGAGGTCATCAAACGCCTGGAGGAACAATTAATGGGCCTTGCTGCTACAGCCCCGAATGGCGCTGCTGACGAGCCACCGCCGCCGCACTACTAGGTCCCCTGTGCATCCCTGACAGTCGCATCACCCCCCGCATTCGTGGATGCGGTTGAATCCGCTGGCAAACCTCCACGCAATAAAATCTATAACAATATAACAAGTTACTGTTTATTATATTATTTCCTTCGTTGCAGGGGCGCTCTCCCGGGTTTGGCCGCGGTTAAAGGATCATGATGAAGGCGCCGTTAAGGTTATTGACCAGACCCCTGTCTCCAGTACAGGGGGGAACGATAACGGAGACGGACAACTGCGATGGAAACACTCCCACTGATAACCATAATTTTTTCGCTGACTTCATTTGCTGCGCTAATCTGGCTGATAGTTCGCGCTTTTAAAACGAAGCTATTATGGGGCTTTGCGGTTTTACTGCTTTCACCCGTCAGTGCCATTCTGTTCGGCGTTAAATACTGGGAACATCAGAAAAAACCGTTTCTCCTCTATATAACTACATTCACGGCAACATTTGCTTTATCCATTTACCTGTTCGCCGTTATTGTCGATACTGAAAAGTTGCGCCTTTCCAACGCACTTCAGCCGGGAATGCAGCAAAATACCCAAGCCAAATACGGTATCGGTGAACTATTGCGCGCCAGTTTTTCTGTCGGTGATATATCTGCCGAAGACGGGATGTTCCGCCAGGATCCGGACTTTGCCAACCGTCATGTGTCTGCGAACAGCCCGGGTGAAATAACCACGGAAACAGCGGCGCAAGAAACAGCGCGTGGCGACAACGGGCCTGCCGTGAAAGACAGGAAAACCGTGCGCTACCGGCTCAAATATATACCCATCAAGCTCACCGAGATCAAAAACCACATCGGTACTACCGCAAAAATTACGCGTAAGAATGTAGAGGAAAAAGAGTATATGATTACCGGTGCATCGCCCATGCACATAGAACTCGCGCAACGCAGCACGCACGGTAAGTTCTCGTTCCACTTCAAAAACAGCGATATCGAGAATATCAGGGTGCTGGTCAGGGAACCCTACTAGCCCCGGCGGGTACACGGGTTCGCTTTCGGCAGCATGGAATGCCGTATTTCGGGCTCAACCGCTTGTTGAGCGTCCCGCAGCCCGGACAGGCCCCGGTCCAGCAGCCCTGTCCGCCGGGTAAACACAAATAATTACAGTTAGTTAAAGATGTCTTGCCGCCGTTCCAGCCGGGCCCGGGGCGAGTCGCCCCTGCCACGCAGGTCGGGCGCACTGCCAGGTGAGAGAAACAGAGCGGATTTCCTGCCCCGACTCTCCACATAAAAAACGCGGCATTTCGTTAAATTATCGTGTACAATCCGCAAGTAACAGGTAATACGCGGCCGCAATCCGGTCACACTCTGCCTGTTAATAACGATCACAGTTGTATGTTGAACAGGTCATATCGGAAGTTCCTTGCTGTATCTCCTGTACTTACTCTCGAACTGCGATTGAAACAACATTAATATTTACTAGAGGTATGTTACATGGCTACAGGTACAGTTAAGTGGTTTAACGATTCCAAGGGTTTTGGTTTTATCGCACCGGCCGATGGCGGCGAGGATGTATTCGTACATTTCTCCGCAATCTCCGGCGATGGCTTCAAGACACTGGTTGAAGGTCAGACAGTCAACTTTGATGTCGAGCAAGGTCCAAAAGGCCTGCAAGCAACGAACGTGACGGCCGGATAACGGATTTTCCGTACAGGCTCGAACAAAAAACCCCGCCATTGTGCGGGGTTTTTTTATATCCTTTGCACTACCGCTGCAAAGACAACTCGTGACAGGCTGTTAGCCCTTCTTCCCGATTAACTCGATCTGGTAGCCGTCCGGATCTTCAATGAAGGCAATAATCGTCGTGCCCGCATTCATTGGGCCGGCAGGCCGGATGACCTTGCCTCCCCGGCTCTGCAATTCCTCCACCGCCGCATAGACATCATCGACCTCGATGGCGATATGGCCATAGCCGTCACCAAGGTCATAGCTCGCCGTGTCCCAGTTGTGGGTCAATTCGATGGCAGTATGGTCGGACTCGTCGCCGTAGCCGACGAAAGCGAGGGTGAATTTACCGTCAGGGTAATCCTTGCGGCGCAATAGTTTCATACCGAGGACGCGGGTATAAAATTCGATGGATTGATCCAGGTTACCGACACGTAGCATGGTATGCAGCAGTCGCATGATAATTTTCTACTCCGCTATCCAGTTTCTGACCAGCCCCGCAATGGTCAATCCGACAAAACAAGCAAGGCCCGGGCGGGCATATTCAGACCAACAAATATCCAGCTGACCTCGGCACATTCTCCAGACCCGTGCCCTACTTGCGCTTACCGCTTTTCCTTTGCCTGGCGGCAATACGCATGCGTAATGCATTCAACTTGATAAAACCCTCGGCGTCTTTCTGATTATAGGCGCCTTCGTCATCCTCAAATGTTGCGATGCGCTCATCGAACAGGCTGTCGCTGTCAGACATACGGCCCACAACGATGACATTACCCCTGTAGAGTTTCAGCCGCACGCTGCCGTTGACTGTCGCCTGCGAGGCATCGATCATCTTCTGCAGCATTTTTCGTTCGGGACTCCACCAGTAGCCGTTGTATACCAGGCTCGCATAGCGCGGCATAAGTTCGTCCTTGAGATGTGCCACTTCGCGGTCCAGTGTCAGAGATTCCATTGCACGATGGGCCTTCAACAGAATCGTACCGGCCGGCGTCTCGTAACAACCGCGTGATTTCATGCCGACATAACGGTTCTCGACAATATCGGAACGCCCGATGCCATTAGCACCGCCAAGCCTGTTGAGCACTTCCATCACCAGCCCCGGGCTGCTGGATTTGCCGTCAATGGCAACGGGGTCGCCATTTTCAAAGCCTATTTCAACATAGGTGGGTTTGGCCGGCGCCTTTTCGGGCGCCACCGTCCACAGCCACATTCTTGCCTCCGGCTCCGCCCACGGGTCTTCGAGTACACCACCTTCGTAGGAAATATGCAGGGAGTTGGCATCCATGGAATACGGTGATTTCCTGCCCTTCTTGTTTTCCACCGCGATGTTATGTTTCTTCGCATAGGCCAGCAGCTTCTGCCGCGAGGTCAGGTCCCACTCCCGCCACGGCGCGATGATCCTGATATCAGGATTCAACGCATAGGCACCAAGTTCAAAACGCACCTGGTCATTACCCTTGCCGGTCGCACCATGCGCAATGGCGTCGGCACCGGTTTCATGGGCAATCTCGACCAGCCGCCTGGCAATCAGCGGACGGGCGATCGAGGTACCGAGCAGGTACTCACCCTCATAAAGGGCATTGGCGCGGAACATCGGAAATATATAGTCACGTGCAAATTCTTCCTTCAGCGTTTCGATGTAGATTTCCTTGATGCCCATGGCCTTGGCCTTGGCACGCGCCGGTTCGATTTCTTCTCCCTGGCCGATGTCGGCGGTAAAGGTGACGACCTCGCACTCGTA
>JBATIF010000229.1:0-11806 GCA_049667605.1 Gammaproteobacteria bacterium
GGCACCCACCCGGGCGGCCTGCAGGAATGCCTCGTAGGGCAATGCACCACTGAGGCGGGTCTTCTCACTGAAAAAAATAGTTGGCGTTGCAGTGACATCCAGGTCACGGGCTGCCGCCATGTAGTCCCGTAGCCGCTGTTCGTATTTAGCATCACTCCAGGCCCGCGCGATGACATCATCCGTCACACCGGCCTGGCTGGCGATTTCCCGCAGCAGCGCCTCATCACCGATATCCTGTCCCTCGCTGAAGAATGCCTCGAACAGGCGTCGATGCAGCCGGTAGAAGACATCAACGCCCGCCTCCCGGGTAGCCTCGGCGAGCAACAGTGACTTGTGTGAATTACTGGTGAAATCGTGCGGCTGAAAGTGAATGCCGTCTTCCTCCGCCATAACGGCGAGCTTGTCCATCATCTTTTTCCACAGCGGATCGGGATAACCCAGCGCAGAAATGTGCATACCCCCTGCAGGGGTTTGCGGGTGGATTTCCAGGAAACACCAGTTGATTTTCAGGTCATAATGCTCGCGCAGGCGCTGCAGGCGTATATCACCGACATAACAAAACGGGCAAATATAGTCAGTGAAGACGCTGGCGAGAAGTACGGGTTTAGCGGAGCCTTTCACATTCACTCCTGTGTATGCCTGCCGGGCGCAGCACGCCCCCGGCAGGCGCCGGACTTGTTTATTCGATGATTTCCTGCAGCAAGCCGTTGAGGCGGTTTACAAAGGCTACCGGGTCATCAAGCTGGCCGCCCTCGCTCAGCATCGCCTGGTCAAGCAGCACATTCGACCAGCTCGCAAAGCGCGCATCTTCAGACTCTTCTTTCAGGCGGCTGATCAACGGATGGTTCGGGTTGATCTCCAGGTCGGGTTTGCTGGGCGGCACTTCATGGCCGGCCTGTTTCAGCATTTGCTGCATATGCACGGCCATGTCATGTTCACCCATCACCAGGCAGGAAGGCGAATCGGTCAGGCGCTGACTGACGCGCACATCATTGACGCGCTCGCTGAGTGTCTCTTTCATGCGCTTGACGAGGTCGGCATACTCGTCCTCGTTCTTTTTGGCGACCTCTTTTTCTTTTTCATCTGCCAGCTTGTCGAGGTCCAGTTCACCCTTGGCGATCGATGCCAGCGGTTTGCTGTCGAATTCATTCAGGTGGGACACCAGCCATTCGTCAACACGGTCCGAGAGCAGCAATACCTCGATGCCCTTGCTGCGGAATATCTGCAGGTGCGGGCTGTTTTTGGCAGCGGCGAAGCTGTCGGCGGTGATGAAATAGATTTTTTCCTGGCCTTCTTTCATCCGCCCGATGTACTCCTGCAGCGATACCGTCTGTTCTTCACTGTCGGTTTGCGTCGATGAAAAACGCAGCAATTTTGCAATGCGTTCCTTGTTGGCGAAGTCCTCGCCCGGCCCTTCTTTCATAACCTTGCCGAACTGCTTCCAGAAACCGGCGTAGGTCTCCGGCTCATCCTTTGCCATGGTCTCCAGCAGGCCGAGCACCTTCTTGATGGAACCGGCCTTGATGGTGTCGATCAGTTTATTGTGCTGCAGGATTTCGCGCGACACGTTCAGCGGCAGGTCGTCGGAGTCCACCAGGCCGCGCACAAAACGCAGGTAATACGGCATCAACTGCTCCGCATCGTCCATGATGAAGACGCGACGCACGTACAGCTTGATGCCATGGCGGCTGTCACGGTCGTATAAGTCAAAGGGTGCGCGTGCCGGAATGTAGAACAGTGTCTTGTAGGACTGGTTACCCTCGACGTGACTATGTACCCAGTTCATCGGGTCTTCGAAGTCATGTGCAACATGCTTGTAGAATTCCTTGTATTCCTCCTCGCTCACTTCCTTGCGCGGACGCGTCCACAAGGCAGAGGCCTTGTTCACCGTTTCATATACCGGCGACTCGGCCTTGTCTTCCTCACCGCCAGGTTCGGCAAGCATCTCGATCGGCAGCGGGATATGGTCGGAGTATTTACTGATGATATTGCGCAGACGGAAACCATCGAGAAATTCATCATGGTCCTCGCCCAGGTGCAACACGACCTCGGTACCGCGCGCATCTTTTTCAACCGTCTCCAGCGTGTAGTCGCCATCGCCGCTGGATGACCAGCGTACGCCCTGCTCTGCCGGGAGGCCCGCCTTGCGGGTGGTCAGCGTTACCTTGTCGGCGACGATAAAACAGGAATAAAAGCCCACGCCAAACTGGCCGATCAACTGCGCATCATTGGCCTGGTCGCCGGTCAGGGACTCGAAAAACTGGCGGGTGCCGGATTTTGCGATGGTGCCGACATTGTCGACGACTTCGTCACGCGTCATGCCAATGCCGCTATCGGTGACGGTTACCGTGCGGGCATCCTTGTCATAATCCACGCGTATCAGCAGACCTGTATCCCCCTGGTAGAGGGCGTCATTACCGAGCGCCTCGAAGCGCAGCTTGTCGCAGGCATCCGAACTGTTGGATATCAGTTCGCGCAGGAATATTTCCTTGTTGGAGTAGAGCGAGTGGATCATGAGCTGAAGCAGCTGCTTCACCTCGGTCTGGAATTCAAGTGTCTCTTTCTGGGTTTCAACGCTCATGCGGGTACATCCCCTTTGATTAACTGGTGTACGTGACTATCTGGGGCCAAAGCAGGATTTTTCAAGGCCGCGACGGGGCGGCCTTCATGCGCAAGCAGCCAGCGTTTACGCGCCAGTCGCTCACCATTGACGCTACCCGAGTAGCCTCCGATACCGCCGGCAGCGACTACCCTGTGACAGGGCACTATAATGGACACCGGATTACGCCTGCAGGCATTGCCGACAGCACGTGCGCCCGTGCCGAGCCTGGCGGCCAGTTCACCATAAGTCAGGGTGTCGCCGGAGGGAATTCTCGTCAAGGCCTGCCAGACACGCTGCTGGAAGGGCGTACCGGCCAGCGAAAACGCCACGCTGAAGCCCGCCCGCGGATTGTGGAAGTATTTCTCCAGCTGCAGCAACAGCTTGCACTCGAAGGGGCCGCGGGCGGCACGCAGCGGCATGGCCGCATCCAGGTAGTCAAGGCGCTGGACCTGCTGGTCCACGACCAGCATACCAAGCCTGCCGAGCGGCGAATCAATGACGAGTGAATATTGGTTTGCGGGGATATTCATGGCGGGTAGAGCATATATTACCTCATCCGCCCGGGCCATCGTGGCGGCTGCCCCCCCGACAGCCAAATCGACCGCTGCAGGAGCGCTTCTAAAGCGCGATTGAGCCTCATACAGGGGCATCGCGGATGAGATCCACTACTACAATGCGCTGCTTCCAGCGCTGTAGTCCATCACGGGACACAAATGAAAACGGGCACCCGTTTCGGGGTACCCGTTAATATTGCCGCCGCATCTCCGGCGTGGTCTTTTCTAGAGCTTTTCCTTGATACGTGCAGATTTGCCGGAAAGCTCGCGCAGGTAATAGAGCTTGGCGCGGCGCACGTCACCCTTGCGCTTGACCTTGATAGAACCGATTGCAGGACTGTGCGACTGAAAGACCCTTTCCACACCTTCACCGTGCGATACCTTGCGAACGGTAAAGGCCGAGTTCAGGCCGCGGTTACGCTTGGCGATAACGATGCCTTCAAAGGCCTGCAGACGCTCACGCTCACCTTCCTTTACCTTGACTTGAACGACAACCGTATCACCTGGACTGAAATCCGGGATATCATTTTTCAACTGTTCCTGTTCGATCTGTTCGATGATGTTACCCATGACTCAATCCTCGGTGTCATTCACACTGTTCGTGTTCATTAATAAATTCGTTCAATAATTCCTGCTGCTCTGCATCAAGCTGCAGGGCTTCCAGCAAATCGGGGCGCCGTTGCCAGGTCCTTCCCAGCGCCTGTTTCCTGCGCCAACGCTCAATCAGGCTGTGGTTGCCGCCGAGCAGTATATCCGGAACACGCCGGCCTGCTATCTCCTCCGGCCGCGTGTACTGCGGGTACTCCAGCAGCCCATCCATGAAGGAATCATCCTGCGCTGAATCCTCGTCACCCAGTGCCCCGGGTAACAGGCGCGTCAGCGCGTCCATGACCACCAGTACCGGCAACTCACCGCCGCTCAGCACATAGTCGCCAATCGACAGTTCCTCATCCACTTCCATGTCGAGAAAGCGTTCATCAACACCTTCGTAGCGACCTGCCAGCAAGATCAGGCGTTCCCGCCCGGCAAGCTCGATTACCTTCTGCTGGTCAAGCCTGCGACCCTGCGGCGACAGGTAAACCAGCGGCGCTGCAGCATCCGCGGCGCGAGCTGCCCGAATTGCAGACCGCAACGGCTGCACCTGCATCACCATGCCCGGTCCACCGCCGTAGGGCCGGTCGTCGACAGCGGCGTGCCTGTCTTCGCTATAGTCCCTCGGGTTCCAGGTTTCCAGCTCAAGCAGGCCCCGCCTGATTGCCCGTCCCTGTATACCGTAAGCGGCGGCATCCCGGATCATCTCGGGAAACAGGGTAACGACATCAATACGCATCATGCCGCGTGCCTAGTATTCCGGATTCCAGTCAACCAGGATTTCCCTGGCACCGAGATCCACGCTCTTCACAACCTGCCCCTGTATAAAGGGAACCAGAAATTCCTGTTCACCCTTTACCACGAGGACATCATTGGCACCGGTCTCGATCAGGTGATCCACGACACCGAGCACCCGGTTATCCTGCGTAATAACCTGCATACCCACCAGGTCGCGCCAGTAATATTCATCAGCAGCGCTTTCCGGCAACTGCTCGCGGTAGACGCCGATCTCGATGCCTTTCAATGCCTCGGCTGCATCCCGGTCATTGCAACCGGAAAACTTCACAACCAGTCCCTTGCCGTGGTGGCGGCCATCGACAAGTTCCGCTGCCTGCCAATTACCCTGCCTGTTTAGATACCACGGCTGATACTCGAGCAGATTTTCCGGCAGCTCGGTGTAGGTAGCGATATGCAGCCAGCCCTGTATCCCGAATGGCCTGGCAATTCTGCCCATTACAATCGGTCTGTCAGTCGGAATATTGCCGTCAACTGCCATTGTATTTCCGGGCGTGGCAGATACCGGATAGCCAGGAAAGCTGCTACGCCGGCTGTGCCTTTTGAAAATCCTTCAGCAGACTGGCCACCCGGTCCGACAACTGTGCACCCCTGGAACTCCAGTAATCAGTACGCTCCGTGTCGATCCGCAGACGTTCCTCGCCACCGGTCGCAATCGGGTTAAAAAAACCGATGCGTTCAATGTAGCGCCCGTCACGGCGATTGCGGCTATCGGTCACCACGATGTGGTAGAAGGGGCGCTTCTTGGCGCCACCACGTGACATTCTTATCGTCACCATATAGTTGGTATCCTCTGCTGTGCGTATTTTCCTGCCAGCCCCGGCAAAGCGCCGGACTTCAGGTATGCGAAAGCCGTGGGATTCTACGCTATTTCATAAAAATGTGAAGTCCTGACTGCTGATATACAAGCTAAAATACGGCGCCGTTTGGGCATTCGGCTCTTACAGCATCTGTCGGGATCTCTTACAATGCAGTGCCGGGCGAGACCGGCATCCTGAATATTGGTTTATTTGACTGATTTATATGGCTTATTACTCCCACAGCCGGGCGCGCGACCTGGCCCTCGCTGTCAGCATTTCTTACCAAAAGAGCCGCCATGCGCCGACCACGAGGCCAGCAAGATTTGCTAAGTTGTTTGATTTACTGAAGTAGTTCAGAAGTGGCATGGCGATTGCAGTCTCTTGGTGCAGTACGACAACCGGACAACAACAAGTAGAACAAGTGCGGGGGGAGCTGTAACCCGTAAGGAGTCAGAAAAAAGCGCATTGCACAAATAATGCGGGTTAGCGCAACGGTATGACGATTCAATCATAATAATAATCATTAAACCGGATTGCGCATTATACAACGGTGGCCTTGGCCACCGTTTTTGTTTTTGGCAACGAAAAAAACGCCGGCTAGTCAGGATCTAAAACGGCATTCCCGGCGGCATACCACCACCTTTCATTGCGGCGCGCATCATCTTGCCCATGCCGCCCCTGGACATCTTTTTCATCATCTTCTGCATCTGCAGATGCTGTTTCAACAAACGGTTGACGTCCTGAACCTGGGTGCCGGAACCGGCCGCGATACGACGCCGGCGCGAACCCTTGATAATGCCCGGGAAGCCGCGCTCCTGCGGCGTCATTGAATTGATCATCGCGATCATGCGCTGCACCTGTTTGTCATCGGCCATGGCGTTTTTTGGCAACTGCCCCGCCCCCGGCATTTTCTCCATCAGGCCTGCAATCCCGCCCATATTCTGCATCTGGTCAAGCTGATCCCTGAAGTCATTCATGTCAAAGCGCTTGCCCCCGGACATTTTCCTGGCAAGTTTTTCGACCTTCTGCTTGTCAACCTTCTGCTCTGCCTCTTCGACCAGGCTGAGTACATCTCCCATGCCGAGAATGCGTGATGTAATCCTGTCCGGATGAAACGGCTCCAGGGCATCGGTCTTCTCGCCTACACCGATGAACTTGATCGGCTTGCCGGTAATCTCACGAATGGACAATGCTGCACCGCCGCGCGCATCACCATCGGCCTTGGTCAGGATCACGCCGGTAAGCGGCAATACTTCGTTGAACGTACGCGCCGTGTTGGCAGCATCCTGGCCAGTCATGCTGTCAACGACAAACAATGTTTCCACCGGGTGCACTGCCGCATGCACGCGCTTTATCTCGGCCATCATTTCATCATCGATGTGCAGACGCCCGGCAGTATCGATAATGACGACATCGAGATGCTGTTTGCGCGCATGGTCGACCGCGTTGGCGGCGATAGTTACCGGATCCTCGTCGATACTGCTTGGATAAAATACGGCATCGACTTCCCTGGCAAGTGTCTCCAGCTGCTCGATAGCCGCAGGCCGGTAAATATCGCAACTGGCCAGCAACACGGACTTCCTGTTACGTGTTATCAGCATGCGCGCCAGCTTCGCACTGCTGGTGGTCTTGCCGGAGCCCTGCAGTCCGGCCATAAGGATGACGGCGGGCGGCTGAACACTCAGGTCAAGCGCATCATTCGATTCGCCCATGACACCTTGCAGCTCATCATGCACAACCTTGATAAATGCCTGTCCGGGTGTCAGGTTCTTCAGCACCTCCTGCCCCAGGGCGCGCTCACGCACTCGTTCAATGAAACCCTTGACAACCGGTAGTGCAACATCGGCTTCCAGCAATGCCATGCGTACATCCCGCAGTGCATCCCTGATATTGTCTTCACTAAGACGCCCCTGGCCACGCAGGTTCCTGACGGTTTTCGAAAGTCGCTCGCTGAGATTGTCAAACATGAAATTGGCTCACATCGGTATTCAGGGATGTGTGATTATAGCTGGAAAGAAACACCTGCTGGTAAAACCATTAATCCGGGCCCGGCGTGGACAGGTCCTTACACTTCAATGCACCAGTAAGTTGTGCGATGATCAGCGCATGTATCCGATTCTGACCGGCCTGCTCGCCATCGTGCTCTACCTGGTAGCCTCCAGCCTGCTGACTATCAGGCTGGTCCAGGCCCCGGCGGCCGGCACCTGCCAACGCAAACAGGCCTTCATATGCGCAGGCGCCGCAGTCCTCATCCATGGCATCCTGCTTTATCCCCTGATATTGACCGGCAGCGGCCTCAACCTTGGTTTCTTCAATGCCGCTTCTCTGATTTCCCTGACAACCGCGCTGCTGTTGCTGCTGGCTGCCCTGGTTGAGCCAGTGGAAAACCTTGGCATACCGGTGTTTACGGTAGCGACGCTGACGATCGCACTGCAGCTTGCATACCCCGAGCAACATATCATTACCGGCTCCACGGCATCATGGGTCCATATCCTGACTTCCCTGCTGGCCTACAGCATTCTCGGGCTGGCGGCACTGCAATCCATCCTGCTGGCCATCCAGGACTTTCATCTGCACAACCGCTCGCCGGGTGGTTTTATCCGTGCCCTGCCGCCCCTGCAGACGATGGAATCGCTGTTATTCCAGATGATCGGCGTCGGCTTCGTCCTGCTGTCGCTGGCGCTGCTCAGCGGCATTCTTTTCCTCGAGGACATCTTCGCGCAACACCTGGTGCACAAGAGCACACTTTCAATCGCCGCATGGGTGGTGTTTGCCCTGCTGCTCTGGGGACGCTGGCGCTTTGGCTGGCGCTCGCGAGTGGCTATCCGCTGGACGCTATGGGGTTATGTTTTCCTGATGCTGGCTTATTTCGGCAGCAAATTCGTACTTGAACTGGTACTAAATACCCGGCAGGGCTGATTTATACTGCTGGTTTCAGTACCATACATACCTGTCTATCGACTAGAGGCCGTCCCCTTTTGGACCAAGTCCCGCTAAGCGTCCTGTTGCTGACGCTGCTGTTGCTGATTCTGCTATCTGCCTTCTTTTCCGGTTCCGAGACCGGCCTGATGACGCTAAACCGTTATCGCCTGCGCCATCTTGCCGAGAAACAACACCGCGGCGCGATTCGCGTAGAGGCACTGCTGCAGCGCCAGGATCGCCTCATTGGCCTGATCCTGCTGGGCAATAATTTTGTCAACATACTTGCGTCTATCCTGATGACCCTGATAACGCTGCGTCTCTATAACGATGTTGGCCTGGTGTTCGCCGGCGGGATGCTGCTGACCGTCATCATCCTGCTGTTCGCCGAGGTCGCACCGAAGACACTTGCCGCATTGCATCCGGAACGTATCGCCTTCCCGGCAGCCTGGGTGTATGTCCCCCTGATGAAGCTGCTCTACCCGCTTGTATGGCTGGTGAATGCTGCCGCCAACATCGTACTGAAACTGTTTGGTGTATCACCGGGCGACCAGGCCTCGCATGCACTCACCACCGAGGAATTGCGCACCGTGGTGATGGAGGCCGGCGCCCTCATTCCCAAGCGTCACCAGTCCATGCTGTTAAACCTGATGGACCTCGAAAAAGTAACCGTTGAAGACATCATGGTGCCGCGCAATGAGATAACCGGCATCGACCTCGATGATGACTGGGACGACACCACCAGGATTCTCTCGGTTAGCCAGTACACCCGACTGCCGCTGTACCGGGAAAATATCAATAACGTGGCCGGCATCCTGCATATGCGTGACGTACTGCCGTTGCTCTACAAGGGCAAACTCGACAAGACTTCGCTGCAGCAAATTGCGCGCAAACCCTATTTCATTCCCGAACACACCTCGCTTAACAATCAACTGCTGAATTTCCAGCGCGAGAAACGACGCTTTGGCTTCGCGATTGACGAGTATGGCAATGTCCAGGGACTGGTGACCCTGGAAGCCATTCTCGAGGAAATTGTCGGTGAATTCACCTCTGACCCGGCGGCAAGCCTTGAAGACATTCTTCCCCAGGACGATGGCAGCTGGCTGGTCGACGGGTCCATCAATCTGCGCTCGTTGAACTCGGCGCTGCATATGGAACTACCGACAGACGGGCCAAAAACACTGAGTGGCCTGATCACGGAACAGCTTGAAATGATTCCCGAGGCCGGCACCAGCCTGTTACTCGATCATCATCCCGTTGAAATCATCAAGACCAGGGAAAACATGGTAAAAACCGCCCGCATCCTGCCGGCATTGAAGCAGGCTGCAGAAGGTACGAACAGGGAACCTGGCAAATGAAACTGTTATTCAATCTTGATGTCATTGAAGGCAACAGGTTAAAGGCCCGGACCGGTGATCACCTGAAATCACTGCCGGCCGGGCAGTAAATCGCTGCGGTGGAGAATTCATGCAATGGGCCGAAAATGCTGTGCAAAACGACCCGGATCCAAAGGCATGGGCAGGGGCCGGGATTGGCATCGTCACGGCAAAGGAATTTCTCGATAAACTGCGAAACGCAACAACACATATTTACAGCGGGGAGCATGACAGGTATGACAGACAAGATTGAAAAGACCGATGAGGAATGGCGGGCGCAGTTGACGCCCGAACAATTCGATGTCGCCCGCCGCAAGGGTACGGAACGCCCGTTCACAGGCATTTACAACGATTGCAAGGATGAGGGAATGTTCAGGTGCATCTGTTGTGATGCGCCGCTGTTCAGCTCCGCGGATAAATTTGATTCCGGCAGCGGCTGGCCGAGTTTTACCCGGCCGGGGGCAGAACACACTCTGGAAATGATTACCGACAACAGCCACGGCATGGTGCGCACCGAGGTTAGCTGCAGGAAATGCGGCGCACACCTTGGCCATGTCTTTAATGATGGCCCGGCACCGACCGGCGAGCGTTACTGCATCAACTCGGTTTCACTAAAACTTGATAAACAGGAAGACTGACAACTTCCCCTGTCCGTATGGACATCAGAAGTCGCTGCTGATTTTATCGATCACCTCGGAAAGGCGGCATGTCGCAGTCACATCAAGACCTTTCACGGCTAGTCTCGGCTTGTTCGCGGCCGGAATAATCGCCTGTTGAAAACCGTGCTTGGCGGCCTCGTGCAGCCGCTGCTGGCCATTCGGAACAGGACGCAGCTCGCCCGACAGTCCGACCTCGCCAAAGACGACAAGATTTGCCGGCAGCGGGCGATCCCTGAAACTCGACATCACTGCAAGTAATACCGCAAGGTCGGCCGCCGTCTCACTGACGCGTACGCCGCCGACCACGTTGACGAACACATCCTGGTCACCGAGCGCCAGCCCGCCATGACGGTGCAGCACCGCCAGCAGCATGGACAGCCGGTTCTGCTCGAGTCCCAGCGTCACCCGGCGCGGGTTGCCAAACTGGCTTTGATCGACCAGTGCCTGCACCTCGATCAGCATCGGCCGTGTCCCTTCCCAGGCCACCATGACGACACTGCCGGGCACCGCCACCTCATGGCGTGAGAGAAAAATCGCCGATGGATTGCTGACCTCTTTCAGGCCGGTCTCTGTCATGGCAAACACGCCCAGCTCATTGACAGCACCAAAACGGTTCTTGATGGCGCGCAGGATGCGAAAGCGATCCCCCGGATCTCCCTCGAAATACAACACCGTATCGACCATGTGTTCCAGCACCCGCGGTCCGGCCAGTGTGCCCTCCTTGGTAACATGGCCTACCAGGAACATCGCCGTACCCGACTGCTTGGCAAAACGCACCAGTTGCGCGGCACTTTCCCTGACCTGTGCCACCGATCCGGGGGCCGATTGCAGCATCTCCGTGTACAGGGTCTGGATTGAATCCAGCACCATTACCCGCGGCTTCTCCCTGCATGCCGTTTCAATGATCTGCTCCACCGATGTTTCTGACAGCAGGCGTACATCCTCGCCCTTGAGACCGAGGCGTTCGGCACGCATGGC
The DNA here is from genome assembly GCA_049667605.1 of Gammaproteobacteria bacterium. Classification (GTDB taxonomy): domain Bacteria; phylum Pseudomonadota; class Gammaproteobacteria; order UBA9214; family UBA9214; genus UBA9214. The sequence goes on from JBATIF010000229.1 coordinate 11,275, forward strand.
AATCTGTTCCGCTGATTCCTCGCCCGTTACATAGAGCGAGGGCATTGCTGCCGACAGGGTCGCCATAACCTGCAGCAGCAGGGTCGATTTGCCGATCCCGGGGTCACCACCGATCAGGATCACCGAACCGGATACCAGGCCGCCGCCGAGAACCCGGTCGAGTTCCTGCAAGCCGGTGGTATTGCGTTGCTGCGTGTCGGGCCTGACCGCCGATAATTGCGTGACCGCGGCGGCGCTTGCACCGGGGAACCCGGCAAAACGCCCGGCAGCAGGCTTGGCGGCAGCGACCGCCTCGCCAAGGCTGTTCCAGGCGCCGCAGTCGCCGCACTGCCCCGCCCACTGTGAAAACTGCGCCCCGCAGGCGCTACAGTGATAGATTGTTTTCGGTTTCGCCATTTGAGCAGACAGGGTACCCCGGCGGCGCCTGAACGTCACCCGCTTCATCGTTTGGATTAGGCAAATGATTCCCGGCGGCGGTCAACCGTCTTCTTGCCATAGCAAAATTCACCAGCTAACGCAGGCTATCTATTAC
>JBATIF010000230.1:0-4123 GCA_049667605.1 Gammaproteobacteria bacterium
GCACAGGACTCGCCCGAGGACCTGCTGCTCTCGGCACTGGCCACCGGCGCCGTACCTGCCGAGGCTGCCGGGGCAATCGAACGCCGCATCGGGGACTGCCTTGCGCGTTTCAAACAGCGCACATAAAGATAAATGTGCTCTGATAATCCTCTAGCCATCTCCTAAATCAGGTGACGAAGCTTCCGCATCCTGCTCACGCCCCTTACCTACATCCCTGTAGGCAAAGCAATCTCCCGGTAACTGATTTTGTAGTATGAGACTGCCACGCTTTACTCGCAATGACGGGAACGTCTGGAAATATATGTGCTCTGCCCCCCCTTTACCGAAGACAACATTTTCAAAGCCTATCCGGCCGGATTACACTTGGAGTGTGTGCAAGGAAACCCGACTACCGGCTTTGCTCGGCCTCGCGCTTCTGGCGGGGCTGATGAGCGCCTGCGGTCAGGATGCCGCGGCGCCGGCCATGGATATCACTGTGCTGCAGGTCTGGGCGCATGCCGGTCAGGCGGCCGAACGCGAAACGCTGCAACAGCAGGTCGAGCGCTATAACCGGCAACAGGCCGATGTTCAGGTCCGGCTGACCTTTATCCCCGAACGCTCCTATAACGCGCAGGTGCAGGCCGCGGCCATCGCCGGTGACCTGCCGGATGTGCTCGAGTTCGATGGACCGTTTCTTTATAACTACATCTGGCAGGGACACCTGGTTCCACTGGAAACCCTGCTCGCCACGGAGTTGCAGGGCGACCTGCTGGAATCGATCCGGGCGCAGGGCACCTGGCATGACCACCTCTACGGGATCGGTTCGTTCGATTCGGGCCTGGGCCTGTTCGCACGCCGCAGCCTGCTGGCGCAGGCCGGCATCAGGGACCTGCCACGCCACCCGCAAGACGCGTGGCCGGTGGCGCAATTCAACAGCCTGCTCGACACGCTCGCAGCCAGCGACCCGGATGGCGCAGTGCTGGATTTGAAGTTCAACTACCCGGATGAATGGTTCACCTACGCCTTTTCTCCCCTGATCCAGTCGGCGGGGGGCGACCTGATCAACCGCGCGGACTATCAATCGGCCAAGGACGTATTGAACGGCCCCGCCGCCGTGTCTGCCATGGGGCATGTGCAAGGCTGGATCAACGCCGGCCGGGTGGACCCGAACGTGGACGATGCGGCCTTCACCGGCGGCCGGGTCGCGTTATCCTGGGCGGGACACTGGGACTATCAACGCTACCGTGAGGCCTGGGGGGATGACCTGGTCCTGCTGCCGCTGCCGGATTTCGGTACGGGCAGCCGCACGGGCCAGGGCTCCTGGGTGTGGGGCATCACCCGCTATTGTGAACAGCCGCGCACGGCCGCGGATTTCCTCGAATACCTGTTACAACCCGAACAGGTGCTGGCCATGACAAATGCCAACGGTGCCGTCCCGGCAACGGCCAGTGCGATCGAACGGTCCGAGCTGTTTCGCGCGGACGGCCCGCTGCATCTGTTCGTCGTGCAACTCGATGAAGGCTATGCCGTGCCGCGCCCGCAGACACCGGCCTACCCGGTCATTACCAATGCCTTCCGGCGCGCCTTTGCCGATATCCGCAACGGCGATGACGCCGCGGCCGCGCTGGATCGCGCGGTGCAGGTCATCGACCGGGACATCCGCGACAACCGCGGCTACCCGTTTAGCGCGCCACAGGACTAGCCGCCGGCGTGCCTGCAACCCCGCAACGTTTCACCGGCCTGCTGCTCGCCGCCCCCGCCCTGCTCGGCTTGCTGGTGTTCGTCGCCATCCCTTTTTTACTGGCCCTGATACTGGCCTTTACCAACCTGCGCCTGGGTTCACCGCTGCCGCTCGAGTTTGTCGGCATCGAGCAGTTCGCGCGCATTTTTTCCGACGCGGCCTTTCTGCGCGCGCTCGCGAACAATACCCTGTTCGCCCTGCTGGTGGTGCCGTTGCAGACCGCGCTGGCGCTGGCACTGGCATTGCTGTTGCAGCAGCGCCTGAAAGGCCACGTGCTGTTCCGCACCCTGTTGTTCCTGCCGGTGGTGTTTCCCCTGTCGCTGATCGCGGTGATCTGGATCCTGATCTATGCACCGGGCCCCAACGGCATGATGAATCATTTCCTCACCACCCTCAGTTTCGGCGCCTGGGAGCCCCGGGATTTCCTGCACGACCCCTACCTCGCCCTGCCGGCCATCATGCTCACGTCGATATGGCAGGGCACCGGCTTCCAGATGCTGATCCTGCTGGCGGGCCTGCAGGCGATCCCGGCGGAACTCTACGAGGCCGCGCGCATCGACGGGGCCGGACACCGGGCGACCTTCCTCCACGTCACCCTGCCGCAACTGCGCAACACCCTCATCTTCGTCGTCCTGGTGACCACCATCCTGGCGTTCCGCCTGTTTGACCAGGTACAGATCATGACCCACGGCGGACCGCGCAACGCGACGACCACGGTCATGTTCGAGGCGGTGCAGGCCGCGTTCGGCCGGCAACAGGTGGCCATTGGCGCGGCCATGAGCGTGGTGTTGTTCGTGGTGGTGCTGGTGATCAGCCTGTTGCAGCAACGCGTGGCCCGGCAGGAACGGGAAATCTCGTGACGCCCCGCGAACTCCTGTTTCGATCGACGGCCTACGCGGCGCTGCTGCTTGCCGCCCTGTTATTCATCGCACCGCTGCTGTTCATGCTGGCAGGCAGCCTGAAACCGGATGACCAGGTGTTGCTTCAGGCCGGCAGCTGGCGCGCCTTTCTGCCGGAGTCGATCACCTGGCAAAATTACCGGGATGTATTCGACCGGGTTCGCTTCGGCCGCTACCTGGCCAACTCGCTGTTCATCACCGGCATGATCGTCGCCGCCGGCCTGCTGGTGAATTCACTGGCGGGCTATGCGTTTGCGCGCCTGCAGTGGCGCGGGCGCAATGCCCTGTTTGCCGCGGTGCTCGCCGTCATGATCGTGCCGCTGGAGGCGATCGCCGTGCCCCTGTTTTACCAGGTCACCCTGTTCGGCTGGCGCGACACCTATATCGTGCAGATCCTGCCGTTCCTGGCGAATGCGTTCTCGATCTACCTGTTCTACACCTTTTTTATCGGCCTGCCACGGGAGCTGGAGGAAGCCGCGCGCATCGACGGGGCCGGCGTGCTGCGCACCTTTGCCAGCGTGATCGTGCCGAACAGCAAACCGGTATTCGCGACGGTGGCGATCCTCACCTTCCTGATGCAATGGGGTGCCTTCCTGTGGCCCCTGATGGTCACCAGCGGTGAAGCGGTGCGGCCGCTGCCGCTGGCCGTGTCGACCTTTCACAGCCTGCCACCGCTGCAGTGGGGCGACATCTTCGCCTTCGGCGTGATGATGGTGAGCCCGGTGCTGCTCGTGTTCCTGCTGTTTCAGCGCTGGTTCGTGCGCGGCGTGGTCGCCACCGGAATCAAGGGCTGAGGGGCTGCGCATGGCACAGGTTCGCTACCGGCATGTGTACAAGACCTATGCGAAGGGCACGCCGGCCCTGATCGATTTCGACCTGCAGGTGCGCGACGGCGAATTCATGGTGCTGGTCGGCCCGTCCGGCTGCGGCAAGTCCACGGCCCTGCGCCTGCTGGCCGGCCTGGAAAGCGTGACGGCCGGCAACATCCTGATCGATGATGAGGTCATCGACGACAAGCCGCCGCAACAGCGCAACATCGCCATGGTGTTCCAGAACTACGCCCTCTATCCGCATATGACGGTACGCCAGAACCTGGCATTTCCCCTGAAAATGATGAAATGCGGGCATACCGAGATCGAACAGCGCGTGCAGCAGGCCGCGGCACTGCTGGAACTGGCTGCATTGCTGGAACGCAAACCCGGGCAGCTCTCGGGCGGGCAGCGCCAACGGGTTGCCATGGGCCGCGCCATCGTGCGCGAACCGCGCGTATTTTTAATGGATGAACCGCTCTCCAACCTCGACGCCAAACTGCGCGTCAACATCCGCACCGACATCGCCGCGCTGCAGAAAAAGACCGGCACCACCACCCTGTACGTGACGCATGACCAGATCGAGGCCATGACCCTGGGCGAGCGGGTTGCCATCATGAACGCCGGCCGCCTGCAGCAACTGGGTACGCCGCTGGAGGTCTACGCAAGACCGGCAAACACCTTCGTGGCCGGCT
>JBATIF010000231.1:0-4338 GCA_049667605.1 Gammaproteobacteria bacterium
GTGGCGAGTTCGTCCATCAGCTGCACGAATTCATCCCTGGCAATGCGCCACTGCCGCAGGGTCTCCGCTGATGTCCCTTCCCGCTGTACCCACCATTCGTCGAGGTATTTTTGCAAGTCTGCTGCGCTTGCACCTGTCCCGAGCATAGCCAGCAAGGTGTCCGTTTGCCGGGCGCGATGCGCCAGCCACGATGCGCTCAGATCAGGGATACGTGCCACGGCGTCCCGGACCTGCTTTCTCTGGCTGTCATTCAATTTCCCGGTCCAGTGCTCGATCCGGTCGAGGAAGCGTTGCTGCCGTAAGACCTTCGTCTTTTCGGGGTCCGGATCGAGGTAACGCTTAACGGCATCCTGTTGACGCTGCGTTGTGTACCCGGCGAGGTGACTGATCTGGGTGGCATCGAGGTCTGCAAGCAGGGGAGCGCTGAGTTCGACGGCAAGGCGTGCATGCCGCTCGGCGAGGAGCAGGGCCCCGTCAACCAGGCACCCGGCGCCCGGCGCAGCATCCGTTTCCCTGATGAAGCGTCCGGCCAGATCCAGCCAGGCGATAACAAGCGGCAGTTCCTCCTCCCGGTGGCGCTGCAGTGTGGCTTGCATCAGCGGCTGCCAGTAATCGCGCTGAGCCTCGTTGATGCGAACCGACCGCCAGGCGTAATACTCCAGCAGCCAGTCCGCATTGCGATAGGCGAAATCGGCACGGCTGCAGGCAGAGATCAATACAGCCAGCAGGGCGATGATGGCAAGGCGCAGCAAGGTTCGACTTTCAGCGGTCATGAGTTTTGTGACAATACCTGTTATTGCCGGTTCCGGTCAGTCTCTCTTCAGGTTCAAGAATCAGGTCCGGCAATCACCGCCGGGTCCATCGCATTGCTCCTTGACCTGGCCTGCGTATCTGAAGACGGGAACGCTCCCGGATCGGGTGCAGGAGCCGGCGCTAGCTGGCGAATCATCACTGTCTGAAACGCAACAGTGGACCATGGTAGTGCTTTGATAATCCAGAGAAGTTATCGACCCAATGTAGAGGCTTCTTCCCTGTTGTCATGATACTCTGCTCACCCATTCATAAATGACATCAGGACAGTTCAAATGAAAGCTTTTTTAATCACCCCTGAGACGAAATCCGTTGAAGAGATAGATATCAGAGGCCATGATGAAATCGTGAAACTGATAGGTTTTGACAGCGTCACATCTGATGAGATTGGCCCGGATGGAGATCGCCTGTATTTTGATGAAGAATGTTTTCTGCGTGGCACCAGCGGTCGATTCCAGGTCGATACGGTGATTCCCGTTTCAGGCACAGGTGTGATCGCGGGTTCATTTGATGACGGCACCAACCTGCGTGACGTGGTGTCCAGTATTGACGATATACGCAGTCGAATAAAGTACCTCTAGAACACTTCTGGTTTATTTGTCAGTGCGCGGAACAAAGTGACGAGGTATGAAAGGATGTCCGGGCACATGATCTGCTTATATTACGATGCAAGACCGGTTTGCCAGCCGTATTACAGTTTACTGTTTGAATGATTCAGCCAGCACACCTAAAAGTGCAACATAAATCCCATGACAAAACCCTGCGGCATCTTCCACCCCTGATTTCCAGGAGGAGGTCCATTCAACAAGCGTTCCATTCCCTTCAGCTGCGGGGGATAATTTTATGGCTGTTCCCCAAATCGAGTGGGTTGATTACCGTTGTAGGGCCGAATTCATTCGGCCAACGGTCTGTGACGCATTGCGCAGGGGGCGTCATTCCTGGCACCATACCATGGTCAAGCAGACCGGTTGCCATAATTGTCGACGGCCTGCTCAACCGGATGTCTCGTTTTGCGTGGATGTAGCCGGTAGTGGGATACGCAGTCATCTGCCACCCCGGCGCCACGCATGGTAGCGTTCCAGCCAGGAAAGTATCCGCTGCGGTGCATGGGCACGCTTCCAGTTACCGGCCACATATTTATTGGCCTCGGTGAGCGTTGGATAGATATGGATGGTACCGAGAATCTTGTTGAGTCCAAGGCCATGGCGCATGGCCGTGACAAACTCGGCAATCAGGTCGCCGGCGTGCTCCCCGGCGATGGTGACACCGAGGATGCGGTCCTTGCCGGGTACCGTGAGCACCTTCACCAGGCCGTGGGCTTCTTCATCGGCGATGGCACGGTCCAGATCGTCAAGCGAATATGTCGTGACCTCGTAGGGGATGCCTTTCTGCAGCGCTTCCTGTTCGTTTATTCCGACCCGTGCGACTTCCGGGTCTGTAAACGTGGCCCGCGGGATCACCGAGTAATCGACGCGGAACTTTTTGAAGCTGCCGAAAAGTCCGTTGACCACCGCGTACCAGGCCTGGTGCGCAGCGGTATGGGTAAACTGGTAGGGGCCCGCGACGTCACCCACGGCATAGATATTCGGGTAACTTGTTTGCATGTAGTCGTTGACCTCGATGCTGCCGTTCTCGCGCAGGGGCACACCGAGGGCTTCAAGCCCGAATCCGCGGCTGTTGGCCTGTCGCCCCGTGGCCACCAGTAACTCGTCGAATTCGATTTCGACTTCCCGGCCTTCATGCCCGGCCAGCAGAACCTTACGCCCGTTGTCTACGCGAAAGGCCTTTGCCGTATGCTGCATACGCAGCTCGACGCCTTCACTTTCAAATCGATCCATCACCAGTGTGGAGAACTCCGGGTCCTCGTTTTTCAGCAGTCGCGATGAGCGCACGAGCTGGATTACCTGGCTGCCAAAGCGTGCAAAGCACAGGGCAAGCTCGCATCCGATAGGCCCGCCGCCGAGTACCAGCAGCCGGCCTGGCAGCGTGCGCAGCTCCCAGATGTTGTCAGAGGTCCGGTAGGCCGTGGCCTCGATACCTGCAATCGGCGGTACGGCCGGGCGTCCACCGGTCGCGACAATGATGTTCCGGGTCGTCAGGGTGTGACCGTTGACCTCCACCGTATAGGGGGAGGTGATTTGCGCCTCGCCCTGAATGCAATCCACCCCGAGTTTTGTATAGCGTTCTACCGAATCATGCGGCTCTACCTGGCGGATAACCCGCTGAACACGTTCCATAACACGGGCGAAATCGAAGTCGACGTTTGCCGAATCAAAGCCAAGTTCCCGGGCACGACGCGCATGAGAAAGGAATCTCGCAGAGCGGATCAATGCCTTTGAGGGCACGCAGCCGGTATTGAGACAATCGCCGCCCATCCGATGTTTCTCAATCAGGCTTACCTTCGCCTTTACCGCCGTACCGATGTAAGCGCTGACCAGTCCACCGGAGCCGGCACCGATGACCACCAGGTCGCGATCAAAGTGCTTTGGCTTCGGGTAGTGATGCGGTGTTCGGCGTGTCTTGAATAGTTCCATGGCCTTGCGGGTGAGCAGGGGAAAGAGACCGAGCAGGGTAAATGAAGCAATCAGTCCGGGTGACAGGATGCCTGCCAGGGAGTCGATCCTGGCAAGCTGGGTGCCGGCGTTCACATAGACCAGGGTGCCGGCCAGCATGCCGACCTGGCTGACCCAGTAGAAGGTCCAGGTGCGGATCGGGGTCAGGCCCATGACAAGGTTGATCACAAAAAACGGGAATGCGGGCACCAGGCGCAGTGTAAACAGGTAGAAGGCGCCATCCTTTTCGATGCCACGGTTAGCGGCCTGTAGCTTGTCGCCGAATCGATTCTGGACCAGGTCACGCAGCAACAGGCGAGATACAAGAAAGGCAAGTGTTGCGCCGATTGCAGAAGCAAAGGACACGATCAGGGTGCCCTGCGCCAATCCAAAGATTGCACCGGCCGCCAGTGTCATCAGCGCAGCGCCAGGCAGTGACAAACCGGTAACCGCAACGTAGCTGACAAAGAACACGGCGGCTGCAATGAACGGGTGTGCCAGGCGGTAGCCATCGATAGCCACCTGCCGGGACTTGAAGTATTCCAGGGTCAGGTACTGGCCAAGGTCAAAGGCAAGAAAGACGCTGATCGCCGTGATCAGGATGACTATCAATATGATTCGGTTCTTTGTCATGGTTTGTGATGCCGGTTCAATGGAGAGTGACTAATCTATCATGTCGGTGCCTTGAAGGGCGCGCTGCTTTCGAGCGCTCGTCTGTTGTTAGTCGGGCCTGAGGTGTATTGATTTGTAATGCCGGCGTTCTTTGTTCGACCAATGCCCAGTGGATAATATTTTTGATCTGATAGCCACTTATTTTGAATCACTGGTAGCCGGATACCTGTTTGAGCTGCGACTGGCCATTACTATTTTGGAGATATATTTATGAATCAGGATTTATCAATGAAACCACTGGCATTCGCATTGGGCGCTGCTTTTGCAACCACATTACCTGTTGCCAACGCTGCTGATAACCCCT
>JBATIF010000232.1:0-1805 GCA_049667605.1 Gammaproteobacteria bacterium
AAACTGCATCGGCGGTCAGGTCCTGCAACAGGGGCGAGAGCGGAAACCAGACGGGGATCGCAAAGCCGATAAACAGGATCGGAAATAACAGCGCCCGGGTCACCCGGTTGCCGAGTACCGTCCACACGATCGCCAGCACCAGTAGCAACAGGCCTATAGTCTGCAGCACCTGGACATCCACCAGCGCCGCCAGCATCCACAGCAGGCTTGCCGCCAGCACCGCCGGCAACGCCCAGGCGTTTGGACAGGGCCTCAGCGCGGCCAGCACCCGCCGCTGGCGCAGGACCAGGTAGACACTGATAGCGAGCACCAGGTAGCCGTGTGCATACTCCCCGATATCAAGCTGGTTCCAGAGACCGGTCAAATATAACAGCGTCTCATGGTAAACGCTGAATGTCAGCAGCAGCAGCACCGCAACCGCGGGCCCGGCGAGGCGCCAGGTGTATTGTGAGGACGCGGTATTCACGTCTCGCCGGGCTCCGCCAAGTCCAGTTTCTTCATCAGGCTGTAGAGTGAGGGGCGGCTGATGCCGAGCGCCTCGGCGGCGCGTGAGACGTTGTTGTCATGTACCGCCAGCGCACGCTCGATGAGCTGGCGCTCGACCTGCTCCCGGGCCTCGCGAAGGTCCAGGGACCGGAGTTCTTGTTCTTCGACAAAACCGAGATCTTCCGGGGAAACCCGCTTGCCTTCTGCCAGCACCACGGCACGCTTGACCTTGTTTTCCAGTTCGCGCACGTTGCCCGGCCAGGCGTAGGCATCGATCTGCGCCCGCGCTTCTTGCGTAAAACCGTGAAAGCTGCGGCCGTTCTTGCGGCTGAACGCATCGAGAAAATGCTGCGCCAGCATTATCCTGTCGCCAGCACGCTCGCGCAAAGGCGGGAGATTGACGACAATTTCACTAATCCGGTAATACAGGTCCTCGCGGAAGCTGGCTTCCTTGATCGATTCGGCCAGATCGTGGTGGGTTGCACACACAATGCGTACATCAACCGCTATCGGCGCACGGCCACCGACACGTTCGATAACCCGCTCCTGCAGGAAACGCAGCATTTTGGCCTGCAAGGGCATGGTCATGTCACCGATCTCGTCGAGAAAGAAGGTGCCACCATTGGCAGATTCGATTTTGCCGGGTGTCTGTTTGACCGCCCCGGTGAAGGCCCCTTTTTCGTAGCCAAACAATTCACTCTCGAGCAGGTTTTCCGGAATGGCGGCACAATTCAGGGCGATAAACGGCTTGTCCGCGCGCGGACTCAGGCGGTGCAGCGCCTGCGCTATCAGTTCCTTGCCGGTGCCGCTTTCACCGAGTATCAGCGTGGTCGCCCCCGACGGCCCCACCTTCTCAACCAGCCGGCAGGCCGCGAGCATGGGTGCGCTGGCACCGACAATGCCGTCCAGCGGCGACGTCGAAGCCTGTGCCGCGAGCCGGCGATTTTCCTCCTCCAGCTCAAACAGGCTGTAGGCACGATCCACAATCAGGCCGAGAATCTCCGGTTCCACCGGTTTCTGGTAGAAATCATAGGCCCCGAGAGAGATAGCCTTGAGGGCATTGTCCCGATCATCGTTGCCGGTTACCACGATCACCTTGGTGTGCGGTGCGAGCTTGAGAATTTCATCCAGCGCGGCGAGCCCCTCGCCGGCATTGGCAGGGTCGGGCGGCAGGCCCAGGTCCAGTGTCACCACGGGGGGTTGTTGCTGCTTTAGTTGCTCGATTGCCGAGGCCCGGTCGCTGGCCACTGAGACATCATATCCGGCAAAAGACCATTTGAGCTGTTTCTGCAGGCCCGGGTTGTCTTCAACAACCAGCA
>JBATIF010000233.1:0-4883 GCA_049667605.1 Gammaproteobacteria bacterium
CTTTCGCCCGGCTTTCTGATCGGCGGGGTGCCGGTAAATTTCGGCCTCTCCGCCCGCCTCGGCAGCGGCCCGTTCTTCGTCGTCGAGGCGGATGAATATGACACCGCCTTCTTCGACAAGCGGTCGAAGTTTGTTCACTACCACCCGCGCACACTGGTGCTGAACAACCTTGAATATGATCATGCCGATATTTTTCCTGACCTCGACGCCATCAAGACCCAGTTTCACCACCTGCTACGCACCGTCCCCGGTAACGGGCTGATTGTTTCCAGTGGCGGCGACACAAACCTGCACGACGTCCTGCAGCGGGGCTGCTGGACACCGCTGGAAGCGGTCTCGAATGCGGATGACAGCGCCACCTGGCGGAGCAGGCTGCTGGCGAATGACGGCAGCCGCTTCGAGGTGCTGCTGTCAGGGCAGCCCGTGGGTACGGTGAGTTGGTCACAGCTTGGCGAACATAACGTTCACAATGCCCTGGCCGCGATTGCCGCCGCGCGCCATGCCGGTGTGCCGGTTGCAGAAGCGATCGCGGCACTGTCGGAATTTGCAGGGATCAAGCGGCGCATGGAACTGCGCGGGCAGGTCAACGGGATCACGGTCTATGATGATTTCGCACATCACCCGACGGCCATTGCCACCACCCTGCAGGGCCTGCGCCGCCGCGTCGGGAATGCACGCATCCTGTTGTTGCTCGAGCTGCGCTCCAATACCATGCGCATGGGCGTACACCGTGATTCGCTGGCTGATTCCTGGGGGCTTGCCGATCGTGTCTGGCTGCATGAACCAGCGGGGCTGGAGTGGTCGTTGCGAGAAGCTGCTGATGCATCAGCTATTCCCGTTGTCCTCAGCGACAGTGTTGATGCGATTGTCGCTGCCGTGCTGCAGGAGGCGCGTGCCGGTGATCATTTGCTGGTGATGAGCAACGGCGCCTTCGGCGGTATTCATGAGAAGGTAATCAGCGGGCTGGAAAACCGGTGATTCCCGCCTCCAGAATACTGTAGGAGCGAGCGCCAGCTCGCGAATCCCTTGTAAACATCTTTCGCCAGCTGGCGCTGGCTCCTACAATAATTTATCGGCTTCCCATGCCAGCAATACTTCGCCTTGCCATGCAAGCCGGCTGCTGCTCAGGTTGCGCCGCTGCTCCTGCAGCTTGATGCGGCCACTGTCCGCCAGTGTTTCCCGCAGCAGTTGCAGTGGAGAATCAAAGTCCGGCTCGGTTCTAAGAAAGGCTATCAGCGGCAGATCCTTCTCGAGGCGCAGCCAGGCGACTGTGCCGACCTGCACGCTCTGCCTGCTGTCTTCGAGTTGCATAGCGGATGGCCACAGGCGCAGCACCAGTATGCGTGTCTCGTTGCTGCTCACCGGTGCCACCAGTAATAATTCCTGATGCTGGCCGTCATGCACCTGTGGCAATACCGGCAGGGCATTGATTTGCGGTTCGGGGGCAAGCCAGTTCATTGCACTGGCAGGGTTGAAAGCTGTTGCCGCATGCCAGCCCCTGTCCTGCAGCACCGCCTGCAGTGTTGCCTGGGTGCCGGCCCACTGGAAATTCATCGGCTGTTCATTGCTGCCTTCCAGGTCAATGCGCCAGGTCGGCAGTGTTTCCCAGCCGCTGTCCAGCCAGCCTGCCTGGCTGATGATCCGGGCCTGGATGCGCGGCGCATAATAGGCCAGTTCATCATCAAGATTTTGTTGCACTTGCCAGAAACTGCACAGGCCGAGGACCACCACGAATACGGCCAGCAGTTGCTGTATCGGCAGCACCGGTGCCGGGTGGCGGTCATAGGCAATACCGATCAGGGCCACCCAGAAGATGCCCAGGGTGGCGCCTGCAAACACATCTGAAAACCAGTGCACGCCGAGGTAAAGCCGTGACAGGGCAATCGACCCGGTCAGCAATACGGCGACCGAATAGGGCAGCCAGCGATGGCGGTAAGGTATTTCACGAGCCATCAGCAGCGCCAGAAAGCCGTAGACGACAATGCTCATGCCGGTATGGGCGCTGGGGAAGGAGTAGCCCTCGATAAACGCCAGCGGGCGTTCAACCTGTGCGCTGATCTTTAATGTCCAGGTAAGCAGGCCGGCGGATGCATAGACAGCGAGCCAGTGCAACGCCGCCTTGGGGAAGCCCTTGAATAATAGCCAGGCACAGCTGACGGTCAGTACGATTGCCAGGAATTCCGTATTGCCAAGCTGGGTGATAAACACCATGACGTGATCCGCCCACGGTGTGCGCAGGTTCACAAGTTCATGAAAGACATAATGATCGATGCCGCGCATGAATTGGCCACTGTGTACCTGGCTCACGGTGAGCAGCAACAGCCACAGCATGATGAAAAACAGTACCGAGAGGATTGCCAGCCCGCGGGCCTCGGGATGGTCCGGATCCAGCAGTGAGCCGGCCAGTGGCTGGATGCGGGGATGATGTCGGCTCCAGTTGAGAACCTTGTCCACCAGCACCGAGGCATGGGGCTGCAGCATCCGGATCAGGCTGTGGATCAGCCAGATGCCGAGCAGCGCCGCGCCGACCACCGTGACCAGTAATACCACCAACCTGCCGGCCACCTCGGCCGCCAGTCCCAGCGAGGCTCCGAATACCATGCCGGGCAGGATATAGGCGGGCGCCCAGAGTACCGCGGCAATGATGTCCACCAGCAAAAAACGCAACGGGGACATGTTCATCATCCCGGCAATGGCGGGCACGACCGGGCGCAACGGCCCGATGAAGCGCGCCATGAAGACACCCTTGCCGCCATGTTTGCAGAAAAAGTCGACCCCGCGGGATACCAGCACCGGGTAGTTTCGAAACGGCCAGATAACCCGCAGTTGCTGGTGGTAGTAATGGCCCAGCAGGAAACTGATCAGGTCGCCGCAGATGGCACCGAGAATGGTCCAGAACATGATGGGGCCCATCTGCAGGGCACCGGTCGCGATCAGGGCGCCGGCACCGAACAGCAGGACGGCGCCGGGGATCAGCAGACCCAGCAGGATGAGTGACTCCATCAATGCGATCAGGAACACGATGACGCTCGACATGTAGGGATGGAGTGCAATCCAGTCGAGTATCGGTTGTAGCAGCGTTTCCATGCGATTTGCGGGGTAGCGTATCTAGAGTGTCTTGAATACCCGTCCGGCAGCTTCCACGGTCGTATCGATGATGGCGTCGGTATGCGCCGAGGAAACAAAGCCGGCTTCAAAGGCGGAGGGGGCGAGATAGACGCCCGCATCGAGCATGCCATGGTAAAAGGCATGGAAACGGTTGATGTCACAGGCCATGACCTGCTCAAAGCGGGTTATGCAGGGCTCCGTAGTGAAGAAGTAACCGAACATCCCGCCGACCTGGTTGGTACTGAAGGGGATGCCGGTGCGGTTGGCCTGTTTCTGCAACCCGGATGTGAGTCGTTTCGTGGCCCGGTCCAGTTGCTGGTGGAAGCCGTCGACGCATGCCAAGTCCAGGGTCGCCAGGCCGGCCGCGAGCGAGATCGGATTGCCGGACAGGGTGCCCGCCTGGTAGACCGGGCCCAGCGGGGCGATCTGCTCCATGATGTCGCGGCGACCGCCGAAGGCGCCGACCGGCAGACCGCCGCCGATGACCTTGCCCAGCGTGGTGAGATCGGGCGTGACACCATAATGCTGCTGGGCACCGCCCGGGGCGATGCGGAAACCGGTCATCACCTCGTCGAAGATGAGCACGCAGCCGTACTCATCACAGAGACTGCGCAGCCCTTCGAGGAAGCCTGGCACCGGCGGGATACAATTCATATTGCCGGCGACGGGTTCGACGATGATAGCTGCAATTTCGCTGCCTATAGATGCAAATGCCTCACTTATCCCGTCCAGATCATTGTAGGTCAGGGTGCTGGTCTGAGCGGCCACGGCGGCGGGAACGCCAGGCGAGGTGGGCACGCCGAGGGTGAGGGTGCCGGAGCCGGCCTTGACCAGCAGGTCGTCGGAGTGGCCATGGTAGCAACCCTCGAACTTGATAATGCGGTCGCGCCCGGTATAGCCCCGCGCCAGGCGGATAGCACTCATGGTGGCCTCGGTGCCCGAGTTGACCATGCGCACCATATCCATCGACGGCACCAGACGGCAGAGCAGGTCGGCCATGCGGGTCTCGATTTCCGTGGGCGCACCGAAGCCGAGTCCCTGTGCCGCCATTTCCCGGACCGCACTGATCACGTCGGGATGTGCATGACCGGCAATCATCGGTCCCCACGAGCCGACGTAATCGATGTAGCACTTGTCATCGACATCGAACAGCCAGGCCCCTTCACCGCGGCTGAAGAATATCGGGTCGCCACCGACCCCTTTGAAGGCGCGCACCGGCGAGTTGACGCCACCGGGAATATGCCGGCAGGCAGCTTGGTAAAGATCGTGTGAACGGGTCATGTGTGGGTCCTTGTTGTGATTATTGTTCATGGTATCAAATACTGCTCCGGGTACGAGGCCTATCTTGTTGGGGCGCCTTGCAGGCGCGATTGTTTTTGATGCGGGCTCTCGCGCCCGCCGGCGAGATACTTTTCTTTGCTCCGCCAATTTGTAGGAGCGCCTTGCAGGCGCGATCTTGATTAGATGCGGGCTTTCGCTGGTCGCTCCCGGCATCCATGCCTCCCGCGACACTTGTACATCCATGTACATCGCGCGCGGCGAGGTACTTTTCTTTGCTCCGCCAAAGAAAAGTATCCAAAAGAAAGGCGGCCCGAAGGTGCAGCCCGACCACTCATTTTCAATGAGTGGTCGGGTTCCCTGCGCTTCTCGCGAAAACCGGCGCATGCGCAACTCGCAATCTCGCTGCGCTCGAAAGCTCAAACAGGGCGCATGCTTCATCCGGTTTTCACTGCGATGCTCGGCTGCGCCTACGGGAGGGTAGGTCAACCCCCCCC
>JBATIF010000234.1:0-1765 GCA_049667605.1 Gammaproteobacteria bacterium
GTGGCGCCCTGTGCATAGACAGAGATGATTCCGTTTTGCACCTCGCTCTGTTTGGCAAGCTCCCGCACCGGTTCGGTGATGTCGACCAGGGTCTCGCGACGGTCTGTTGCCAGGGTGATGATTTCACGCATGTGAATATTCAGGGCGTCAGTGTAATTAGGGTTTCAGAGCGCACACATTCTAATATCAGGAGAAAATGTGCTCTGATAATCCTCTAGCCATCTCCTAAATCAGGTGGTATTCGTTGAAGTGCAACTAAAACGAGCCACCGAAATAGGAGACGACCATATGAAACTGTATTGCGGAATCGATCTACATGCCAGTAACAATGTAGTAGCGGTGTCGGATGAGCTGGACCGGCCGCTGTATGAAAAGCGGCTGAACAATGATTTGGATACCATCCTTACTGTATTAAAACCCTTTAAAGGTGAATTAGTTGGCTGTGTTGTGGAATCGACATACAACTGGTATTGGCTGGTGGATGGTCTGATGGCAGCAGGCTACCCCGTTCGCCTGGCCCACACGGGCGCCATGGCGCAATATGCCGGTTTGAAGTACACCAACGACTTTTCAGATGCCCGGTATCTGGCGCACCTGTTGCGTCTGGGCATACTGCCGACGGGTTATATTTATCCAAGGGAAGAACGCGGCTTGCGCGATCTACTGCGCCGGCGTCTGCTGCTGGTGAGGCAGAAGACCCTGCATCACCTGAGCCTGCAGAGCCTGATTGCACGTCACAGCGGTCAGCGACTTACCGCCAACGAGATCAAGAAGCTGGAGACCGGACAACTCGCTGCTTATCTGGAATCACCCATCCTGCTGGGTGGTCAGATTACCCACCAGGCCCGCTGCTGGCTGGATGAAGCCATTCGCCGGATTGAGCAGGAACTACAGAGACAGATCCAGCCCCGCGAGGATTACCGGCTGCTGCAAAGCATACCGGGCGTCGGCACGGTACTGGGCACAACCATTGCGCTGGAGACCGGTACCATCGAGCGCTTTCCCGGTCCAGGGAACTACGCCTCCTATGCCCGCTGCGTGAAATCCGAAAAAATCAGCAATGGCAAACGTAAAGGTCAGGGCAACAAGAAAAACGGCAACAAGTACCTGGCGTGGGCTTTTATGGAAGCCGCGCACTATGCGGCGATCTGGAGCCCACCGATCAAGCGCTACTATCAGCGTAAACAGGCTACAAGCCACATCCTGGTCGCCAAGAAAGCGGTGGCCAACAAGCTGGCCCGCGCGTGCTACCACATGCTCAAGCGCGGCGAGGTGTTCGACGTGACACGCGCCTTCAGCTAACGGGTTTGCCGTGACGGACAATGGAATGGGTGCGTGGTAAAAATCCCGGCAACTCTGATTATTGCCGTTACGGCACACAGCATTGGCAGTTTGTCTGATGCGCCCGATGCATGAGCTCTTTGGAGGTTGGCGCCATAACCCGTGGCAGCCCTGGCTCTGTACATGCCACTTGGTCATGCAGGGGTACTGAGGTTTTTCTGGAGCGGACTATCCGCTGGGGACTGGCAGAACACCGCCATGCCTGGATCCTGATGGGTGACTGGTGCGCTTCAGTTTTGAAGCAGCACGAACATTGAAAACCCAGGTGCGTGTTTAGATAACTGGCATTCATACGCTATGATGCTGGTCATCAGGGAATCGCTTGGGCACTTGACCGGAGACGGCTAATGGGTGACACCCTTTATATCTGAACCTGTTTCCGGCGCGCCTGGCGAAAGCGGATAACCGTGTGCAGGTCATACTC
>JBATIF010000235.1:0-15130 GCA_049667605.1 Gammaproteobacteria bacterium
CGCTGAGCAGCGAGGAACAACTCGCCGCACAACAATGGCTGCGCCGTATCGCGGATGACCCGGGTGGCTTGCTGCGCCGCAAGTTTCTCTACCAGTACCGGCAGCGCGGCCAACAGCCTGAAAGCGGCAACCGCCAGGACTGGTAATCAAGTATGACGATGAACACGGAATCATGATGCAACGAAGAGTATTCAGGAATACGTTTCTGACCACCCTGCTGGCAGTCCTGTTAGGCACCTGCCTGGCGGCGACTGCACTGGCCGGTGTCAACGCCAGGCTCGAGCGCGACAGGGTGTACGAAGGTGATCCGGTTATCCTAATTATCGAAACTGACGGCCGGCAACAGGGCGAACCGGACCTTGCCGCGCTTGACAGTGATTTCAGGGTACTGGGCAGCAGCACCAGCACCCAGGTGAGGATAATCAATGGCCGGCGTTCCGATAAAACCAGCTGGACCGTGCAACTCGAACCACGCCACAAGGGCAAACTGCGGATACCGCCTGTCAGCGTGGGCAGCGAACAAACCCGTGCACTCGAAGTGGAGGTCACCGACATTCCCGAGCAGGTCGCCGCCGCACAGTCCGGGCATGCGTTTCTCGAGGTCGAGATTGATAACGAGGGCAAAGACCTCTACATCCAGCAACAGATCCCCTACACGGTGCGGCTCTACTACGATGACCGGGTAATCAGCGGCGAACTGGGCACGCCAGAGCCGCAACAGGCGGTGGTTGAACAGCTGGGCGAGGACACGCGTTACAGCGTCACCCGCAACGGCAAGTCCTATAACGTCATCGAACGCCGTTACGCCATCTCGGCGGAAAAAAGCGGCCCGCTGCAGATACCACCCGTGTCCTTCAGGGGACAGCTCGCGTCGGCAAGAAACAAATCCATTCCGGGTTCACGCCGCGGCAGTCTGCTGGAGCGGTTTTTTGGTGACAGTCCGTTTGCCAATGACCCGTTTTTCAGCAGTACGCCCTTCGCCACACCCGGGCAAGCGCTGCGCATCCGCAGCAAGGCAATCAGTATCGACGTCCTGCCACGGCCCGCCTCAGCCGGAAACACCTGGCTGCCCGCCGAACAGCTGACCCTGCAGGATAGCTGGACCGACACGCCACCGCAGTTCCGCGCGGGTGAACCGGTCACGCGCACGATCACCCTGCAGGCAAAGGGGCTAAGCGGCGCGCAGCTTCCGGAGCTGCAACTCGAGCAACCCGCACTGGCCCGCCTCTACCCGGAATCCCCGCTCAACGAAAGCCGCACCGACGGTGAAACGGTCTATGGCATCAGCAGGCAAACCTTCACCTACATCCCCGAGGTGGCAGGCACGCTGACAATCCCGGCCATTGAGCTGGGCTGGTGGAACACCGGCACCAACCAGGCGGACAGTACGCGCCTGCCGCAATGGGAAATCAATGTCGAGCCCGGCAGCGGCGCCAGCCCCACCCCGCCGCCTGTGAAAACAGAAAACAGCAGCCGGGACAATGTTGCAACAACGCCTGTGTCCGGGGTGCAGGCAGCATCGCCGCCGGGCTGGTACGAGCACTTTAAGAGCTTCAGGCACTGGCCGCTCGCGGGCGCTGCGCTGCTGTTGCTGATGATCGTCCTGTTTGCCGTAAGCCGGGCACGCCAGGCAAGGCAGGCAGCGCCCCCCACAGGACAGGAATTACCTGTAGCGCACAACAACCGGGCGGCGATAAAGAAACACCTGCAGCAACTGGAACGCGCCTGCAGCACTGATGATGCCAGGGCTGCCGCACAGACACTGCTGGGGCTGGGTCATGCGCGCTGGCCGGATGAGCCACCGCGCAACCTGGGTGCGTTGGCCGACCGCCTTGGCGAGGGCCGCGAACAGATCATGGCACTGGACCGCACCCTGTATGCCAGTGACAATGAAAAATGGCATGGTGCCGGGTTGTGGCATGCTGTCAGGGATGCCTGGCGTAAAAGACCGGCTGAAACTGAAACCACCGCAAACACTCTGAAACCGCTCTACCCGGAAGGCACCTGAAAATCAGCCCGGCCTTTTTCGGGAAAGCATGGACTCTACTCTACATTGCAGCGATGATGGCGCTGCAACCCCGGCATGCCTGCATGCATGCAGAAGCGCAGCGCTGATAATTATCATCCGCTGATGAACGAGTGTGTTTCCCGTCAGCGGGACGATACATAACTGAACAGACAGTAAAATGGAGTCGGATGCATGGAAATAGACTGGAACAGCTATGACCCGGGCATGTTCTATGACGAGATGATCAGCTCACCCGGTCATCCGCGCCAGGCCGCACGCGCCATCGCCGCTTACCTGGAAAAGCTCAGCGCCAGGCAGCTGGGTCGGCGCCAGCATGCAGCTGACCTGGCCATCGCCGAAATGGGCGTGACGTTTACGGTCTACAGCGAAGGCACAAACATCGACCGCACCTGGCCGTTCGACATCATCCCGCGCATTATCGCGCAGAAGGAATGGTCACAGATCGAGGCAGGTCTTGAACAGCGCATGACAGCGCTGAACATGTTCATCGATGACCTCTATAACAAGCAGAAGATTATCAAGGACGGCATCGTGCCGGAAAAACTGATCAGCGGCTCGAAATGTTTTTTGCCGCAGTGTATCGGCGCCAGTCCGCGCTTCAATGTCTGGGCACACATCTGCGGATCCGACCTGGTGCGCGACAGCGACGGCACCGTCTATGTGCTCGAGGACAACCTGCGCGTACCATCCGGCGTCTCCTACATGATCGAGAACCGCAGCATCACCAAGCGGGTATTCCCGGAGCTGTTCCGCAAACACCGCATCCTGCCGCTGGATGACTATCCCTCACACCTGTTCGATATGCTCGCCTCACTGTCGCCGCGGCCGCTGGATTATCCCGAGATCGTGGTGATGACACCCGGCATCTACAACTCTGCCTATTTCGAACATGCGTTCCTGGCAATGCAAATGGGTACCGAACTGGTAGAAGGCGGCGACCTGCTGGTCGGTGATGACGATTGCGTATACATGAAAACCATCGACGGCCTGCAGCGCGTCGACGTCATCTACCGGCGCATCAACGACGAATTCCTCGACCCGGATGTCTTTCACGAAGACTCGGTGCTTGGTGTGCCGGGCCTGATGCGCGCCTGGCGTGCCGGCAATGTCGCGCTGGCCAATGCACCCGGCGCCGGTGTCGCGGATGACAAGGTTGTCTATACCTACGTGCCCGATATCATAAAGTACTACCTTGACCAGGATCCGATCATCCCCAATGTCCCGTCCTACCGCTGTGATGACATCAAGCAGCGCGAACACGTGCTTGCCAACCTCGATACGCTGGTGGTCAAGCCGGCCAATGAATCCGGGGGCTACGGCATGCTGGTTGGTCCTCATGCAAGCGCCGCCGAGCGCAACAAGTTCGCCAACCTGATCAAGCGTAACCCGCGCAACTACATCGCCCAGCCGACCCTCAGCCTGTCGACCGCACCGACTATATGCGGGCAGCGCGTGGAACCGCGCCATCTCGATCTGCGGCCGTTTATCCTGCAATCCGAGCGCACCTATGTAACGGCGGGTGGATTGACGCGGGTAGCATTGCGCAAGGGTTCGCTGGTGGTCAACTCGTCGCAGGGTGGCGGCAGCAAGGACACCTGGATCGTGGAAACCGGAGGTAAATGAGATGTTGTCACGGGTAGCGGAACGGCTCTACTGGACGGCACGCTACCTGGAGCGCGCCGAAAACACCGCGCGCCTGGTCAAGGTTTATTCCTACCTGATGCTGGACCTGCCCAGCGGTATCGGCCTTGACTGGCACCAGCTGGTGGATATCAGCGGTGCACAGGAATATTTTGACAAGAATTACCGAACTTCCGGTGAGCGCAATGTCATCAAGTTCATGCTCAGCGATACGGACAGCCAGGGATCGCTGCTCACCAGCCTGGCCATGGCACGCGAGAACATCCGCACGACCCGCGACCTGGTGCCCAGCGAGGGCTGGGAACATGTCAATGAACTTTACCTGTTCGCCCGGAAAAAACTCACCGGCAAGGCGCCCCTCAAGGACCGCTACGAGTTTCTCTCGGAAATCGTCATGCGCACCCAGCAGATCACCGGGCTGCTGGCCGGCACCATGAGCCATGGCGCGGCCTACCAGTTCATTCGCGTGGGACGCAACCTGGAACGCGCCGACATGACGACACGCATAATCGATGTCGGATCGACCACGCTGATCGCACCCGGGGTGGAACTGGAACGCCTGGAGAATCGCCTCTGGACCTACGTGCTGCGCTCGCTGAGTGGCCACCAGATGTACCGCCAGTACATGCGCCGTCGGGTGCAGGCTGAACGGGTACTGGCGTTTCTGCTGCAGGATACCGATTTTCCACGAGCCGTTGCTCACACGCTCGGCGAGATCGCATCCTGTCTCGAGAACAGATTACCGCATAACGACGAGCCGCTGCGTGCAGCCCTGCGCCTGCAGCGCCTGGTTGCCGAAGCAAACGTGGAAAAGCTGCTTGCCGAGGGTCTGCATGAATTCCTCGACCGGCTGCAGCAGGAATTCGGTAATCTGCACGAGCAGATTGCCGGCACCTGGTTCTTGCTGGAACTGGATGAAGCGCTTTAACTCCAGCCTGGATCGGCTGGAAACTGCGTTTTAATCGTCACTGCTCACGTGCTGCGGCTCGTTCCACGAGAACCACCTGAGCTCGGAAAATGCTTCCTTGATCTTCTCATCCCAGGCAGACTTGATTTCAAGCAGGTAGGGATCGTCGGCCTGCAGGATAAAATGACGTTTCAGGCTGAAACTGTCTTTCGGATAAATCAACACATCAATCGGCGGCCCCACCGTGGCGTTCGAGCGCATGGTCGAATCCATCGAAACCAGGGCGGCCAGCGCCGCTTCATCGAGCGGAGTCTCGCGCGTGATAATACGATCGAGGATCGGCTTGCCATACTTGATTTCACCGATCTGCTGATAAGGACTCTCGGTAGTGGCCTTGATGAAGTTGCCCTGCGGGTAAATCATGTAGACGCGGTGCGAGCTGCCGGCGATCTGGCCGCCGAGGATAAAACTGGCACTGGCACTGAATCCGCTGCCGCTGCCGGCGACCGCGGTACTGTGCTTCTGCTGCTGCGCGGCACTCATCTGCCCGATGTAGTCGGCGGCCTCGGTCATGGTCTCCACCGTCATCAGGTTGGGGCTGGCTTTTTGCCGGATATCGCGCTTGATTGTCGCAATGACCGATTGCGTGGTCGCAAGATTACCAGCCGTGAGCACCACGAAGGCACGTTCACCCTCGCAGCCGAAGCTGAACATCTTGCTGTAGGTACTGATGTGGTCGACACCGGCATTGGTGCGTGAATCCGAAGCAAATATCAGGCCGTCATCGACCCGAACGGCAACACAATAAGTCATATTCAACTACCTTCGCACGGCCAGCGCCGCAAGTGGACATTATGTCAGGAAGTCCTGCCAGCCGCCGTTAACCGGGGTATTCGGCTCTGCAACCCCCTGCTGGAAGAGGCCTGCCGGCGCGGCCGATCCCTTCTTGCCGGGATTATACCGCAGGTCCGGCTTAGCGCGTCATCACCGCGCCGGCCGCTGGCTGGCCACCTGCACCGTATCGGGGCATTGGCCGGTACGGTTGCATCGCCGAGCGCCTGCCACGGTGCCAGGAACGGCGTTCAGGCCGCTTACTATCTGGCATTTCAGGGTTCCCTGACACCCGTGCCTGCGGGGATACGGGTGATGCGGTTGTGAAAATACAGCTCGGTCTCACAGGCATCGCCGCTACCGCTTACCGGTGCGGCACC
This sequence comes from Gammaproteobacteria bacterium, assembly GCA_049667605.1. GTDB lineage: Bacteria > Pseudomonadota > Gammaproteobacteria > UBA9214 > UBA9214 > UBA9214. The sequence goes on from JBATIF010000235.1 coordinate 5,789, forward strand.
GCTGGCATCGGGAGTACAGAACAGCGGGATATGACCCTCACCGGCGAACATGCCCGAGGTCGCATCGAGGCCGATCCAGCCGGCCCCGGGCAGGTAGACTTCCACCCACGCATGCAGGTCGGTGAAATCCTCATCCGGACCGGACGGTCCGTCAACAGGACGGGTGTCCGGCACCAGCTGGACCAGGTAGCCGGAAACGAAACGCGCGGCGAGACCGAGGTGGCGCAGGATCTGCACCAGTAACCAGGACGAGTCGCGGCAGGAGCCCGAGGCATTTTCCAGTGTCTGCTCGCAGGCCTGCACCCCGGGCTCCATGCGCCCGTTGTAGCTGATGTCCTGGCGCAGGCGGCCGATGAGTCCGACCAGGAACTCGATGCTATTGCGCGACTCACGCGGCACCTGCGCCAGCCAGTGGCGCAGCAGCGGGCCGGCCTCCTCGCATTGCAGGTAAGGGGCCAGGTCCCGGCGCAGCGTAGACTCGTACTCGAAGGGCCAGTGTTCGGCGCTTTCCTCGACAAAAAAATCGAAGGGATTGATCTCGACCAAATCGAGAACCATGTCGACATCGATACGCAACAGGCGTGTCTTCCCCGTGAACACCACGCGTGCCTGGAAATTACCGAAGGGGTCCTGCTGCCAGTTGATGAAATGACTGTCCGGCTGCACCCTCAGTGAATAGGACTCGATCGGCGTGCGGCAGTGCGCCGTCGGCCGCAGGCGCAGGACGTGCGGACCCAGGCTGACCGGCCGGTCAAAGCGGTACTCGGTCTGGTGATGAATGGCGACACGGTTAGTCATGAAAAAAGGTTCCGATTGTTTGCACTGCCGGGCCCGCCGCGCGGCATGAAAAACCACGTATTGATTCAGGCTGCCCCGATATGGGCCCGCCGGTGAGAATACCAGAGCCCGTCCCGACTTGCGTCACGATTACCGCCATGTCGTTGAGTCTCCGGGCGCAATTATGCGCCAGCTAAAGCAGCAAACTCCCATTTCCATCAGGGTAATAAGCCTTATGCAACGCAGCCGGGCGGTTTGCAGTGCTGCGATTGTGCAAAGCTTTTGTAGCGACCGGAAATAAAAACCGCTGTAAACTGGCTGAAACATTCCTGAGCTGGTGCTTTCATGAAAGAGCCAGGATGAGGGAGAGGTGCCGTTTATATCCGACAGTGTTGAGGAACCGGGTGCTGTCAGTCAGGCCTGCATGCAGACTGCCTTGCTGGTGTGCGATGGACAGGGCACAGCCGCTGCCAGGCAGTGCGCCTGTCATGAATTTTCACAGATTCGTTTTAAAGACGTCAGGATACCTGAACAGCCGCGCTTGAGAGGGAGATAGGACAGATGGATAAAACCAGCCATGAAAGCATGTCATTTCGCGAGGGCATCGAACGGATGGTCGACCGCGCCGCACTGGCAATCGGTCTGGATCCCGAGACCGCCAAGGTGATCCAGGCCTGCAATCTTGTCATCCAGGTCAGGTTCCCCGTGAGCATTGACAGCAAGGTGGAGGTTTTCACCGGCTGGTGGGCCATTCACAGTTCTCACCGTCTGCCTGCCAAGGGCGGGCTGCGCTTTGCACCGCTGGTGAACCAGGCCGAGACCGAGGGCCTGGCCGCCCTGATGAGTTACAAGTGCGCTATCGCCGACATTCCATTTGGCGGCGCAAAAGGCGGCCTGCTGATCGATCCGGGTAACTACACCGAAGCGCAATTGCGCGAGATCGTGCACCAGTTCAGCATGGAACTCGCGCGCCGCGATTTCATCAATCCCGCCACCAATGTCCCGGCACCCGACCTTGGCACCTCGTCACGTGAAATGGCATGGATTGCAGATACTTACAAGACTTTGTTTCCAGATGACCTGAACCGTGATGCGTGCGTAACCGGCAAGCCGCTCGAGCGTGGCGGTATCCCGGGCCGCACCGAGGCAACCGGCAAGGGTGTGCAGTATGCGCTGCGCGAATTTTTTCGTCATCCCGAACTGGTCGCGGATGCCGGACTCAGCGACGGCCTGTCATCGCAACGCATCGTCATCCAGGGACTCGGCAAGGTCGGCTACCATACCGCCAAGTTTCTTTCCGAGGAAGACGAAGCCACGATTGTTGCCATCATCGAGCGCGACGGGGTCGTCGTCAACGAGGCCGGCCTCAACGTGCACGATGTCCGCCAGCACCTTGCGGAAACCGGTGGCGTGAAGGATTTTCCCGGCGCTACCTACAGCACGCAGGGGGAACAGGCGCTGGAGATGGACTGTGACATCCTCATCCCGGCCGCACTTGAATCACAGATACACGCGGACAATGCCATGCGTATCCAGGCAAGGCTGATCGTCGAGGCCGCCAACGGGCCTGTCACCTACCAGGCCGATGAGATCCTGCGTGAACGGGGCGTCACCATCCTGCCGGATATTTTCGTCAACGCGGGCGGCGTGACCGTTTCCTATTTTGAGTGGACGCGCAATCTCTCTCACATGCGCTTCGGGCGCCTGCAACGCCAGCTCGATGAAATGCGTGGCAGCAATTACCTTGCCGTGCTGGAGACGCTCACCGGCAAACAGGCGCCGGATAAACTGCGCAGGGAAATCATGCACGGCGCCACCGAACTCGACCTGATCCGCTCGGGCCTGGACGACACGATCCGCACCGCATTTCACGACATCCTCGAGGTACTGAAGAAGAACCCGAACATCGATGACTACCGCACCGCGGCCTTTGCGATTGCCATCAGCAAGATGGCGCAATCCTATTATGAACTGGGACTGGCAGGGCCGGTGAAAGAACTGCAATGAGGCAGGTACGCGGAATCAGCACGCACAAGCAAATAGCGCGGTGTCAGTTCATCAACAGGCAAGTGATTGCCTCCCGGCAGGATCACGATCATTCCAGGTCCTGCAGGGCCTGTAATCCTTTCGCACGCTGAGCCCTGATAATCTCGCGTTCCTTGCCGAGCCGATGCAGTCTGCGCTCGTCCTTCTCATGGCGCATTTTTTCTTTCAGCTCGACCTCCTTTTTGCGAAGTTTTTTCAGCAGTATCTTCAGTTCGTCGCGGTGTTTACGGCGTTTCTGCCCGTCCCTGTCGAGAAAATCGGCAAGCTTCTTTAACAGCTTTTTTCGTTTCATTGAACCTTCTCCACTGGTGAATTAACTGTTCGGGTTTTCAGTACCGCTGCCGGAACCAATGCGCGAGAGATCGCTCTTGTCCAGCACCACATCGCGTGTTGCCTGGGTCAGTTCCTGCTCGCCCGCCACGAACAGAGTCTGTGCGGCCCGGATCAGGTTCATCGCAATATCGTGCGCGAACACGCTGTCGTTGATCAGTGATGATCCCATGGCCGGGGTGATGACACGTTTGCCGATCAGCTCGGTCATGATCTCGTTGATGCGTTGCTGTTCCTCGTCCACCAGCAGCTTCAGACCGTCCAGCGACAGCAGATCCATCGCCCCGCCGCCGGTTGCGCGCATCTCCTCCAGGTCACGGATGATCAACGCGATTTGTACCCTGACCCGGTTGTAGACTTCGCGCATTTGCTGATTTTCTGATCCCACATAGTAGACCAGGTTTTCCTGCAGCTGACGGGTATCCTTGACCGCTTCGACCAGGTGAGTACTCGCTTCCCTGAGCCACTGCAGGTCGGTCGACTGCTCGTCGCGGCGGGAAAATGTCGTATCACTGATAAAGGCCACGATCGCACTGTAGATACCCTTGATGTGTCTTTCGTACATCGCCTCGATGTCGAATTGATGAATCCGCGTCCGTGGCGCAACGGCTTGTTCCAGGTTAATGCCGGACAATACTTCTGCCGTCTTCATGCCGAGCCCGTCAACGATGATGCGCAATGCAGCCTCGTACAGCCGCATGGTCTCCAGGCGGACCGCCTCCACCGCTGTGCCGGGGAACTCCGCCGAAGAATCGGACAGGTACTTTGGCTGATCCACTTCGGGTGTTTTCTCCGGGATAAATTTCTCCAGCGAGACAACCAGCTGATTGATCAGTGGCAGCATCACGGCGATACCGAGCAGGTTGAATATCGAGTGGAACACGGCCAGCTTGAGGGTGTAGTTCTCCTCCGCGATCCCCAGCATGCCGGATCCCCAGTTGACGAGATCAACCAGCTGATAAATGAAGATGATGGCAATGAGGCCGGTCACCGCGTTGAAAACAAGGTGCGCTACCGCCAGGCGTTTACCGGCCTCGTTGGCGCTCATGGCCCCGAGGATCGCGGTAATGGTCGTGCCGATGTTGGCGCCAATGGCAAGTGCCAGTGCATTTTCATAAGTGATCTGGCCGGCCGCGAGTGCAGTGATGATCAATACCAGGGTGGCGTGGCTGGACTGCATCACCACGGTGGCAAAGATGCCGATGGCCGTGAACAGCAGCACCCCGGGATACCCGGCGACCGCGTACTCGGCCAGGTCGATGGTGTCCTTGAAGGTCTCGAAGCCTTCTTTCATGTAGTGAATGCCGAGAAACAGAAAACCCAGCCCCGCCAGTATATAACCGATGCCCTTGAGTGATTTGGAAGACTGGAAAACCAGGATCACGCCGAACGCCAGCAGCGGCATGGCATAGGCGGCGATATCGACCTTGAGGCCGAATCCGGCGATCAACCAGGCCCCCGTCGTGGTACCCAGGTTGGCGCCGAAGATAATGCCGATACCGGCCGTCAGGGTAATCAGGCCTGCACTGAGAAACGAGATGGTAATCACCGAGACCAGCGAACTGGACTGCATCAGCGAGGTACTGACGATACCGAACAGGAGACTTTTCCCGGTCGACGAGGTGGTGCGTTTCAGTACCCGATCAAGGGCCCCGCCGGTGAAGGCACGAAAGCCTTCCTCCAGGGACAACATGCCAAACAGAAAAATGGCCACGCCCGCGGCAATGGCCTTTAAGTTGGGGCTTACCCAGAAACCGTAGGCAAGCACCAGCAGAATCGTCGGCAGGATAATTTTTCTTAGCAAGGAACTGTTGTCCTGTTGAAAACCGGCTGGCGCAGCTTGCCATGCGCGCCGCGCCGGATTGTCGCGTTGTTCGTCATGGCACAGATCATCGCAGTCACGCAGCTCTTGCACAACCCCGGCACTGCAAAATCCGGCTCGTTTGCCAGCCGCCCCGGTAAACCCGGGCTGAACGGCTATATTTATCTGTCGCCGGGAATATGTGCTGCCATTGGGGGTAACATCAACCACCCTGAACCAGTCGCCTTCAAGTTTGTGGAAACTCGTGCAGCTGGAATGAAAACGGAGACAGGCAGATGGAAAACATACGCGCCCTCACCTTCGACCTTGATGACACCCTTTGGGATAACCGCCCCGTGCTCATGGCGGCGGAGCGGTCGCTGTACGACTGGCTTGGTCTGCACTATCCGCGCATCACCTCGCGCTACAGCCCCGAGGATATGCTCAAGCTGCGCCAGCACCTGCTGCAGCGGCAGCCTGAACTACACAATGACGTCACCACCCTGCGCAAGGCCTCGCTGCGTATCGCCGCGGAGACTGCCGGCTATGACCAGGGCCTGGTCGAACCGGCCTTCGCCGTGTTCCTCGAAGCACGTCACCGGGTGACCCTGTACAGCGATGTAGCACCCGCGTTGCAAAGGTTGCGTCACGCCGGCTACTGCCTGGGCTCGCTCACCAACGGCAATGCCGACGTGCAACGCCTCGGGCTCGAACAGCTGTTTGATTTCTCGTTGACCGCCGCATCCACCGGCAAGGCCAAGCCCCATCCGCGCATGTTCGAGGAGGCCTGTCGGCGGGCGCAGGTAAACACTGCAGAACTTGCGCATGTCGGTGACGAAGCGGACACCGACCTCGCCGGTGCCCGCAACGCGGGGGTGACGGCCATCTGGATGAACCGCCACGGCCAGTCTGCTGACCCGGGCGCCGCGCAGCATCCAGAGATCCACAACATGGCTGAACTGCTCAGCTTGCTGGGGCTGGACTGACTTCGGGTAACAATTGTTTAGTCGGCGACCGGGTGGGTCACCGATTACGGCGCAAACGCGATACGCCGGAGAAAAACATTATCAGCTATCCGGCCGATCTGAGTCCGGGACTTCATAGGCGTCTGCAACATAGGCAGGGCCCTTCATGATCACCACCACGCAGCAACCGATGGCAACTGTAAAAACCGACATCCAGACGGTCGCCACCGTGGCGATAGTCATGATATCCACCAGCTTCACCTGTTTGGCTATTTCACTGCTTGTTCCATCCTGCGGAAAAAACCGCATGGCCAGGCTGATGAACAAGGGCAACAGGGTGCCGACCAACAGGACTGCAGGAAGTTTTTTCAATACGACCCACTCCAGGCCCGCTGCGTGGCGGCGTGAATTCGGTAGTTTGTTGAGAATATTCATGGCAGGTCCTGTTGTACGTTTTTTCCCCGTCGTGTATCTACATCACACCGAACAGGTTGCGCTTATTCAGCGGGCCTGAATCCCCATATGGCATAAACCGGATCCGACAGCCCGGTCTCGCCGGCATGCGCATCATCTGTCGGGCGTGGCCAGCCGCGTGAGGAAAACGTGTGCAAATTGTGAAAGCCGGCATGCTGCAACCATTGCGTGAGCATACCGACGCGCTCGAACTCATGCAGATCACCCCACACCCGGATTGCCTTGGTCGGAAAGCAGCGGTTGCTGAAGGTTGATATGAAAATGCCGCCAGGGCGCAGAACGCGCAGCACCTCGGCGAAGATACTCTGCGGCTGATTGAGGTATTCTACCGATACCGTGCAGACTACCGCGTCCAGGCTGGCGTCTTCGAAAGGCAAGGTTTGCTCCTCGTTCAGATTCTGCACCCGTTGTGCAGTCGCAGCGCAGTTGGCTTGCAGTTCATCCGCGTTCATACCGAGCACATGCAGGCTGCGCAGCCTGCAGCCTTGCAGGTGCGAATCATGACTTGCCATCAGGTCAAGCACGTCGGCATCGATGGGAAGCAGACGCCGATAGAGCGCATTGACGGTTGCCAGGGCATGCGCATCGAGATGCTGCAGCATGCGGGAAGTGCTGTAGAAGACAGCGTCATCCCGCTCATCCATGCGTGCCATTGCCTGCTCATCATCGCCGTAGGAGGTATTCACGCCCCCGGGCAGCGGCGCAGCAAGGCCCGGGAAGCGCGCCAGCCCGTCAAGCGGACTGCTGCAGCGCCCGCCCCGCATATCGGATCCGGGCAGCACCTCGACCAGTTGAAGCACCACCTTTAGCGGAAAGCATGCCAGCGGGTGATTCATGTCAACGCACATCGTTGCTTCGTCGAGCGCCGTAATCCGTGCCGGTTCGACGGCGTCGGGCACGATATCGCGAAAGCCGTGGAAAATGCCGCGCGGATAAAAGCCACCCAGGCGTGGCTCGACTGTGAGTCCGTGCCGATAGTTGCGGTCGAAACAGGAAAGGCTCCCGCAAATCTCGCGCGCGGCATCCCAGTCACCTGTCACCTCGCCGGCAGACAACTCTGCCTGTGCAGAAGCCCCGGCGCACATGCCGGGAATCCGGGAACCGATTGCCGCTGGCAAGAAGTCTGCTTCGCGCCAGACACTGAACTTCTCGACGTGCATTTCATCTTCATGTACTGCCCGGCCGTCCGACCAGTGCAATGTGAAAGTTACCGCTGCCAGGCCCTTGTTATCGAGCACCCTGTGTTGCGCGGAATTTTGCATGCGGGTGGCGTTCATGGTTTCCTCCTTGGAAATGTTCACGGCACCCGGACCCCGGTATCCGGGTTAACTGTAATAATGTGCCGGTACAGGCCGGGATTGCTACACATACTTATACAAATAGTTGTACAAATCAATATTCATGTTTAAATTACTTATACAGATATGATACAATAACGGATCGAGATGTCGGTTCCTTAGTGTTATGAGAATATCCGGCGTGATAACCACAACCCTGGACCCTGTTACCCTGAACGATGTCACCGATATCAAGAATGCGCCTTCATCGTCGAAGGCGAAGGCGATAATGCCCTGAAGATTTACTTCGAGTCGGAAGAAAACAGGCGCGAGTACCTCAACACGCCGACACATGGTTGCGTGGACATGTCAGGACTGAAAAATATCTACGACAAAATGGCGGAATATCCGGACACTGGGTCCATAAATTGAAAGCTTTGATTTTACTTGATGGCCGGGCATGATCTGTAGACCAGGCGGTGCTGAAGTACCCGGACATCGCAACCAAAACCCCGGAGGTGCGCCATGAGCTTCAGTGCTTTTATCGCTTCTTACGAGCAACTGCCCGACACCCTGCCGGTATTTCCGTTGCCAGGGACCATCCTCATGCCCGGGAACGAGTTGCCCCTGAATGTCTTCGAACCGCGTTATCTGAACATGGTCAGCGATGCACTTGGCAGCCACCACATGATCGGCATAATCCAGCCGGACCCGAATTCAAAAGATGACAGCAAGCTCAGCCATACCGGTTGTGCCGGGCGCATCACCCAGTACCGCGAGACCAGCGATGGCCGCATTGAAATGGTGCTGGTCGGCGTGTGTCGTTTTGATCCCGGCGAGGAACTGCCGACTACCCGTGGCTACCGGTTGATCGTACCGCAATGGTCGCGCTTCAAGGCTGACTACAGCGAGCATGATGGCGGCATGACTACTGCACATGATCTTTTGTTGCAGACACTCAAGGCTTACTTTCGCTTCAACGACCTGGACGTAGACTGGAAAATGCTTGAGCGCCTTTCGACCGTGAGACTGATCAACAGCTTGAGCATGGCATTGCCACTCGGCGAGGCCGACAAGCAGCTGCTGCTGGAAACAGTCCAGCCTGCAGAGCGTCTCGAGACATTCATCGCACTTCTCAACAGCGAATCAAGGTCACCTGGTTCAGCCACCCGGCATTGACTGTCGGACAGCAAGCTCCAGCCGGAAGCCAGTCCTGCTGCCCGAACCCAATGATAGGTTTTTGCGATAAATGTTATATATACAAACGATTTTATCTATCTATCATCAAATAGTAATTTAATCTTGTAAATAGCAAACTGTAACGCCGGGAACTAAAGCGCTAAAGCGCCCAAAACTATTGACGGGCTTGAACAGAAATCCAGACAGTACACACTTTTCTAACAAGAGGAAAAACTGATGAGCACAATCGATATCGGCATAAACGAGCAAGATCGAATCAGGATTGCCGAGGGGCTGAAAAGCCTGCTGGCGGATTCCTACACGCTGTACCTGCAAACTCACAACTTTCACTGGAACGTGACAGGGCCGCAGTTTCGCGAGTTGCACCTGATGTTCGAGGAACATTACACCGAACTGGCGATTGCCGTGGATGACATTGCCGAGCGGATACGCACACTGGATGTGGCTGCACCGGGAACCTACAAAGCCTTTG
>JBATIF010000236.1:0-2769 GCA_049667605.1 Gammaproteobacteria bacterium
GCTGGATTACATGGCGATCGAGGTACGGCTTTCTTTGTTATGTGCCTCGGCCATTGCGGATTCGGCGCGTTCCAGCAGGGAGGCGGCATCGTCGTTCTTGTCGCACTCGGCAATGCCGTAGCAGGCAAGCACCGGTTCGGGGGAGTCCGCGTTTGCAGCAGCCAGCCGGGCGGAGATTTTTTCTACCAGCTGCAAGGCGGAATCGCGGGTCGCCTCCTGCAGGACGAGTATAAAATCACCCTCGGTGTTGCAGCCAACAAGGTCTGCCCAGCGGGTCTGGTCTTTTAGCAGCAGTGATATCCTGCGAAGTACCGTTTCACGCTCCTCAACGGAATCGATACTCATACCGATAACGGACAAGGGACTATTGTAGCGTCGCGAGCGGGCGACCAGCGGCCCCATGGAAACCAGTATTCCATGCCGGCTCAATAGACTGGTCAGGCGCTTGTCCTTGAGGGATTGTTCGCTGAGTTCGGTGGCAAATGCGTCACGTTCTTTTTTAAGCCGCAGCTTCTCGGTAATGTCCTGGTAGAACCGTGCCGTTGTACCGGTATCGCCGAGCGCTACGGTTTCGAGACTCAGCCAGTGCTCATCGCCGTTTGGAGTGACCCAGTTGATGATGCCTCCATCGCCAAGCAGTGGTGCAAGCAGCTCCTGCTGCATGGCGCTGTCGAGCGTGCCGCTAATCACGCCGGTGAGTGCTGTAAAGGCCTGGTTGCAGTCGCGGATGATGTTATCCCCGCCGATGAGCAGCATTGCTATCGGGCAGCTATCCAGCAAGGTCAAAGCTTCATTAAGTTTTAAGTCTTTCATGGTCCCTGTATAGCGGTAAGTTTCGCTATCACTTTAGTTAAAGTTGTACCAGCCGCCACGCCGATGTCATTGTACAGGCTTGGTTTATTGCTGTTTTTGCAGACGTTGCCGGGCTGCGATGACAGCCTGGCGCACCTGTTCTGGTGCAGTTCCACCCTGGTGGCTGCGCGCCGCCATGGAGCCTTGCAGCGTTAACACGGCAAACACGTCCTCGCTGATCACGCCCGAGAAGCCCTGCAATTCATCCAGTGACATTTCTGCCAGGTCTCTTTGGGTGTCGACGCCAAGGCGTACGGCACGGCCGACGATCTCATGTGCGTCGCGGAAGGCGATACCTTTGCGCACCAGGTAGTCAGCCAGGTCAGTGGCAGTTGAAAAACCCTGTTTAGCAGCGCTTGCCATTTGCTGGCGATGTACCTCGATGGCCGGCATCATGTCGGCAAACACCCGCAGTGAACCCGACAGGGTGTCAACCGTGTCGAACAGCGGTTCCTTGTCTTCCTGGTTATCCTTGTTATAGGCCAGTGGCTGACTTTTCATCAACATCAGCAGGCTCAGCAGGTGGCCTGCGACCCGGCCGCTCTTGCCGCGCACCAGTTCGGGCACGTCCGGGTTTTTTTTCTGCGGCATGATGCTGGAGCCGGTGCAAAAACGGTCCGGCAATTCAATAAAGTTGAACTGCGCGGATGACCAGAGAACCAGTTCCTCCGAGTAGCGTGACAGGTGCATCATGATAATCGACGCCGCGGCACAAAATTCAATCACGAAGTCCCGGTCACTGACCGCATCCAGCGAGTTGCCGGCCGCTGCGTCAAAGCCCAGCAGGCGGGCGCTGTATTCGCGGTCGATCGGGAAGCTGGTGCCAGCCAGGGCGGCAGCCCCCAGCGGCATTATGTTGACCCTTTTGCGGCAGTCCTGCAGGCGCTGATAATCACGTTCCAGCATGGCCTCCCAGGCAAGCATGTGGTGACCGAAACTGACCGGCATGGCAACCTGCAAATGGGTAAAGCCGGGCATGATGGTATCGGTCTCGCGCTCCGCGATCTCGACCAGTGCGGATTGCAAGCGGGTCAGCGCGGCACAAAGATTATCGATTTCATCGCGCAGGTAGAGGCGCATGTCGGTTGCGACCTGGTCGTTGCGCGAGCGGCCGGTATGCAGCTTCTTGCCGGTCTCGCCGATGCGTTCGATCAGGCGCGCCTCGATATTCATGTGTATGTCTTCGAGTTCTGTCGACCAGGCAAAATCACCACGGTCAATATCTGCGCGGATTTCTTCCAGGCCGGCAATGATTTTTTCGCATTCAGCCCCGCTAATAATGTTGACGTGGGCAAGCATGCGCGCGTGCGCAATCGAACCCTCGATGTCATGGCGGTAGAGTCTTTGATCAAAGTCGATCGAGGCGGTAAAGGCCTCGACGAAGGCGTCGGTCGATTCAGTGAACCGTCCGCCCCAGGGTTTGCTTGGTGAACTGTCATCCGTCATGTTGGCACGAACCGGAAAGTCTCTGGTTGCGCAGTATAACCAATCCCGCGCCCGTGTGCGTTAATCGCCAGTCAACGGCGCAAGCAGGGAAGCGCACACCGGACAGGGCAGTGCAGGATTGTCTAGCGCGCCGGCTGTGTCAGGCGGCAGCCCGGCAGCTTTGCCAGCCCCGCGGGATTTCTTAGCATCAGCCATGCCGTCTCGATACAGTCATCCAGGTAGCCACCGAACATTTCCGGTGTATTGATGCCCACCATGCGTTCTGCAATTTCCTTTCCGTTGCCGTCGACAAACAGTATGGTCGGGGTCACATATACACGATAGCGGTCGGACAGCCGGGTGGCATCGATCCTCTGCCCGGAAAAATCCCTCAGCCGCGAGCCGTCGTCAAGCACCAGCTTGCGCATGATGATTTTATCCCTGTACTCGCCGCTCAGCAGCATTGGCTGCAGGAAATCCTCTTCCAGCAAA
>JBATIF010000237.1:0-4868 GCA_049667605.1 Gammaproteobacteria bacterium
ACGCATGGGGGCTGAGGTCACGATCGAGGGCGGTTATATCAAGGCAAGGGCCACGCGCCTGCAGGGCGCCCATATCGCCATGGACACGCCCTCGGTGACAGCGACCGAAAACCTGCTGATGGCAGCCACGCTTGCCGATGGCACCAGCGTAATTGAAAACGCCGCCATGGAACCGGAGGTCAGCGATCTCGCCAGCTTGCTGGTTGCAATGGGCGCGACTATCGAGGGTATCGGTAGCAGCCAGCTGACCGTCGAGGGGGCGAACAGCCTGCACGGAACCAGTCACCGGGTGCCGCCTGACCGCATCGAAAGCTGCACGCTCCTGGTCGCGGCGGCCGCCACCCGCGGCAAGGTGACCATCCTGAAAACCAATCCGGACTTCCTCCGCTACGTGCTGACCAAGCTGGAGGACTCAGGTGTGAAACTGCGCCACGGCGCCGACTGGGTCGAGCTGGACAGCGGTGGCAGGCGCTGCCGGGCGGTCAATATCAGTACCGCACCCTACCCCGCCTTCCCCACCGACATGCAGGCGCAGTTCATGGCACTCAACGCACTGGCCGAGGGCACGGCCACGGTGGTGGAGAACATTTTCGAAAACCGCTTCATGCACGTTGCCGAGCTACAGCGTATGGGCGCAAATATCTCCCTGCAAGGGCATGTAGCCGTGGTTCGGGGCACCGAGCGCCTGCAGGGCGCGCCGGTGATGGCTACCGACTTGCGCGCCTCCGCCGCCCTGGTTATCGCCGCGCTGGCGGCGGATGGCGAAACGTCCATAGACAGGGTCTACCACCTCGACCGGGGCTACGCCAATATCGAACAGAAATTGGCCGGCCTGGGCGCCATCATTCGCCGGGTCTGAGCTCACCGGCATGCAGGCGCATTTCGCGCATATTTCCGACCCCCACATGACGACCCTGGAAGGTGCCAGGGGCAGGCTGCTGCTGAACAAACGGCTGCTGGGGTATCTCTCCTGGCACCGCAAGCGCCGCTACCAGCATCGACCGGAAATATTGAGCGCACTGCAGCAAGACCTGCAGGCCCGTCCGCTGGAACAGTTGTTGATCACGGGTGACCTCACCCACGTCGGCTTGCCCCAGGAGTTCGCCCAGGCGCTGGTGTGGCTGCAGCAACTTGGGGATCCACGCCAGGTAGCGGTGGTGCCTGGAAATCATGACACCCTGGTCAAGGTTTCCTGGGAAGATACGTTTGCGCTCTGGGACGACTACCTGGCGTCGGACGAGCCGGTCACAACACGCTTTCCGAGCCTGCGTATCCGCGGCGCCGTCGCCTATATCGGCCTCTCCAGCGGCTGTCCGACCCCGCCATTCATGGCAACCGGAACCATAGGAAAGGCACAGCTGGAGCGCCTGCCACAGCTGCTCGCAGCAACTCGCAAACAGGGCCTGTTCCGGGTGATATATCTACATCACTCACCGTTGACAGGTACCGAGAAATGGCGCAAGCGACTAACCGATGCTGCGGCCCTGCAGGCGCTTATCGAGGAACACGGGGCGGAACTGCTGTTGCATGGACATGGCCACCGGGCCCATTACCGCGAATTGGAAACCCGCCACGGAAGGGTACCGACGCTAGCTGTCCCCTCCGCATCAGCCGTGGGCCTGCATGGCGCCGAGGTGGCGCATTACAACCGCTTCGCGGTAGCCAGGACGACGAGCGGCTGGGCGGTGGACATCGAATCCCGTGGCTACGACAGCGCGCAGGGCCGGTTCACCGCGCAGAGCCAGCAGACCCTGAAGTTGATTCGGAATTAATGGGGAACGTCTCTCCGCGGCGGTCGGCCAAAAAGCCGTTCACCAGCTCCAGGTCGGCGATCGAATCCACATCTACGGCGGCATTGGCATACGGCAGAATGACTGCGCGCACACGCAGCCCCAGGCGTTTGCTGAGCTTGGCCAGCGCTTCCTCCAGCGGCAATATCCCCAGGCGGTAGCGCAATACCATCCACCAGCCCAACAGGCCGATGAGGACCAGCGGCTTCTTGCGCTGTTGTTCGATTTTGCGCCAGAAACTGGCTGCCTGCCGTCCTTCCGGGGTCAGGAAAGCGAACAGGTTGCAGCCACAAAAATCGCCATCGCTGAAACGAAATACTGTCTTCTTTATGCCGGGATAGGCTTCTGTGATCAGGGCATGGGGCGCCAGGCCCACGGTGACATCGACATCATCGGCCAGACTCTGACGACAGAATGCATCGACGATCTCCCGCGTGAGCAGCGGGTGATCGGCGGTTGTCAACAGGACCGGCGTATCCGGCTCCAGTGATTGCATGATGTGAAAGGCGCTGGTACTGGGGCTGGCCTCCGGGGCACGCCAGCTTATTTTGTTGCTGGCGACCAGCTCACTGAGCGGTTTATCCATCGCGACTTCGTCGCCCTCCGGGCCGGCCAGCACGATTTTAAACACCGCTTTTGATTGCTGCAGTGCGCTCACCACCCTGCGCACCATGGGAATACCGTCGATGTCGATCAGGGCCTTGCACCCTGCCTTCGTATGGTTGGTCAGCGAATCTTTCTTGGTACGGTCCCCCGCCAGCACCACGGCTGTCATTGGATGGGAATCAGTATCGAGATGCATAAGATTTCTACAGGATCTTTTCGTAGACACGGTAGCGCTTGTAAGCCTCACCGCCAATCGATTCAATGATGTTGCGCATGCCGTCATTGTCCTCGAGTACCCAGCCCATTTCTACATCGGTAACATCCCGGGCATGCAGGGCCTTGCGCACCGCATCGATCACCATAAATGCCAGCGTCGGGCCGAGTCGCGCATGTTGGAATTCCTGTCTCACCCCCATTAGCGGCACCCGCGCCGTGCGTGGGTGATGGACCTTGAGGCGCCACAGTAATTTGACCCAGCCGAAGGGCAGCAGTCTGCCACCCAGGTCCCGGGTCGCCTCGTTGATATTCGGCAGGGCAACGATAAATGCCACGGGCTTCCCCTCATATTCGGCAATCTGAACGTAGTCGTCAGGCATCAATGGGGTCAGTGTCTTGACTGTGTCCAGAAATTCGTCATGTGCCAGGGGGACAAATCCCCAGTTGTTGGCCCAGGCGTCATTAAATATTTCCAGCATAATCGCCGCATCCTGCGCCAGCTGTTTGCGCCGCAGGGGGCGCACCACCACCTTGTCCGACACCCGCTCTGCGAGCCTGGTCATGACACGGGGTGCCTCGAAATCGGGCCGTACGTGGTAGGCGAGTAAATCCTTTACCGGGACGTAGCCCTGTTCCTCGACGCGGGTCCCATACCAGGGCCGGCCGTGGCCCATCATGACGAACGGGGGGGTGGAGAAGCCATCGACCAGCAGGCCGACCTCCTCGTTGATATGCAGGTTGAAAGGGCCACGCACCTGGCGCATGCCCCGATCTCGCAGCCAGCTCTCGGCCGCGTTGAACAAGGTGGCGAAAACCTCTGCATCATCCTCGGCCTCCAGCATGCCGAAATAGCCCATGGCGTCGCCATGCTGCTGCAGGTGGAGATCGTCTATCTGGGCCGTTATACGGCCCGCCAGATGCCCATTGCGGCGAGCTATCCAGCCCTGCCAGCGGGCATGCTGGAAGAAATGATTCTTTGGTGAGAACCGCTGGCGCTGCTCGAAGTTCAGCGGCATAACCCAGTGCGGATCAGTTGCGTAAATCCGCTGCGGAACTGCCAGAAACGGGCTTAGCTGATCGACCCGCGTAATCGCCTCGAGGGTGATGCTATCCTCACTTTGCTTATCCATTGGGCTTGCTGTCGGATTTTCTGTCCCGGAAGGCGCCGCAGTATAGCCTCGTATGCTTCGGGCAACCTATTAACAGACTGAAAAGCACTAAAGCATAAGCAAATATCATGCAGTCGATGATACATTATTTGCAGAACACCGAGGCTTCTGACGGATAAATCCCAAATGTACTCCTGGCATTGCAGGAATAGGGGTTGTTCATCTTTTTAATCAGGCCTATTATGCGCTATAATGAATGTTGAATGTTAAGGTCTATCAGGTATCTGGCATGGCCGACTGAAGATTGTCACGAATCCTGAAGGCGATGGTTGTTTGATGATCACGCGCCAGATCGTAAGGATTAGCAAGACACACAAGCCTAATTACCGAGACCTCATATGATGCTGTATGCGTCAGCGCTCTACAAGACCAGTGGCTTGGAGCAATTATGGATGTCGCTGAATATTTTCTTACACCGCGGGCGGTTGGGAGCTTGTGAACGTGTGCCGGGTCACATCGGTGCAGTACCCTTCAAGATCAGAGTTCACCCGCGGCTACCAGAGAACACTTGCGATACTACCAGTGACATGACCACATATCACCCGTTGCGACAATTCTGCATGCCGGCGCCAGCGGCATACCGCTCGAATGCAGTACATGACCCGGAAGTCCGAAAAAGCAAGCACAACCTGGCTTGCATGTCGGGCAATTATCCGGGTCGCGCATTATTGTCATTGCAAAACCTGGCGCGCTCCGGCTGTGCCGAGCATTAATTTACAGAGGTAATTTGTTTTGGAACGTGCTGCTACACCTACATGCCATAAGCTTCCTTTCCGGGCCGCCAATTTCGCTACCCTGACCGAAGCCCTGGATTACGCGGCGCTGGGCGAGACCGGTGTCAATTTCTCCAATGGTCACGGAACAATGTATGCGAGCGTCCCGTACCGTGAACTGCGCAAGCAGTGCATCGAGTTGGCGGGTAAACTGCTTAGCCTGGGACTGGAAAAGGGCAGCCAGGTAGCGCTGGTCGCTGAAACTGACCCCGAGTTTATTCGTTTTTTCTTCGCCTGCCAGTACGCGGGCCTGGTCCCGGTTACCCTGCCCACCTCTATCAAACTCGGCGCGCACAGTATCTACGTGGAACAAC
>JBATIF010000238.1:0-3069 GCA_049667605.1 Gammaproteobacteria bacterium
CTGGGCCTTCATGCTGTTCCTGTCCGTCTGTGCCGGGTTTTGTGCCTACATGATGAGTGGCAGCAAGCACGGGTACTTCTGGCAGGTGTGCGGCTTTGTGACCGTGATCATCTGTATGGATGCCGGCCCGGATCCGGTCAATGCCTTCGACACTGCGGTGCTGCGCGCCCAGCAGACCGGGCTGGGTATCCTGGTCTACAGCCTGGTTGCGATCTTTCTCTGGTCCAGCAAGAGCATTACCGCATTCAGGGCTGCCGCGACCGATCTGGCGGCAACCCAGCACCAGTTCTACCGGGCCTGCCTGGGTGTAGCGTGTGGCCAGGGGAATGCGGAAGAAGCCCGGCGCGTCAGTGCACAGGAGTTGCAGCATAAGACCCGTTTCGACCAGTTGCTGGATGCGGCGGAGACCGATAGCTACGAGGTCCGCGAGTGGCGGCGGCCATGGCGGCGTTACCAGCAGCAGGCGGCCGAACTGATGCATACCCTGGAGCGCTGGCGCGAGAGCTTTGCCGGGGTGCAGGGACTGGATCTGCAGCGCCTGTTGCCTGATCTGGGAACCTTCGGTGCCGAGCTCGACGCACGCCTGGCGCAGATCGGCACCATGCTGGCGGGCACCGCCCCCGGGCAGGTGCCGCGGCCTGTGGACCTGCCGTTGGACAGGGACGCATTGCGGGAGCTGTCTCATTTTCAGCAGGCCGCCCTGGCAGTCACACGCTCGCGTCTGCCTGGAAAGTTCAGATGAAGACCCGATGGATCAGCTGCGAGGGCATTCCATCACCTACCGTATCGCCGTGGGGCCTCAGCAGGGCCGTAAAGTCTTCACCTTGCAAACGCTGCCAGACGAACGGGATGTTGATGAAACCCTGGCGGCTGGAAACGTTGCCGGATTTTCCCTGCATGCCGGTGTTGCGGCCAAGGCGAATCAGCGTGACAAGCTGGAGCGTCTGTGCCGATACATCACCCGCCCGGCCATCTCCGAAAAGCGCCTGTCACTGACGAACCAGGGCAAGGTTCGCTATGAGCTGAAAACCCCGTATCGCGATGGCACGACCCACGTGATCTTTGAGCCGGTGGATTTCATCGCCAAACTGGCCGCCCTGGTGCCCAAACCGAGAGTCAACCTGACACGATTCCATGGTGTATTTGCCCCGAACAGCAAACACCGGGCGTTGGTGACCCCGGCAAAGCGGGGCAAGGGCAGCCAGAAAATGGCAGCAGGTCAGGACGAGAAAACGCCCGCGCAACGCCATGTAGCGATGACGTGGGCACAACGGCTCAAGCGGGTGTTCAACCTTGATGTGGAAACCTGCCGAGTCTGCGGTGGCAGCGCGAAGGTGATCGCTTGTATTGAAGATCCTGTGATCATCAAGAAGATACTGAACCATCTGGCGGAGAAAGTGCTGGTGGATTCACGGGTGCAGATCCCCGACAGTCGCGCGCCGCCACAGGCCCGCCTGTTCAGCTAAGCTACCGGAATGTGTCTGTTTGCCTCGAGGTTGCGGCCAATCGCTGGCTCGACAGGGTGTCGGCTGGTCTGAGGGGAGGAATTGGCGGGAAAGTAGGCAAAAGAAGGTGGGTTTTCAGGGCAATGCGCGGTGATTTAGGGAAGATTCCGGGGTGATCGGGATGAAAAGCGGGGTAAATGATGCTTCAATGGCGGTGAGAGTGATTGAAAAGGGTGTTTATTCGTCCTATACCCACAAAGCCTTGGTACGACAAGACCTGGAAGATCGGCGATCCCGTAGCTGGAAGCAATTCACGGCAGTAAAGAATAAGCAACCGGCGCTTGAACGGTGGGCATACATAAAGGCGGGGTACCGGTCTGGACCCCGTCCAATCGAAATTAAGAAGTAGAGAGGGATATGAAAGAGGTTTTGGAGATACTAGGAAAGTTTTTCGGGCATATACCGGTTTCCGGTATTGAGGCGTTCTGTATTCAGGGTGTTAAGGCGGCGCTGGTTCTTCTCGTGACTTTTGTGCTTTCACGGATAGTACTGAAGTGGATTGATCGGCGTATTAAGAAAAATTCGACCAGTGACGATGCAACCATCCGAATCTACAAAAGGATCGTCCGTGTGACCTTGTATACGGCGGGAATTCTGATTGCGTTGCACGTGTGTGGCATGAAATTAACATCCCTGTTCACAACCAGTGGTCTGTTTGCCGTTGCGCTTGGCTTTGCGCTGAAGGGTATTGCAGAAAACTATGTTGCAGGAGTGCTGAACCGGGGCGATGAATCGATCAAACACGGTGATGTGCTCATGATCAGCGACCAGTTGGTCCGAGTCAAAAGTATCGGCATTCGCAGCACGATTGTCCGAACAAAAGATGACAGCGATATTCTGATTCCGAACGTACTCTTCGTTAGGAATAAATTTGAAAACTACACCATGCGCGATAACCTCTGTCGGGTCAGCACATCTGTCGGAGTCAGTTATTCATCGGATCTAAAACAAGTTCGGCAGGTGCTCGAAGGGGCATGCAGTCAAGTTGAAGGGCGTTTGACGCAGCATGATCCCACGGTGCTGCTGACCGATTTCGGGGACTCTGCTGTAAACTATCAGGTCTTTATCTGGACCGAAGACCCCTGGAATCAAAGAATCCTTCAAGCTCAGCTGAACGAAGCCATTTGGTGGGCGCTCAAAGAGGCTGAAATCGAGATCGCATTCCCTCAACTGGATGTGCACCTGAATCAGAAAGCTGAGCCAGCTCAAGTACAAGAAAACTCAATCCATACTGAAAATGGAGAACGATCATGAAAGCAACACACCTGATAGCTATGGCTTCAGACCGACCCCGTAGAAGTAAAATAGTTCATTATCAACGGCTCACGCCGGTGCGGTCACTCTGATTCCGAACGAAAGGGTGTCAGAGCACATTTTTGCCTAATATTAGAGTTAACTGTGCTCTGACACTAATGGCGTGACACTAATGGCGCTTCAAAACAAATGAGTTGCCAGCACTCACACCCGTCAGTGTTGCCGGCGTGGCGCGACGCACGGTGCGACGTTGCGCGGTAGGCGTATATAACTGTTAGTCGACTATAGGCAACAACAGGGGCCGGATACA
>JBATIF010000239.1:0-4168 GCA_049667605.1 Gammaproteobacteria bacterium
GGTGCAACCCTCGTCTGCGCGGGAGCCGCTGTCGATATCAACCCATTGCCGCCCGAGTTCGGTGTGCGGGTGCGATCCCCGCTCTGCAAACCGGCCTTGCCGCTGCTCGACATCGCCTGGCGGCGCGCTATGGAAGCGGTCCGCCCGCTGGTAGCCGGCGCCGCTGCAGGCTGTGCCCGTACAGGCGCAGATGCAGCCGTGAATTGAGTGGTACCGGCAGAAGACACGGCGGCCAGTGCCGCCTTGCCGCCGCTGCTCATGGCGCGGCGCCTTGCCAGCACCAGCTCGCGTGTGCTCTGGGTAGTAGCTGTTTGTGCCATTGTTAACCCCGTTGAATCAGCGTTTATCCTGTCACCGGCACCCGGCTGTTACCGGGCGCCGGGGCCAATACTTCAGCCGCGCCCCTCGAATACGACAAAGGCGGCACCCTGGCTCTGGGTGTAGTTGTCGTAGCCGGTCAGGCGCACGTGATGATCCGGGAAGGCACGGTGACAGGCCTCCAGCTCGGCAAGCACGGTATTGATGTTTTGCTCGCCGAAGAACGGCAGCTTCCACATGGTCCAGTAGTGATCGAATGAACGGCTGGGGTGCTCGTGCTCGATGGCCGGCGCCCAGCGGTTGCCGAGAATGTAGGCGATCTGCGCCTGAATCTCGTTCATGTCCATCTTGGGCAGGAAACCAAAGGTCTCCAGCGTGCTGGTGGTTTCGAAATTTCCAATATCTGTCGCAGCTGACATAGTTCTATCCTCTTGTATGTTTATTCAGATCGAAACGGTTAGAGCAGGACGGGCGATCAGGCCACGTCGAGCTTGTCAACGGTCTCGAACTCGAACGTGATTTCTTTCCAGGTCTCCATGGCGATGGCCAGTTCAGGGCTGGTACGTGCCGCCTCGGTAAGGATATCGCGCGACTCCTTCTCGATCTCGCGCCCTTCATTGCGGGCCTTGACGCTGGCTTCCAGCGCGACACGGTTGGCGGCGGCGCCGGCAGCATTGCCCCACGGATGACCCTGGGTGCCACCACCGAACTGCAGCATGGAATCATCACCGAAGATGGTGACCAGGGCCGGCATGTGCCAGACGTGGATACCACCGGAAGCGACAGCGAACACGCCCGGCATGGAGCCCCAGTCCTGGTCGAAGAACACACCACGTGCACGATCTTCCGGTACGAAGGATTCGCGCAGTTGATCCACGAAGCCCAGGGTCGACTGACGATCGCCTTCGAGCTTGCCGACCACGGTACCGGTATGCAGGTGGTCACCGCCGGAAAGACGCAGGCACTTGGCCAGCACGCGGAAGTGGATACCGTGTTTCGGATGGCGGTCGATCACGGCGTGCATGGCGCGGTGGATGTGCAGCAGCATGCCGTTTTCACGACACCAGTTGGCCAGGCCGGTATTGGCGGTGAAACCACCGGTCAGGAAGTCGTGCATCAGGATGGGCGAACCCACTTCCTTGGCGAACTCGGCGCGCTTGTACATCTCTTCCGGCGTGGCAGCGGTTACGTTCAGGTAGTGACCCTTGCGCTCACCGGTTTCCTGCTCGGCCTTCTGAATGGCCTCGCCGACGAACTCGAAACGGTCACGCCAGCGCATGAACGGCTGCGAGTTGACGTTCTCGTCGTCCTTGGTCATGTCCAGGCCGCCGCGCAGACATTCGTAAACGGCACGACCGTAGTTCTTGGCGGACAGGCCCAGCTTGGGCTTGATGGTTGCACCCAGCATCGGACGGCCGTACTTGTTGAGGCGGTCGCGCTCGACCTGGATGCCGGCGGGCGGTCCACCACAGGTCTTGATGTAGGCGATCGGGAAACGGATGTCCTCGAGACGCAGGTGCTTCAGCGCCTTGAAACCGAACACGTTACCGACCAGCGAGGTCAGCACGTTGACGACGGATCCTTCCTCGAACAGATCGATCGGGTAGGCGACGAACGCGTAGAACGCTTCGGGGTCTCCCGGCACGTCCTCGATGCGATAGGCACGGCCCTTGTAGTATTCGAGGTCCGTGAGGAGCTCGGACCATACCGTCGACCAGGTACCGGTGGAACTCTCGGCGGCTACTGCAGCGGCGACCTCTTCGCGAGGCACGTCGGGCTGTCCGGTGACCTTGAAGCAGGCCAGCAGGTCAGTGTCGAGCGGCGTATAGTCCGGCGTCCAGTATTTTTCGCGGTATTCCTTCACGCCCGCTTTGTAGGATGTATCTGCCATTTTCGTCTCCTGTTTCGTTGACTATCTGGTGAATTAACTAAAAATCTGTGCTCATCGGATTGAGTAGGACGTAGAGCATAGGGCGAACCCTGCTGCCTGTTCCAATCAATATTTTATTGAAAATACATAGTCTATAGTCTATACATTAAATTTCGCCCGCCGCGGCGGCCTTCGCCGCAAATCCGGAATGAGTCCGGTTCGCATCATGCGGTCCCTCGCGCCCGCCGCGCCGACCAATGCGACCTGGTGTGGACCGGCTGGCCGTGCATGAGGGCGCTGCGCAGGCGGCGCGTCTTTTCCACCATCCGCCAGGTCGAGCGGTTGTTATTGTAGGCCGACACGTCCCGCAGGTCGACCCAAATCACCTCGTGCGACTCGTCGTTGCCGGGCACCGGCAAACTGTTGTCGATCTGCACGAGAAAGCGGATATCGATGTGCTCGTGCCAGCTGTCGTGCTCGCTGGCCGGTATGGTATGGATGTCGACGTCGAAGACCTCGCCGGACAGCAGGCGGACGTGCTCCGGGTCGATGCCGGTCTCCTCTGCGGTCTCGCGCAGGGCGACGCGCAGAATGTCGTTGTCGCCGTCGGCATGGCCGCCGGGCTGGAACCACTGCTCCTGCTTGACGTGGTGCATAATCAGCGCCTGGCTGAAATCCGGGCTGACCACCCAGGCTGAGCCGGTAACATGTGCCGGCACGTGCTCGCGGTTGAAAACATCCGTGTTGGCCTCGACGAAGGCGCGCGCATAGCGCACGAAGCCGGCCTCTTCCATGAAGCGCGTGTCATGGTTATCAAGCAGTTGCAGCAGTTCCTGGCGATGCATGCTCAGGTCCCGCAGGGGTTGCGGACGGCCTCGATTGCCGCGGCAGCCGCCTCTTCCACGTCGGCCTCGCGGCCGGAAAGCGTCAATCGGCCGAAGGCGCCGACCGCGCGCACGTCGACCAGGGTGATATTGGCGGCCTTCTCGGCCTGGTTGGCGGCATAGATTATGTAGCCCGCCGGGTCGGTCTCGAGGATGAACATGCTCTCGCCGGGCAGGATCATGGAGCCGCCGCGGTGCTGGCGGTTGATGAGCACGCAGTGGTCCGCCGTCATCCCGCGGATGATTTCCTGCCAGGCAATCTTGCACTCCTGCCGGTCGGCCACGACGGCGCCTAGCTTGGACAGGACGATGCGGCCCGCCTCACGCACGTCGCTCTGATCACGGTGATGGGTCACCATGGAGCCGAAGGCGCGCTCCACCACCTGCTGGGTGAGGTTGACGCGGGTTGCCTTCAGGGCGATATCGGTGAACATGTGGATCGCCATGCCCGGGGATACCTCCATCCACAGGCAGGAGTCACCGGGGACCGGCGGAAAGCCCTGCGAGACCGAGGCCATGTACTCTGCAAGTTGTGGTTGCAGTGAATCAATGTAGACGTAGGTTCTGAGCTTTACATTGGTTTCGCTTTGCATTGAGTACCATTTTCTTTGAGTCTGGCGACCAATGAGAAAACCCTGAATCATGGCTCTCCCGGGTGAAACGATGGTATCGGATCATACCATTGCCAGAGCCGCCGCTAGCCGTGATCAGCATTTTTGATTGCTGCCCGGTTGAATGATGGCAAAGCTTAGGAAAGTCGATACTTAGAAACAAATAAATTGTTTATTGTATATAGATAGATGATGCTCTATATGTTGCCTGCGGCCAGGCCAATCATCACGGCGGCGCCTCAGTGCCATGAGCAGTTCTGGCAATTATAGAAAAACAGCAGTCAGATCAGGCATCCGCTTACAGGTGATATCATTTATCACGCCATGGATCCCCATCATTCTTGAGCGATGCGAGTATCGAGGCGAGTTGTAATCGCACCCACGATGGTTCCAGGCGGGTGCCTTGCGTGGCCAAGTCCATTCTGACGCCTTATAACTGACTGTTAAAAATGACTAATACCAGGATAACCCCTTGAGTCACCGGC
>JBATIF010000240.1:0-62571 GCA_049667605.1 Gammaproteobacteria bacterium
CTTAGGAGGCGCTTGCTCTATCCAGCTGAGCTACCGGGACCGTGATGCGGATACTCGAAATAGGCCAGAAACGAGCCTGTCCAATGATAAGTGGTGGAGCCGAGGAGGATCGAACTCCCGACCTCGTCATTGCGAACGACGCGCTCTCCCAGCTGAGCTACGGCCCCATTGCATGGTCACCCATTATGATTTTCATCGGGTTCATTTCTGATAACCAGAAACCATTCTAACACCCTGTTCAAAGAGCATTCTATATGCGCGGTGAATTCGCGGTGGGTGTGGCCGGGCGATAGTCTGCCGCTGGCTCAGGCGACCTGTTGTTTGCCGGGCCCCGTCAGGGCGATTTCAAGATCAATGAATTTGCTGGTTATCTGCTGGATGTCAACGATGTAGTTATCGTCATCGAGCCGGTTCCGGATGGTAGTAATCCGGCTGGTATTGGTTTCCGGGATATCTGGCGGTTGAATTTTCATGAGATACTTACACCGTTTACCTGAATTCTGTGGCTTTTCTTGCGGCAGCTTTTGTTTTTGATCAAAATTGGTGTACTAAAGCTATCGTCACTGCCGGGGGTGAGTTTAGGATGATTTTGGGCAGCAGGTCACAAAGCGGCGAAAAAATGGCGATATCGTGTCTTTTTACTGGAGCCGGCAGGGACAACCCGGCCAATACAGGTGTGGAAATTCCCTGATTGAACTCTTGCAGGCAAATCAAAAATATCTGTAAACCGTAAAGATGGCTGCATGACCGGGCGGGGCAGCCGGCCGGAGCAGTCTTCCCTGGCAGTCTGAATTGTTAAAGTTTTACAGCGGCACGGTATATACGCAGGCTTTCTGCTAGGGTCGCAGGCAAACATCCGATAACCCCGATGTTCTTTTGACAACCCTGCTTCAGGGTGGTTAACTCCCAGCCATAACAACGGGATAAAAAAACTTTAACAATCGTCCGGTTTTTATAATAATCAGTCAAAATAACCACACCATAACCACACCGCCAGGATTTCACATGCAAAGCGAACCCAAGGTCTTGATAATTGATTCTGATCCGGAAAAGGGGAAAGAACTCAAGGCCGTCCTCAAGTTCGTAAATTGTGCCCCGTTACTGGTCAGTGATTGTGGCCGCTGGAAAGATCAGGCCGGCGACTGTTCCGATTTTCTGACGGTCATGATCGGCTCCTGCGGAACAGAAGCCAGGTTGTCAGAGTTAGTTGGCGAAATTCATGAAGTTGATGAACATCTGCCAATTTATTTACTTTCCGAGAAGGGCAAGGAACCAACCATCACCATCGACCCGGGTTCCTGCATTCTCGGGCGTCTTGACGTTCCCCCGAATTATGCGCAGTTAACCAGCGCCCTGCACCAGGCGGAGGTGTATGTCGAATCCCAGCAGTCCGAGACTGTACCCCATCGCCCGGTTGAATTGTTCAGAAGCCTGGTTGGCAGCAGCCGCGCGGTTCAGGACGTCAGGAAAATGATCAAGCAGGTGGCCGAAAGCGATGCCAACGTGCTTATTCTCGGCGAGTCCGGCACCGGCAAGGAAGTCGTGGCGAGGAACCTTCATTACTATTCGGCTCGACGCGACGGTCCGTTTGTACCAGTGAACTGTGGCGCCATCCCGGGTGACCTGCTTGAGTCTGAATTGTTCGGCCATACCAAGGGGGCCTTTACCGGGGCCATTTCAGACCGCGAGGGGCGCTTCGAGCTGGCAAACGGGGGCACCCTGTTCCTCGATGAAATAGGTGACATGACCCTGCAGATGCAGGTTAAGATTTTGCGTGTCCTGCAGGAGCGTACTTTCGAACGCATCGGATCGAATGAAACCGTCACCACGGACGTACGCATTATTGCAGCAACGCACAAAGACCTGGAGGAAGCAA
The DNA here is from genome assembly GCA_049667605.1 of Gammaproteobacteria bacterium. GTDB lineage: Bacteria > Pseudomonadota > Gammaproteobacteria > UBA9214 > UBA9214 > UBA9214. The sequence continues at coordinate 1,877 of JBATIF010000240.1, forward strand.
TCAGCGCGGGAGAATTCCGCGAAGACCTGTTTTACCGGCTGAATGTTTTCCCTATATATATGCCGCCCCTGCGTGAGCGGCTCGAGGATATTCCCCTGCTGGCCAACGAGCTGGTGCGACGAATCGAACACGAAAAGCGCGGTTCGGTGAGATTGTCACCGGGCGCCATCTATGCCCTGTGCCAGTACAGCTGGCCCGGGAATGTCAGGGAACTGGCCAACCTCATCGAGCGTCTCGCAATCCTGCATCCGTATGCTGTTGTTGACGCTGCCGATCTACCGGAAAAGTTTCGCAGCGAAGAGGGCGAGGTCTCCGAGCACATGCTCGATGCCCTGATTGGCTCACCGGTGACCTCTGATGATCTTGATCCGCGCCTGCCAAGGGATGGATTAAATCTCAAGGAACACCTCGGATACCTGGAGGTCAGTTACATCAAGCAGGCATTGTCAGAATCAGGTGGTGTCGTCGCGCATGCGGCCAAGCGCCTCGGCATGCGCAGAACGACCCTGGTAGAAAAACTTCGCAAGTATGGTCTGCAGAGAAACTCGCAAACGTCATAAATCTGGCGAAATTAAACATTAAACAATTTCGCACTTAGTAAACATTAACCGGTTCCGGTTAATGTCAAAAAAAACTATTAATACTATCGAACCGATGCGACAACGCGTGCGCTGTCGTCAGCAAGCAGGCTTTTTCCTGAATCGTTGTTGTGATAGATTGCCCTGGTAATAATATGACCGGAAGGGGGGCTTTCCGGGAATGCCGGTTTTTTGATTTGCCAATTACCTTGATCTGTCGTGCTGCACAGCAGGCGACCACATAGTGGTGTGAACGTGTACCTTGCCGGTTGATGGACCGGTGCCAGTGCAATCATTTAATAAAAAACTATAACGCTGCTCTTATCATGGCTGACAAGAAAAACAGTCGCAACACCAACCCTGCTGGAGCGGCGAGCCCGAAAAACCGGCATGGCGGCTACGATAAGGAATATTACTATGCGTTCCGGCTAACGCCTGAAGACAAACAGATTCTCAACAGGTATCGGGCGCGTGTTGCACGTGCGGCAACCGGGTTCGCAGAAATATACTACGAGTATCTGTTCGATAATCCCGATATTGCGGACAAGTTGTATTCCTACGAGAGGATGGGTGGCGATATCGGTCAGTTGGTCCGTGCACAGCTGGCCTGCCTGCTTGATGTGTTTGTGCCGGAAACAGACCCTGGACAGGGAAACACGCTGGCCAGGGCCGGTGAGCAACACTTCGGGCATGGTTTCAAGCCGGTCTGGATTATCAGTAGTTATAACCTGTTTATCGATCATCTCAGGGGCCTGATGCCTGGTCTGAATCTGCCGCCGGAAGATAGCCGTAAACTTGAATCAATACTGCAGAGATTGTTGTTGCGAAATCTCGGCCTGGTCCTGGACGGCTATTGGCAGGCAGCAGGAAAGTCTCTCGAAAACGAGTTGGCCCGACTTGAAAAGGATAAGGGCGGGGCTGAAGCATTGCTCGACAGTTTGCCGTACATGTTATGGAGTGTGGATATAAAGAAAAACGAGGTGATTTTTGTAAACCCGTCCACGGCCGCCCTCTATGGGGAATCACCTGAGGCGCCGTTACCCTGCCTGTTTGATACCTGTGAAGAAGACCGGCAAAAGTTGCACGCTGGCTGGCTCGATACTGTCAATGGCAGCGCCAGCCACGTCGAAGTGCGCATGTCACTTGCCGGTGGAGAACTGCATTGGTACCGGATTGCACTATATCCGGTTATTAATCGCCAGGGTCGAACCACGAAGGTCCATTGTGTACTCGAGGACATTAACCGGCTGATTCAGGAACACAGACGTCTTCAACGCCTCGCGTCGACCGATGCGCTGACGCAATTATCAAACCGTACGCTATGGATTAACCATCTGGGCAAGGCACTGGCAGCATCGAGGCGTATACCTGGATCGCAGGTTGTTGTGATAGCACTCGATATCAATCAATTCAGGATGTACAACGATACCCTGGGCAACGAAACTGGCGATATGCTGCTGCGTGATGTTGCCCTGCGGCTGAGTGCAGTCGTACGCGAGTCAGACTCGCTGGCGCGACTTGGCGGTGATTACTTTGGAATCATGTTACAACCTGCGGGCGATGCAAGAGCAGCAACGGATCGTGTCATTACCCAGGTACTGGAAACAATGGATATCCCTTTTCTCCTGCGGGACAAGCAGTTGTGCATTGGCGTAACGCTTGGAATCGCGTGTTTCCCTGAGGATGGCATAGATGAGGAATCCCTGCTCGGCAATGCAGAAAGTGCCATGCAACGTGCCAGGCGGGACGGTTTGCCATACCAGTTCTATGACTCGTTGACCGATGTCAGCACGGTTGAACAGCTACGTTATTCCGGACAGATGCGCAGCGCGCTGGAGAAGGGTGAGTTTGAGCTCTATTACCAGCCACAGCTTGATATAAAGAGCTCGCGAATCACCGCTGCCGAAGCCCTGCTGCGCTGGATGCACCCCCTGGAAGGGGTGCTTATGCCGCAAAGGATTATACCGCTTGCAGAGCAGTTGGGGATGATTAACCCGATAAGCAACTGGGTGCTGCTTCAAGCCTTGCAGCAATGCAGGCAGTGGTCGTTTGATGGTGCTCCCATGCCGGTATCAATAAATATTTCTGCACAAACATTTCATAATCCCCGATTGCCTGAGCAAATACGCCGGACAATAAGTGAAACAGGCGTTGATGGAGACTGCCTGGAAATTGAAATAACCGAAGCGACGCTGATGCAAGACATTGATCATGCAACAGGGGTACTCACGCAGTTGAGAGATTTCGGCGTAACGGTTGCGATAGATGATTTTGGTACCGGTTTTTCCTCGCTGTCCTGTTTGAAACGTTTGCCCATAAACGCCCTCAAGATTGACCAGTCTTTCATAATGAATGTTGTAGCTGATCAGCAGGATGTTGCCATTGTGCGTTCAATTATCGATCTGGGGCACAACCTCGGCTGCAAGGTCATAGCTGAAGGCGTGGAAAGCGCAACATCATGGGATATGCTCAGCAATCTTGGCTGCGATGCGGCCCAGGGATTTCATATCTGCAAGCCCTTGCCAGACAATCATTTCTCCAGCTGGATATCCGCGACCCGCGCACCTCGCTGAGTCGCGATCCGATCATTCAGTATTGATTCCTGCTGCACGCTGGCCCGTCACTTGCGCGGCTTGGTGTCTATCAGCCTGCCTGACACTCCCTGTCTGAACGTCATATCTCTGGCATATATCCCGCTTAGTCAAATATATGGCGTATTACTGCTGTGATCCTCGCCGCATGATCAGTTTTATTGTTCAATAGATTCAGATAGATATAGCGCTTTGCGCATTTCCTCGTATGTCTGAAAAAGTTGGTACACAAGTTGCTAACCAATTAGGTAATCGCGCACTTGTCGCACTTTAGCGGCATCCACTAAACACTCTTCAGGGAAAAGTCATGATTAATTGCCGCTCAGTACAAACAACCGGTGTAGTTTCAAATGCAACTGTCTGAAGTAAAGCTGGGTGGCTGCAAGACGGCAAAAGAAACCGTGGACAAGCAACCGGTACAGGTTATTGCGGTAACCGGCGGCAAGGGCGGAACCGGAAAAACCAGTATTGCCATCAACCTTGCATTCGCGCTGGCGGCTGAAGGGCATCGCACCATGTTGCTGGATGCGGATCTTGGCATGGCAAACGTTGACGTGCTGCTTGGCCTGGAAGCGCAGATAACCTTGCTGGATGTCCTGAATGGCGAATGCCGGCTGGAAGATATCATTCTCGATGGCACGGAAAATCTCATGATTATTCCGGCGGCATCAGGTATCAGGCAACTGGCAAATGTCGGCATCAATGAATGTGCCGGACTTGTTCATGCCTTCAGTGATCTGAAAGAACCTGTAGATACCCTGGTGATTGATACAGCTACGGGGATTACCGAGGTTGTCACCAGTTTTTGCGCTGCAGCGACTGAAGTCCTGGTGGTCGTCTGCAATGATCCTGCCTCGTTCAGGGATAGCGCGGCACAGATTCAGATCCTGTCGTCGGAATATGGTGTTACGCGCTTCCGGATTCTTGCCAGCATGGTCAGGACTGCTGCTGAAGGTGATGAGATATACGGGTCAATGCAGCATCTGGTTTCGTCAAATCACAATAGTACCTGCTCATATACCGGTTTTATTCCCTTCGATGAGAGTCTGCGCAAGGCTGTTTCACGGCATCAGGCAGTCGTTGATGTCTTTCCGCGCAGCCGCGCTGCTATGGCTCTCATAAACCTGGCCAGACATGTACTTGCATGGCCGCGGCCGGATCGTGCAGGTGGGCACCTGGAATTTTTTGTAGAACGTCTTGTTCATAATGAAGATATAAACCTGGAGGTGTTGTCATGAAAACCAATACAGCGAAACTGGCTGGAGAATACAGAGCCAATAACGACCTCGTCGAGAGCCATGCAACCCTTGTCAAGCGTATTGCCTATCACTTGATGAGCCGTCTGCCGGCCAGCGTACAGGTTGATGATTTAATTCAGGCCGGTATGATCGGGCTGATAGAGGCATCAAGAAAATTTGATCCTGAACAGGGCGCAAGTTTCCAGACATATGCAGGCATCAGGATTCGCGGTGCCATGCTGGACGAGATACGACGCACTGACTGGACCCCGCGTTCGGTGCACCGCAAGGCACGCGAAGTTGCAGAAGCTGTTCGCTTAATCGAGAATGAGAAGGGTCGTGATGCGCGTGATGTGGAAGTTGCCGAAGCCATGGGCCTTGAGCTCGAGGACTATCACAAGATCCTGCAGGATGCGACAGGATGCCGGATTTTCAGTTTTGAAGATCCCGGCAACGCCGGCGAGGAAGGTTATACAGGCAACAGCCGTGATCTTAACCAGCCACTGGATACCCTGCAGAATGAGGATTTCAAAGAAGGCCTGGCCGAGGCCATAAAAGGCTTGCCCGAGCGCGAGCGCCTGGTAATGGCCCTCTATTACGACGAAGAGCTCAACCTGCGTGAGATCGGCGAAATCCTCGGTGTCAGCGAGTCAAGGGTGTGTCAGATTCATGGCCAGGCATTGATTCGTTTGCGCGCACGCATGGAAAACTGGCTGAGTGAGTAAGTTTAAAACATGATGAAGCTGTTAGCTCCCGCCGCGCATGATAAAGATCCTGAAAAATGCTGGTATACGCGGCGCGAGGGCATAAGGCGCGGGCCATTCACGGCAGAAAATATCACCAGCTATATATTACTCGGGCGGATACGCCTGGATGATGAGCTCAGCCAGGATTGCGAGAACTGGTCTGTTGCCGTACGGCTCACAAGCCTGTTGCCGGCGGAGCTGGCAGGACAAGCCGGTTGGGATGACTATGAGCGACTGGTGATTGCCCGTATGAAGGTGGATGAGCGCAGTAATGAGCGTCGTGTCAATAATGACAAGTCATATACGGGTTTCCGTAGAGAGCGGCGAATGACAGCCAATCGTCGTGGTAACGACGACAACACCCTTATAAGCCACTACCTGTTTGACGGAACGATGTCAGCGCAGGACAGGCGCTCGAATCCGCGACGCCTGCGAGCCCTGTTGATGGTGTTGCTGGCAAGCCTGTTGTTCGCCTGGCTGGGTCCTGTCCAGCAATAATTCAGCTTTCCCTCGATTTTCTTATTTCCGCAACGTCTGCAGCGAAGGATTCGGTTGTATAACGCCAGACTCTCAGTGTCTCCGACCAGTGGTCGGGCGTTAACCCGGCCTTGATCTTGAGCTGCTGAAGAAACGCCGCCGGTTGTGGCAGTGATTCCCAGACAGCAGGTAAGAAGGTGGCCCTGGCATTGCCCTCATGCAGTACCAGGCCGTCCTGTCCGGGGCGAAGCGTATCCAGCAACGATTGTTGTGAATCAAATGTAAGCGCCTCCCTGGGCCCGAGGACTGAAATCCCGATGTTGAGTAAATCCATTTCATCGCTTTCCAGTTTCTGAAAACGCGGATCGCGGAACGCGGCTGCGAAGGCATTGGCGGCGACATCATCAACCAGGCAGCTGTGCGCCTCGAGCGAACCTATACAGCCACGCAGCGCACCGGCTTTTTTCAAGGTAACGAAGCTGGCGCGCGGTTCATTCAGTGCCCCGGAGTATGTACCGTCGTTAATGGTTGTCGGGATGCCTGATCGTACTCCGGACTCGATCGAGTCCAGTGCCAGCAGCAACAGGCTCATGCGTTCTTCAGAGGTATACGCCATGCTACTGGTTGATTACATAGGTGCCGTAACCGACCACCTGGTCGCGCGGGCCGGCGGTGTCGCCCGAGTTGCGCAGGTCAATCGTCTTTGCAGCAAGTCCGTGCTGCCTGGCATAAAGCAGCAGGCCATTGACGGGATTGCGCCCGCAGGCATCATCATAGCCAATATTTTCCAGTGCCAGGTTTTCAATGGCGCGTGATGTCATGTTGTCGAGTTTTACCGCTGTCTCGTAGTCGTGGTAGTGGCTCAGGTCTGAACTGATGATGATCAGCGTCCCGGGGCTGTCCCAGAAATGCCCGATAATCTCGGACACCTCGGCAGGTGTGGCGTCCCCGACGACCAGCGGCACCAGCGTGAACTTATTCAGGGTGGCCTGCAGGAAGGGCAGGTGTACCTCCAGGCTGTGCTCCTGGCGATGCGCCTCCTCGCTGGTATGCACCTGCGGCAGGGCAAGTATTTCATCGATAGCTGCCTTGTCCACCGGTACGACACCCAGCGGCGTCCTGAAGCCGTCGGCATTTGGCACTGCCAGGCCCCTGAAAGCAACACGGTGTGCAGGTCCCAGCAGGATAACCCGGTTGATGTGATCGGCTGCCTGCTGCAAGCGGGCGTAACCGCTGGCCGCGACCGGGCCTGAATAGATATAGCCGGCATGCGGCACGATCATTGCCTTGGGGGGCGGCCCGCCTGCAGCGGACTCCGCCAGGTAGCCCTGCAGCATGGACCTTAACTGCAGCGGGTTGGCGGGGTAAAAACTGCCGGCTACTGCGGGTTCTCTGATTATTTCCATGGTCACCTCTTGATGAAGCGTGAACATTTTTGCGACATCCACACCCTTTAAATAGGCGCCATCGCTGGAATTTGCAAGGCATTGACAACTGCGCCACCGGGCGGTGACAGGCCCGGTTTACACGTTTAGTGGTCCTGCAATTGCAGTATGACACCACCCAGTGGCGGCAGGGAGAGTGACAGCGAGCAGGGTTTGTTGTTCCAGGGCACGTCCTCGGTGCTTACCTGGCCGACGTTGCCGACATCGGAGCCGCCGTAATAATCAGAGTCCGAATTGAGCAGTTCAACATAACGGCCGGCCACGGGTACCCCGACACGGTAGGCGTAACGCGGCACGGGTGTGAAGTTGAGCACGACGATGACGATATTGTCGCCATCGCGGCGCAGGTAGGCAAGGATCGACAGTTCCGAGGCATTGCCGTCGATCCATTCAAATCCTTCATGGCTGAAATCAAAACGGTGCATTGCAGAATAATTGCGATAGACGCGGTTCAGGTCAGTAACGAGATTCTGCATGCCGCGGTGACCTTCATAATCCAGCAGGTGCCATTCTACGCTGGTATCAAAATTCCATTCGCGTCCCTGGGCAATCTCGCACCCCATGAACAGCAGTTTCTTGCCCGGGAAGGTAAACATGTAGGTATACAGCAGGCGCAAATTGGCAAAGCGTTGCCAGTCATCACCGGGCTGCTTGTAGAGCATGGAGCCTTTTCCATGCACAACTTCATCATGTGAAAAAGGCAGTACAAAATTTTCTGTATATGCATACAGCAAGCCGAAAGTCAGGTCATTATGATGATATTTCCGGTGTACGGGTGAATTTTGCATATAGCGTATGGAATCATGCATCCAGCCCATGTTCCATTTCATGCTGAAGCCGAGGCCACCATGATCAACCGGTCGACTGACACCGGGCCAGGCGGTGGATTCTTCCGCCATGATCATTGTTCCGGGATACTCGGCATGGGTAACGGTATTAAGTTCGCGCAGAAATTGCACGGCTTCAAGGTTTTCGCGACCACCGTGGATATTGGGAAGCCACTCACCGGTCTTGCGCGAGTAGTCATGATAAAGCATGGAGGCAACGGCATCGACGCGCAGGCCATCGATATGAAATTCCTCCAGCCAGTAAATTGCGCTGGAAAGCAGGAAGTTCCTCACCTCATTACGACCAAAGTTGAAGATCAGCGTGCCCCATTCCAGGTGTTCGCCACGACGCGGATCAGCATGTTCATATAAATCCGTGCCATCGAACTCGGCCAGGGCATGCGCGTCTTTGGGGAAGTGCGCCGGTACCCAGTCCAGCAGCACGCCGATGTCGTTTTGATGGCAGTAATCAACAAAGAAACGGAAATCATCAGGTTCACCGAAGCGGCTGGTCGGTGCAAAGTAGCCGGTTGTCTGATATCCCCAGGAAGCATCCAGCGGGTGCTCGGTAACCGGCAACAGTTCGATATGCGTGAACCCGGTCTGTTTCACATGGTCGACCAGTTCAATCGCCAGGGTGCGGTAATCGAGGAAGCCGCCATGCTGGTTGCGTTTCCATGAGCCGAGATGCACTTCGTAAATAGAAATCGGGATGTGCTGCCAGTCTGAACCGGGACGCCGTTGCATCCAGCTGCTGTCCTTCCAGTGGTAAGGCCTGTTTTCCGGTATCCGCGCGGCCGTTGCAGGGCGCAGTTCGAAGTGCTGTCCGTAGGGATCGGTTTTCAGCAGGATTGTGCCATGCGGGCGGGTGCGTATCTCGTATTTGTAGGGTTGGCCGGCAGCCAGCCCGGGGATAAAAAGCTGCCAGACGCCGCCTCCGCCACTGACCCGCATCGGGTGACAGCGCCCATCCCAGTTATTGAAATCACCGACCACACTGACACGTTCTGCCGAGGGCGCCCAGACGCTGAAACGCACACCGTTGATGCCGTCGATCTGTTCCTTGTGTGCACCAAGCACACGGTAAATATGCCAGTGCCGTCCTTCTCCGAACAGGTGCAGGTCGAATTCCGACAGCTGTGCCGGGAAGCAGTACGGGTCATAGGCCACATGCTCCGTTCCGTAGCCGTCACACCAGACCAGCCGGTAATGCTCGGGAACCTCGGCGGCGGGACCATGCCACTCGAACAGGTCGGAATTGCCGATACGCTCCAGCGAGGCCCCGTTTTCAGCTATTCGCACCCAGGCAGCGCCGGGGATAAATACCCGCACCAGGTCCTTTTCAGCGTAGCTGTGTTTACCGAGCAGGCTGAACGGGTCGTGGTGACGAGCTTCCAGCAGCCGCGTTATCTCCGGGGAATGCCCGGATAAGGGCGAATTCGCTGTATCAGAATCCTGCATAAATTTTTTGTCCCTGTGTGTCGCAGCCGGATTTCCGGGCCAAGGCCCCGCATTGCGAGGTAACTATACAGTCAATGGACTTGCCCATACAATAACGGCCTTGCCTGAAACCGTTGCACAGGATGGATTAATGCCACTCATTCATGACATGCGCTTTGTCAGCCGCATTACCCGCAATACGCTGGCGCTGATTCTTGCCGGCGGACGCGGTTCGCGCCTGCAGCAGTTGACGCTCTGGCGGGCCAAGCCCGCGGTGCCCTTCGGGGGGAAATTCCGGATTATTGATTTCCCGTTATCAAACTGCGTGAATTCCGGCATTCGAATGATCGGGGTACTGACACAATACAAGGCGCATTCGCTGATCCAGCACATCCAGCAAGGCTGGAGTTTTTTGCGCGGAGAATTCAAGGAGTTCGTTGAGCTGCTGCCGGCCCAGCAACGCATACAGGATTCCTGGTATGCCGGAACGGCCGATGCGGTCTACCAGAACCTCGACATCATCCGCACCCACAAGCCTGACTATGTATTGATACTGGCCGGCGATCATGTTTACAAGATGGACTACGGGAACATGATTGCCAGGCACGTGGAATCGAAAGCGGACATGACGGTCAGTTGCATCGAGGTACCGCTGGAAACCGCCAAGGCATTCGGTGTCATGTCGGTCGATGAAGAAGGCCGGGTTTTAAGCTTCAAGGAGAAACCGGAACAGCCGGATCCAATTCCCGGTCAGCCGGACATTGCGCTGGCATCGATGGGTATTTATGTTTTCAATACGTCCTTTCTCTATGAACAGTTGATCAGGGACGCCGACGAAACCTATTCCACCCATGACTTCGGCAAGGATATTATTCCGCGCCTTGTAGAGAAGTACCGGGTTATGACATATCCGTTCAGGGATACCCATGACACGCAAACCGCCTACTGGCGTGATGTGGGTACCATCGATTCCTTCTGGGCTGCCAACCTCGAGCTGATCGGGGTTCTGCCGGAACTGAACCTGTATGATGAAACCTGGCCAATCTGGACATACCAGGAGCAATTACCCCCCGCCAAGTTTATTTTTGACGATGAAAAGCGGCGCGGCATGGCTATCGATTCAATGGTCTCCGGCGGTTGCGTCATCTCCGGTGCAACGGTGCGCCACTCCCTTCTGTTTTCCAATGTCAGGGTGAATTCCTACTCGCAACTGAAGGACGTGGTTGCATTGCCAAATGTGCGCATCGGACGTGACTGCCATATTAGCCGGGCGATCATTGACAAGGGCTGTGTGCTGCCTGCCGGTACAGTCATCGGCGAAGACAGCGAAGCAGATGCGCAGCGGTTTTATGTCAGTCCAGACGGCATCGTACTGGTGACGCCCGAGATGCTGGACCAGGAACTTCACCATGTCAGGTAGGCAGCCGCTGGACATCGTTATCTGCTGGCATATGCACCAGCCGCAATATTGTGACCAGATCAGCGGTATCTATCAGCTGCCGTGGTCCTATCTGCATGCCACCAAGGACTACATTGACATGGCGGCCCATCTCGAAGCAGTGCCTGATGCCCGGGCGGTGGTCAATTTTGCCCCTATACTGCTGGAGCAGTTGTCAGACTACGCCGGGCAGATCAATGGCTTCCTCTCTGAAAACAAGTCGATCCGTGACCCGTTACTGAGCGCCCTGGCATGCCCGGTTTTGCCCAGTGGGAATAATCACAGAATGGGGCTGGTCAGTGCCTGCCTCAGGGCAAATGAGCGGCATTCCATTCAGCGCTTCTCGAACTACAAGAGCCTTGCCGAAATGGCTGGCTGGTTCAGCAATCATCCTAGCGGCATGCTCTATGTCGGCGATCAGTTCATTATCGACCTGCTGGTCTGGTACCACCTCGCCTGGATGGGGGAAACGGTGCGCCGCAATAACGCCCTGGTGGGGACGCTGATGGAAAAAGGTAATGGATTCACCATCCATGATCGCCGTCAGCTGGTGAAACTGATCGGGGAGCTGCTTTCCAGCGTCATTGACGGTTACAGGAGGCTGGTTGAGCGTCGCCAGGTAGAACTGTCCATATCACCCTATGCACATCCCATCATCCCCCTGATGCTGGATCTCGAGACGGCGCGTGAAGCAATGCCGGATGTATCCATGCCCCACCTGCAGGCATATCCCGGCGGTGAAGAGCGCGCCCGCTGGCACATCGAAGAGGGTATCGCCACCTTCGAGGAATATTTCGGGTTCCGTCCGGCCGGCTGCTGGCCCTCGGAGGGCAGTGTCAGCAAGGCAACCCTGGCATTGCTGGAAGAATACGGGTTTGCGTGGACGGCCAGCGGTGAATCCGTTTTTCGGCACAGCATGGCCAACAAGGCCAATGCCTCCCTGAAGAAATCCAGCCTGTACCAGGCATTTCGAATGGACGATGGCAACATAGCCTGTTTTTTCCGCGATGATGGTCTTTCCGATCTCATCGGCTTTACCTATTCCGACTGGCATGCCGATGATGCCGTCGCCAACCTGATCCAGCATCTTGATAATATTGCCAGGAGCACCAGCGGACCGGAGCGGCCGCTGGTTTCGATAATTCTTGATGGTGAAAATGCCTGGGAACATTTTCCGGAAAACGGGTATTATTTTTTGAACGCGCTCTACACAAGACTGTCCGAGCACCCTGATCTGAATATGACGACTTATTCCGAATATCTCGAAAAAAAACAAAAGCTGCCGGCCATCAGGAAACTGGTTAGCGGCAGCTGGGTATACGGCACCTTTTCAACATGGATTGGCGATCCGGACAAGAACCGTGGCTGGGAGATGCTGGGCGACGCCAAGCAGACCTTCGACCAGGTAATGTCCACGGGCAGCCTGAATAGCGAACAGACACTGGCTGCCCAGCTCCAGTTATCGATTTGTGAAGGCTCCGACTGGTTCTGGTGGTTCGGCGACTATAATTCTGCGGATACGGTCAGTGACTTTGAGCGGCTGTTCCGCCTGCACCTGTCCAACCTGTACAACCTCCTGGGCAAGGAGCCACCGGAATATCTGAGCCATGTTTTTGCCCACGGCAGCGGTTCACCGGTTGAGGGCGGGGCAATGCGCAAGGGTCAGTTCACAGGTTGATGCGGACAGACCGGCTTGGCACCACTTGCATAAATATCTGACAGAACGGCGTGCCGGGGTGCTGCTGCACCCGTCATCATTGCCGGGGGCGCATGACCCCGGAGGCTCCGGAAATGAAGCGCACCGCTTTATCGATTTTCTGGATAAGTCCGGTTTCAGCGTCTGGCAGACGCTGCCGCTTGGGCCGACCCACGAGGATTCTTCCCCTTATCAGTGCCTGTCTGTGCACGCCGGCAATAGCAGCTTCATTAACCTGGATGACCTGGCAGCGCGCGGCTGGCTGAAGCCATCGATGCGCCACACGCGCTCCCTGCAGGACTGCCTGATCGAAGCTCATTCTAAATTTATAAAAGTAGCCCAAGCAACAGAAAAACAAGATTATATTGAATTCAAAAATACCCATGGCTACTGGTTGTCTGACTATTCCCTCTACCAGGCAATCCGGCACACGCGACAGCATGCTTCGTGGTTTGAATGGGAGCCGGCACTGCGCGACAGGCAGCCACGGGCGTTGCGCGGTTTCGGCAAACGCCATGCCGACCTGGTTGAGCAAGCCTGTTTTGAACAATACCTGTTTTTTTCGCAATGGTGTGATTTGCGTGCGCATGCGAATGAGCGCGGTGTCCTGCTGTTCGGGGATATGCCGATTTATGTTGCCCATGACAGTGCAGATGTCTGGGCCAATCGTGACCTGTTTACGATAGACGGAGCCGGCGCACTGGATGTGGTTGCCGGTGTGCCACCGGATTATTTCTCAGAGACAGGTCAGCGCTGGGGCAATCCTTTATACCGCTGGGATGTGCTCAAGCAGAATAATTATGGCTGGTGGGTGGACCGGTTTCGTACCCAGCTGGAACTGTTCGATGTTATTCGCCTGGACCATTTTCGTGGTTTTGAAAAGTATTGGGAAATCCCTGCAGCGTCGGAGACGGCGATTAACGGGCGCTGGATGGATGGCCCGGGGGCAGACCTGTTCAGGGCGCTTGAGAAGGAATTCGGTGAGCTGCCGCTGGTGGCGGAAGATCTTGGTGTTATCACTCCAGAGGTGGATGCATTGCGCCTGCAGTTTGGATTTCCGGGAATGAAGATTCTGCAATTTGCTTTTGAAAGCGGGCCGGATAACCCTTATCTGCCGAAAAATCATGAACCCCTGTCAGTGGTCTACACGGGCACGCATGATAACGATACGACGCTCGGATGGTACGAGCATTGCAGCCGTGAAGTACAGCAGCTTGTACATGAATACCTGGATAGCAGCGACGACGATATGCCGTGGCCTTTGATCAGAGCGGCGCTGCAGTCAGCCGCCATTCTTGCAATCATCCCGATGCAGGACCTGTTGGCGCTGGGCAGTGAACACCGCATGAATACGCCGGGCAGCCTCGGCGGCAACTGGCACTGGCAGTTTGACTGGGAACAGGTCCCGGATACGCTTCCCGACGACCTGCGTGCACTGCTCACGCAGGCTGGCCGGGTGGCAGCCGGGAGCCGTGCTATAGCCAGATAATGCGGCCCGTTTCGAAGCGGTGACTCAACAAGGGGTGGTTCGGGTAGAGACGTAGCTTGTAGAATTGCAGGCCTGTCAGCGGTGGCTCCAGGTTCAGCTCAAACAACGACTCGCCTTGCTCGTTGCTGCCGCTGCTATGCAATTGAATCTTGTCATGGACGATGAATTTTTCGTGCGCGGATTCCGTGCCGACCAGGCATTCCAGTGTTACGTCAGCAGGCGTCAACTCTCCGAGACTTGCCGCCACCGCCAGGCTGAGACTTTCACCGGTTTTCAGGGAGTCGCCTGATTTGTCTATGCGGCGCAGTTTTACCGATTCCCAGGTGCGGTTGATCCGGGCCTTCCATTTCGATAGTTCCTGCGCGCCGCTGAAGTTGTTTTCAAGCAGGCGTTTGTGATGATGGCTTGCCGGACCATAGCTGTTGGTGATGTAGTCCCTGACCATTCTTTGTGCGTTGAAGTTCGGAATGATCGATTTCATGGAGGCCTTGGACATTTTTACCCAGTCTTCCGAGTAACCCTGGCCGTTGCGGTCGTAGTACTGCGGGATCACCCTGTTTTCCAGCAAGTCGAGTAACTCGGTGGCTTCTTCATGATTGCGGTAGCCCACGTCGAAGTGAGGTTCATGCGGGGCAATGGCCCAGCCGTTTTCGCCGTTATACCCTTCAGCCCACCAGCCATCGAGGACACTGAGGTTGATAACGCCGTTCATCGCCGCCTTTTGTCCGGATGTGCCACTGGCCTCGAGGGGATATTCCGGCGTGTTCAGCCAGACGTCCACACCGGCATACAGTTTGCGTCCCAGCGCCAGGTCATAGCCTTCCAGCAACAGGATATGCCCGATAAATTCCGGTTTCAGGGAAAACTCGTGAATGGTGCGTATCAGTTCCTGTCCCGGTAGATCGCTGGGGTGGGCCTTGCCGGCAAAGATCAGCAGTACCGGCCGTTGCGGGTCTGTCAGCAGGCGGCTGAGTCGTTGCGGGTCGGAGAACAGCAGGGTTGCACGTTTATAGGTAGCGAACCTGCGGGCAAAGCCAAGCGTCAGAATGTCACTCTTTCCGTGCGCCAGATTCCTTGTCAATTTTTCCATCAATGCTTCGCTGCAGCCATTGCGACGATATTGCAGCAGGGCGCGGTGCAATACATTTGCAAACAACTCGGTTTTCAATGACTGACGCAGGCTCCAGTAGCTATGATCGGGTATTTCTTCTATGCATTCCCAGTATTCCCGGTTCAGCAATTCATCACGCCAGGCACGGCCAAAGTTCATGTCATATAAATTTGACCATTCACGCGCAAGAAAGGTTTGCAGGTGTACGCCATTGGTGACATAGCTGATGGGGTTTTCATCGTGAGGCACCTCGGGCCAGATATAGTGCTCCATTTGCGAGGCCACACCTCCATGGATCCGGCTGACACCGTTATGAAAGCGGGATCCGCGCAGTGCGAATGCCGTCTGGTTAAAGCCGCCGTGGGTATCGGGTGTGGCGCCGAGTGCGAGAAACTGCTGCATATCGATACCCAGTTCGTTTATATATTCGCGGAAGTAGCTGGAGACCAGGCCGTGCTCAAAGATGTCATGACCGGCAGCAACGGGTGTGTGTGTAGTGAACACTGTTCCGGAGGCAATGAGTTCCAGTGCCTGCGTGAAGTTAAGGCCTTTCAGGACACATTCGCGGCAGCGCTCCAGGATCTGGAAAGCGGAATGGCCTTCATTGATGTGCCACACGGTTGGTTCTATTCCCAAAACGCGTAATGCTCGTACACCACCGATGCCAAGCACGATTTCCTGCTGGATGCGCGTGGTCTTGTCACCACCGTATAGTTGGTGGGTAATGATGCGATCGTGTTCCTGGTTTTTTTCCAGGTCACTGTCCAGCAGGTACAGTTTTATGTGGCCTGCGCGTGCTTCCCAGACGTGCAGGAAGACCTTTCGACCCGGAAAATCAATTGTAATCACCAGCGGCTTGCCGTCCTTGTCGACGCACTGGGTGACCGGTAACTGGTGAAAGTCAGACGGGGTGTAGTGCGATATCTGGTTGCCGTGTTCATCAATTCTCTGGATGAAATAACCCTGGCGGTAAAGAATGCCAACGGCAATAAACGGGATGCACAGGTCGCTGGCAGCCTTGCAATGGTCACCGGCAAGTATTCCCAGTCCGCCGGAATAAATCGGCAGGCTTTCATGAAAACCGAATTCGGCACAGAAATAGGCGATCAGGTCCGTATCGGGACTGATATGTGTCTCAAGCCCTGTGTGCATGGATTGTTGATGATAGGTGTCATAAGCGGACAGCACGCGCTGATAGTCTTCCATGAAGACCCGGTCACCGACGGCAGCTTCGAGCCGTTGTTGCGATATCCGCCGTAAGAATGTTTTCGGGTTGTGGCCACAGCTTCCCCAGAGATCCCTGTCAAGCCGTGTGAACAGCCGCCTGACTTGCCGGTCCCAGCTGTAAAATAGATCGTTGGAAAGTTCCTCGAGACGTTTTAACGGTTCGGGGATAATGGGCTGGACTTCAAGTACAAAACGGGTGCCTGGCATGTATAAACCTTCTAGCTTTTAGGGCAGGGGGGTTTACTCGATTCGGGGCCATCAGCTCTGGCCCTGCGCGTTGTAAAACCCTTTTCCTGATGGTGCCGAGGGCGAGAATCGAACTCGCACGACCAAAGGCCACCTGATTTTGAGTCAGGCGCGTCTACCAATTCCGCCACCCCGGCAATCAGAACCTCACTAGTATAAAGATTCCGCGCTACCGGGCAAGCAGTCTCGCGGAGTGTTACCCGGGGCTTGTGCTAACATCACGCGCAATGCAGCGCAGTGATTTTCAGTACCATCTCCCGGAAAGCCGGATTGCATCGCATCCAGGCACACAGCGCAGTGCCAGTCGTCTGCTATACATTGATCCTGGCCGTGATGAATTTCGCGATGCCTTTTTTCAGGATTTCCCGGGCATGCTGATGCCCGGAGATTTGCTGGTCTTCAATGACACGCGGGTAATACCGGCGCGCCTGCAGGGGATCAAGGAATCCGGTGGCAGGATAGAAGTGCTGGTTGAACGTATTACCGGCGGGCATGAGGCGCTTGCACAGGTGCGGGCCAGCAAATCGCCCGGGCCCGGTAGCCGCCTGCTGCTTGAAGGGGGTCTGACAGTCGAAGTGAAAGGCCGCGTTGACGATCTGTTCCGGCTGGAATTTCCGCCGGGGCAGCCGGTCATGGAGCATTTACAGGCGCATGGCCATGTGCCGCTGCCTCCGTATATAAAACGCGTGGATGAGGCGGCCGACCACGAGCGCTACCAGACCATCTATGCCCGGGTACCCGGAGCGGTGGCCGCACCAACTGCGGGTTTGCATTTCGATGCAGACATCATGCAGCAACTCGATGCGCGCCATATCGACACGGACTTCGTTACCCTGCATGTCGGCGCGGGGACCTTTCAACCGGTGCGTGTTGAAAACCTGGCCGATCATGTCATGCATTACGAATACTACGAAGTGAGCGAGGCGACCAGTAACAGGATTGAAAAAACCCGCAGAAACGGCGGGCGTGTAGTTGCCGTAGGCACGACCGTGGTACGTAGCCTCGAGTCTGCAGTAAAGAATGGGGTAGTCAAGGCCAGCCGGGGTGAGACCAACCTGTTTATCACGCCCGGCTACCGATTTCAGTGTGTTGACGCGCTGTTGACCAACTTCCACTTGCCTGAGTCGACCTTGCTGATGCTGGTGTCGGCCTTTGCAGGTTATCAAAGGACAATGTCAGCCTATCGGCATGCCATCGAGGCCGGTTACCGTTTCTACAGTTATGGCGATGCCATGTTTATTAACCGTCGTGCTGATGACTAAGCCTGCCCGCCAGCCATGAAATTCGGAATTTCGCATACCGACGGCAAGGCCCGCCGTGGCCGCATGACGTTTCAGCGGGGTATTGTCGACACCCCGGCATTCATGCCGGTCGGCACCTACGGAACGGTCAAGGCAATGACACCTGAAGAGGTACAGACAAGCGGCGCCCAGATTATCCTCGGCAATACCTTTCACCTGATGTTGCGACCGGGTACGGAGATCATCAGGCAACATGGCAGCCTGCATGGCTTCATGCATTGGCACGGCCCGATCCTCACGGATTCAGGCGGGTTCCAGGTGTTCAGCCTGGACGCCCTGCGCAAGATAACCGAGCAGGGCGTGACCTTCCACTCCCCGGTCAATGGCGACAGGGTCTTTCTCGGGCCGGAAGAATCGATGCGCGTGCAGCGTGAGCTGGGTGCCGACATCGTGATGATTTTTGATGAATGTACGCCGTACCCGGCCAGCGAGACAGCCGCGCGGGAATCCATGCAGTTGTCGCTGCGCTGGGCGCAGCGCAGTCGTGAGGCCCATGCAGATAATCCGGCTGCCTTGTTCGGGATAGTCCAGGGGGGGATGTACCCGGAATTGCGCAGTGCGTCATTGCAAGGGCTCAGGGAGATCGGTTTTGACGGCTATGCCCTCGGGGGGCTGTCGGTCGGGGAGCCCAAGCCGGAGCGTGAAGCTGTGTTGCGGCATGCGCTTAAAGAAATGCCTGCAGATGCCCCGCGTTACCTGATGGGCGTAGGTACGCCCGAGGACATCGTCGAGGCGGTCCATGCCGGAATCGATATGTTCGACTGTGTACTGCCTACCCGCAATGCCCGTAATGGACACCTCTATGTGAGCAGCGGGGTGGTGCGCATACGTAACAGCGCCTGCAAGACGGATACCGGGCCCGTGGATCCGGCCTGTCACTGTTACAGCTGCTGCAACTACAGCCGCGCCTATCTGCATCATCTCGACAAGTGCAACGAGATGCTTGGCGCCCGCCTGAATACCATTCATAACCTCGGTTATTACCAGCAGCTGATGGCGGGACTGCGCGCTGCCATCGAGCAGCGGTCGCTGGATGAATTCCGCAAGGATTTTTACAATCGACGGGGTCAAATGCCGCCGTCTGTGCCATAATGCGCCACCTGAACAGGGCGATCGGAGCAGAGAGATCGCACGGGCGGACCAGCAGCCGCCAAATCGGGTTACAACCATGAAGGAGTAAACAGCAGGCATGAATTTCTTTATTTCAGATGCGCTGGCAGCGCCCCAGGCTCAGGGTGATGCGCTGACCAGTTTTTTACCACTGATCGTCATTTTCGTTATTTTCTATTTTCTGTTGATCCGTCCGCAAAGCAAAAAAGCCAAGGAGCACAAACAGATGGTTGAGGCGCTGGCCAAGGGTGACGAAATCGTTACCAACGGCGGTGTCCTGGGGAAAATCCTGAAGGTCGGTGATAACTTCATTGAGCTCGAGGTTGCAGAAGGCATGAACCTGAAGGTTCAGCGTCATGCAGTCTCCACGCTGGTGCCAAAGGGAACCATAAAAGAGCTGTAACGCCAAAAGGACGGCCCGTAATGACCAACCAGTATCCGCTTTGGAAGTATCTCCTCATTGTCTTCGTGCTGGTAATCGGCGCAATCTATGCGCTACCGAACCTGTATGGTGAAGACCCGGCCCTGCAGATATCCGGCACGCGTAATGCCGTTCTCGATGAGGGTGTGAAGGACAGCCTCCTGAAGACGCTTGACGAGGCCGGCATAAGCAGAAAGTCGGTTGAATATGACACCGGCAAGTTGCTGATTCGTTTTAATGACACCGAAGAGCAGCTAAAGGCTGTTGAGTATGCCCAGGCTGCATTGGGCACGGATTACATTATTGCCCTGAACCTGGCGCCCGCCACGCCTGCCTGGCTGGACAACTTTGATGCATTGCCCATGTACCTGGGCCTGGATTTGCGTGGCGGGGTTCACTTTCTTATGGAAGTGGATATCGACTCTGCCATCCAGAAGTCGATCGACAGCTATAACACGGGCCTGCGTACACTGATGCGGGAAGCGAAAATCCGCTATTCCAGCATTCGCTCCCAGAAGCGCGGCGTGCAGATTATTTTCCGCGACAGCGCTGACCGTGAAAAGGCCTATGCCCTTATCAGGAAAGACAGTCCGAGACTGAAACTCGAGGAGGGGGGTGATGACGACAAGCCCTCCCTGTTTGCAAGGCCTGACGAGAACGAGATCAGGGAACTGCAAAAACTGGCCCTGCAGCAGAATATTCTCACCTTGCGTAATCGTGTGAATGAACTTGGAGTGGCGGAGCCCATCATCCAGCAACAGGGCACACAGCGTATCGTTGTGCAGTTACCTGGCGTGCAGGACACCGCGCAGGCGAAGAAGATACTGGGTGCGACAGCGACGCTGGAATACCGCGCGGTCGACGTTGAGCACGACCTGGAAAGCGCTCTTGCGGGTAAGGTGCCTGCCGGTTCCAAAGTATATTATCGCCGTGACGGCAGTCCGGTGCTGCTAAAGAAATCGGTCATCGCAACCGGTGACCAGATCATTAATGCCAATTCAGGCTTTGATCAACAGTCAGGCTCACCCAACGTGACGGTCATGCTCGATGCAAAGGGCGCGCGCAGCATGCTCAAGTTCACCAAGCAAAGCGTCGGCAAGCCGATGGCCGTGGTGTTTATCGAGAACAAGACAGAAACACGCCTTGTTGATGGCAAGCCGGTGAAGACACGCAAGAAGGTGGAGGATGTGGTAAGCGTTGCCACCATTCAGGGTGTTTTCAGCAAGCGTTTCCAGACAACCGGCCTGGACAGTCCCGCGGAGGCCCATGAGCTGGCGCTGTTGCTGCGCTCCGGTGCGCTGGCAGCACCAATGGAGATCGTCGAGGAGCGCACCATAGGCCCGAGTCTTGGCAAGGATAATATTGATCAGGGCTTTAACTCGGTGCTGATCGGATTTTGTGCAGTGCTGGTGTTTATGGTGCTCTACTACCGTTTATTCGGGCTGGTTGCGGATATTGCGCTGACCCTGAACCTGGTGCTGATTATCGCCATTCTTTCAATGTTGCAGGCGACACTCACCTTACCGGGTATCGCGGGTATTGTGCTGACAGTGGGCATGGCGGTGGATGCTAATGTTCTTATTTTCGAGCGAATACGCGAAGAACTGCGCAACGGCAACAGTCCGCAAGCGAGTATACAGGCAGGCTATGAGAAGGCTTTTTCTACAATTGCCGATGCGAACATTACCACCCTGATTGCGGCTATTGTCCTGCTGAGTTATGGAACCGGTCCAATTAAAGGCTTTGCAGTAACCCTGTCAATCGGGATACTAACCTCAATGTTTACTGCCATACTCGGCACCCGTGCAGTGATAAATCTTGTCTACGGTGGCCGGCGTATTTCCCGGTTGTCGATCTGATTAGCGAAGGCGGATAAGCATGCAAATTTTCAAAGGTAAACTGAATATCGATTTCATGAGCAAGCGGCGCATTGCTGTCATATTTTCCATATTAATGCTTGTCATTGCCGTCGTTTCACTGGTTTTCAGGGGTTTGAATCTCGGCATCGATTTTACCGGTGGAACACTGATTGAAGTTGGCTACCCGCAAGCAGTCGAGCTGGAGGAGGTACGCACGGTGCTGTCTGATTCCGGTTTTGACCTGGCACAGGCGCAGCATTTTGGCTCCTCCCGTGATGTGCTCATAAGGATAGCGCCCCGCGAAGGCAGGGAAAGTGCCCAGCTAAGCGAGGAGGTGCTGGCAGCCTTGCGGGTGCAGGACGCAAGTGTCGAGATGCGCCGTGTTGAATTTGTAGGCCCACAGGTTGGCAAGGAGCTGACGGAGCAGGGTGCCCTGGCAATGGTCTATGCGCTGATCGGGATTCTTCTCTACATTATGTTCCGCTTCCAGTGGCGTTTTGCGCCAGGCGCTGTGGCTGCCCTGATTCACGATGTGTTGATCATCTTCGGCTTTTTCTCGCTGACGCAGAGTGACTTTGATCTCACTGTGGTCGCGGCCCTGCTTGCGGTGATCGGTTATTCGCTGAACGACACCATCGTGGTATTTGACCGCATACGCGAAAACTTCCGTAAAATGCGTAAACGGACGTCTGTTCAAGTCGTCAATGCATCGCTCAATCAAACGCTGTCACGAACCATGATAACCTCTCTGACAACCTTGCTGGTGCTGATGTCGTTGTTTGTATTTGGTGGCGAAGTCATACATGGATTCTCACTGGCCCTGATCCTCGGTGTCATCGTCGGCACCTATTCATCGATCTACGTGGCAAGTACCGCCACGCTGGCGCTGGGTGTCACCAAGGCAGATTTAATGCCCGCAAAAAAGGAAGAGGAAGGGCGCGAAGGAAGCAGCGTTTAAGCAGGCGTCTGTGCCTGCTGCAGGGTTATTTTTTGGCAGCTGTCTTTCCGGCAGTCGGGAATGGCAATATTCTGGCAGTCGCCTGCGACTGGCGCTGCGGGCTTTCGACGGCAACGATCTCCAGGTTGCCGAGCTCGCTGCCGCAGCTGCTGTCCCGGGTGAAATCCGCCATGCCGTGCAGCACGTCACGCATGATCACTTCCAGGGCGTTGTTGTTAATCTTGTTCCCTTTCATTGATTTAGCCATATCTTTTTATCCTGATTATCAATCCGGTTATGGCTGGACTACAGCCGTGTATATGGCTCAATAATCGGCGACCATGCAGCAAACTTGAACAAGCCAGCCGCTGCGGCAGGCGTAGGGATATCTCGACGCCAGTCGCATCAGGCTTACAGCCTGGCCGATAAGGGGGGGGTTATTTTGTACGCAGTTCGTCCGTAACGCAGGGACGAATGGTTTTCAGGATTTCTGCAAACAGTTTCGGGTTGGCGCTGACCAGGTTGCCGTTGCTTAAAAAATCATGCCCGCCGCTAAAATCGCCACACAGGCCGCCGGCTTCCCGGATCAGCAATACGCCTGCGGCCATATCCCAGATGCTCAAACCGATCTCCCAGAAGCCATCAAGACGGCCGCTGGCAACATAGGCGAGGTCGAGAGCAGCCGAGCCGGCGCGCCTGATACCGGCAGTCCTGGGAAACAGGGCGCGGAACATATCCAGGTAGGTGTCCAGGTGTTGCTGCGATTTAAACGGAAAGCCGGTGCCCAGCAAGGCGCCGTCAAGTTCCTTGCGGGTTGTTACGCGGATGCGGCGGTCATTCAGCATGGCCCCCTCTCCGCGTGTAGCGGTGAATAATTCCTGGCGTAATGGATCGTAGATGACACCCTGTTCCAGCCTGCCCTTGTGCCTGAGGCCGATGGATACGGCAAATTGCGGGAACCCGTGAAGGAAGTTTGTTGTGCCGTCCAGAGGGTCGATGATCCATTGATATTCATCGCCGTCATGATGGCCGCTTTCCTCTGCAAGAATGCCATGATCGGGGAAGGCCTTGCGCAGGATATGGATGATTTCCTTTTCTGCCTGGGTATCGACTTCACTGACAAAGTCATTGCGACTCTTGGAGTGCACGGTAAGTGAGTCCAGCTTGCCGAGATTGCGGATGATGACGTTGCCGGCACTTCGTGCCGCGCGGACAGCGATATTCAGCGTGGGATGCATGATTTTCTGCCTGTAGCAAGTACCCGGAGTGCGGGCGCGCAAAGCATAGCAGAGAAGGGCAGCCGACTGTAAGCGCTGGGATGGTCGCTGGATGGCGCGACTGCCGGTTTATTGTTCCTGTTTCTGTCTGCGGTATTCCTTGCGTAACTGCTGGCGTTCATGCGGGGGCATTTTTTCATATTGACTGCGTTTTCGTTCAATTGCCTGACGCTGTTGCGGGCTAAGTTCAAGATACTTGCGCGCACCCTGGCGTAGCTTCTGTTGTTCTCCCGGGGTGATGTTCGACCAGTTTCCCCGGTATTGTCGCAACGCGGACTGCTCTGTTTCGTTCAGGGAATCCCAGGGGATGGCCCTGGCCGCGAGTACGGCCTGGGAGCCGAGCGTTAAAGCCAGCGCCAGCAGCAGGGACCTTGCAGCGATTACACAGTTCATGTCAGGTATTGTTCGGGTTGCTGTCTTCATTGTCGATGCTATTACCATT
This sequence comes from Gammaproteobacteria bacterium, assembly GCA_049667605.1. Lineage (GTDB taxonomy): Bacteria > Pseudomonadota > Gammaproteobacteria > UBA9214 > UBA9214 > UBA9214. The sequence continues at coordinate 25,773 of JBATIF010000240.1, forward strand.
CTGGCCGGCAAGCCAGAGGTAAAAGTCGATATCTTCATACAGGTCCGGTATTTCCTGGCCAGACTCTGCCGTCGCCAGTTGTGTATCCTGGTGCCCTGGCTGGGCCACCCAGTAGCCGATCGAGACGGCGATCAGCAACAGTGCCGCCGTCGCATATGGGACAAATGTGCGCGCATGGCGCGTCTCTGCCTGCTCCAGGGCCTGCCGACGCCTGCCTTGCAGGGAACGCCCGAGTGCAGCCGCGTCCAGCTGCGGGCCGAGTGCAGCAGGGCCAAGCTGCTGCCAGCTGTTGTAGTGCGACTGGCAGGACGGGCATTGCTCGATGTGGTCTTGCAGTGACCTTTTCTCATCTGCCTGATCATCCAGCAGTCCGGCACGCAGCCGATCCAGCAGTTCCGGATCAGGATGTTGTTGGCTGTGCATGATTCCACACCTCCGCTAATTGCACGCGTAATGTACGCAGCGCTCTGAAATGGTGCTGCTTGACGCTGTTTTCCGAGCAGCCGAGCGTCTGCGCTGTTTCATTGATAGTCATACCACGCCATTCCCTGAGTATAAATACCTGGCGCTGCCTTTCAGAGAGTGATTGCAGGGCATCGGCCACCTTGCTGCGCAGCTCCGCGGCGACAATTTCTGCCTCGGGAGCGGTTATATCGTCATCGCGACCGGCGGCCGGTAGCTCGTATTCCATGTTTGCCCCGGCCTCGTCAGTGTCTTTCTGAAACAGGCCGGTCAATGACAGCAGTTTGTGCTTGCCCTGTTCCAGCATGCGCCGGCGTCGAATATCATTGATCTTGCTGTTCAGTATGGTGCGGAACAGCGCCGGCCATTCTTTGGCCGGTTTGTCACGGTAGTATTCTATCAGCCGGGTCATACTCTCCTGCACGGCATCAAGTGAAGACTCCCGGTCCCAGAGGGCGGCGTAGGCGATATAAAACGCCCGCTCCTCCCAGTCGATGAAGAAGCGTTCCAGTTGTCGGTTTTTTTGCTGATCTATGGGCAAGGTAGCTTCAGGGCGATGCCTGGAAATGCGCCCGGTATTTGTTGAGCACAGCGATTCCGTGCAGTCCATGGTCATGATTTTCAGGGTGTGTCCCGCCAGTGGGACACACCCTGCCAGTTCGCGCAGTATAACCGATTCATGCCCTGGACTAGCTCCGGTGGCGAGCGCGGCTACCCTTGTCATGATGGTCTCCATGTCTCCTCTGCCCGTAATGGCCGTCATGCCCATGGCGGTAACGGTCGCTATGGTAGCGGTGAAAACGGCCATAATGACGGCTATGCTGCTTATGGCCGCGGTAGTCACAATGGCGACGCTGATGTTTAACATGATGGCGCAAGTCGCGGCGCTGCTTGGCGTGTACATAGCCATGATCTGCGCCATGCAGGGCGGCGGAATAATGCGTTTTTCCCGCCTGGGCAGATGTCGACAGACCAAGGGAGAGGCCGAATACAAGCAATGACGGAATTAGCAGTGAACGAATTTTCATGAGTGCGGCTCCTTTCTGGTTGACTCATAAGCCGCTAACGGGGAGCCGCGCGTTTGGTTAACACGCAGGCAGTCGATGTTCAGCCGCGCTGGTGTCCGATTGCCTCACCCATCCGCACCGGCTGGCCGTTTAGCAGGCTGCTGATCCAGTCGATCCGGCCGGGACCGTACAGCAATATAACGGTGGAGCCCATATTGAAGCGTCCCATCTCATCTCCGGGCCGGAGTTCGACCGGCCTGCTTCCGGGTTGATCATGGAGGCTGGTTTCCAGGGTCATGCCCATATGCGGGTTTACGATGCCCCCCCAGACGGTTTCCATGCAGGACACGAATATGGCACCCACCAGGATGACGGCCATGGGCCCGACATCCGTTTCAAACAGGGTCACCAGGCGTTCATTCCGGGTAAACAGGTCCGGTATTGCACGCACCGTGTGCGGGCCTACACTGAATAATCTGCCCGGTATATAGGTAGTCTCAAGCAGCCGGCCTTTGCAAGGCATGTGAATGCGGTGATAGTCGCGCGGTGAAAGGTAGAGGGTGGCGAACTTGCCAGCCTCGAAGGGTAGCGCCCGGCTTTGATCGCCACCGAGTAATGTAGCGAGCGAGTAATCACGTCCTTTTGCCTGGATCAGGCGTCCGCTGGTGATATCGCCGGCTTCACTGACACAGCCATCAACCGGCGAGAGAATAGCCCGTGGATCCATGTCAAGCGGTCGAACGCCCGACTTCAGGGCTCGGGTAAAGAAGACGTTGAAGTCGGCATAGTCACTGGCATCGGGAAACTCAGCTTCCGACATGTCGACATTGAAGTGCCTGATGAACAGCCGGATGAGCGTATTTTTCCAGAAAGCGGATTTCCAGCGTGTCGCCCTGCGTACCAGTCTGGACAGCAGCTGGTGCGGCAGTATTAACAAGGGCCAGGACTTTATGAGGTCCGCGAGGCTCGCAGTTTTCACGGGCATGAACCTGAAGCTGCCGGGTTAATGGTGTTGATGTGTCTGGCCGTCATCGGCCCGGCGGATCACGGGTGTGTCCAGCGTCAGGCAGATATCGTTGCTCAGATGCAGGGTCAGGGTGACACGGTCGCCGGCGGCCAGCGGGCGACTCGGGTTGAACAGCATCAGGTGCAGCCCGCCGGGTTCCAGCATGACAGTACCCTTTGCCGGTATCTCGAGCTGTTTGATATGCAGCATGCGCGCCATACCTTCGCTGACGACGGTGCGATGCAGTTCGGCAGATTCGAAATCCGGGCTGGAAATGCCGCTGATACTGATAACAGCATCACCCGGGTTCCTGATGGCCATATAGGCTGCCAGCACCTTGCTGGCAGGAGGTGCCTCCCTGACCCATGCATGCGAAATATCGAGTGTCGCGGCAGTGGCAGCCGTGCACAGGCACAGGGCTGTCAGCAGGGCAATGTGAAATGGGAGGTTTTTTGTTTTCATCAGTTATTTCGCTTCTGTGTCGGAATGCATCGGGTGTTGTCCTGGTGGAGGGTAGTCTAGCGATAGGCCTTGAGGATTTTTCTGAAATCAGCGGTGATTGCATCAACTGCCAGTGGCGGACTGAATACTGCATGATAGCGGCCATCAGGATCGATCAGGAAGACTGATGCCGTATGGTCGACGAGGTAGCCCGTCGCATTTTCTTCGCCAGCAACACGCATATGCATGACGCCAAGGTCCCGGGTGAATTGTTCGATCTGCGCCTTTGAGCCGGTCAGGCCGATAAAGTCGCCGTTGAAATAGGTTACAAACCGGGCGAGTTGCTCCGGGGTATCACGCTCCGGGTCGACGCTGACAAATACAAAGCGGATATCGGCATTGACATCCTCCAGCCGGCTGGCAACCGTGTTTAAAACGGCCAGTGTTATGGGACATACATCCGGACAGTGTGTGTAGCCAAAGAACAGAAAAGACCACCTGTTGCGCAGCGTTGTTTCATTGAAAGCCTGGTTCTTGTGGTCTACCAGCTCGAACGGGGCCAGTTGCCGGGCCACCGGGAAGCGCGTTGCCTCAAGTTCCTGCAGAGCGGACTGGCGATCAAGTATCATGGTGGCAGACCACATGCCTGCCGCTATGGCAAGCACGGCCAGCATCGCCATGAACAATATTCGTGCAGTCTTTCGTTGTTTTGCGGAGTCAGTCATGGCAGTTATTATTTCACAGAGTGTTGCCTGAAGCACCCTGTCTACCGCCCGGGAACGCATGGTTATGACCGTATTCCTGACAGAATCACCTGTAACCCCCAGGATATTGATCCACTGGGGTGCCGGCATGTTTGAACAGGCCGGACTGGCATTCGGTCATGGAACGGATAATGCGCTCGATGAATCTGCGGCGCTGGTCCTGCATGAGCTGCAGATCGGTTACGATCAGCCCGACGCGGTTCTTGATGCCGAGCTCGAAGATGCAGACCGTCTGCGGGTGATTGCATTGCTTGAACGGCGCATTGCCAGCCGCAAGCCTGCAGCCTACCTGGTAAACGAGGCACGTTTTGCAGGCCTCTCATTCTATGTGGATGAGCGGGTGCTGGTACCCCGATCGCCGATTGCCGAACTGGTTGAAGCCGGGTTCGCACCCTGGATCGACCCGCGGCGCGTGCACAAGGTCCTGGATCTGTGCTGCGGCAGTGGTTGTATCGGCATTGCCTGTGCCTGTGCATTCCCTGATGCCCGTGTCGATATGGCTGACCTTTCGACTGATGCGCTGGATGTTGCCGATGTGAATATACGCCGTCACCATCTCGAGGGCCGGGTGAGGGCTATGCAGTCGAACCTGTTTAGCGGTTTGAAAGCAGCGCGCTATGACATCATTGTATCGAATCCGCCCTACGTTCCGCGGCAGGAAGTATTCGGGTTAGCGGCTGAATACAAGCATGAACCTGCGCTGGGTCTGGTTGCCGGATCCGATGGCCTGGACGTGGTCAGCTCGATCCTGAATGAAGCGGCTGCCTACCTGCAAGATGATGGCATACTGGTTGTCGAGGTCGGTGATTCGCAACAGCGGCTGGTCGAGCAATATCCAGGCGTCCCGTTTTTGTGGCTGGAATTTGAATATGGCGGAGAAGGGGTGTTCATGCTGGAGTCAACCCGCCTGCGGGAGCATGCGCAAACATTCAGGCAGGTCGCTGTTGAGCGAGGCCTGCCAGGCGGGGATCAAGACGAGGTTAATGACTGATGGGGCTGCGTGCCAAAACCGCGGAAGAGTACGTCAGGCTGATCGAGCAGGTAATCGACGAACTCGGGGATATCAGGGAAGTCAGCAGATATGCCTTCGATGACGACCAGGGTAATTGTTCGTTTGTAGATCCGTTGATGAAGGAGATGCGTGAATTGCGTGCGTCCATGGCAGACGGTAGCTATCAGTTTGGCCGCAATGACCTTCCATACATGCGTATTGTAAAGAAACTTTCGGAGATGCAACTGCCCTGTGTTCGCCTGCTTTACATGATCAACCAGACACACAGGGAAGGTCTGGATCTGCAGGGTGAATAAATCAGCTCGCAGATTATCTGAACACCACGACTGTCAGGTTCAGGCCTTGAGGCGATAGATCAAGCCGGGTTTGATGAGCAATTCATTCTTGTTCAGCTGATCGAGCGGGAATTCACCGTCTATATTCTCTGCAATGCGATCAAACACGTAAATGACATTTTGTGATTCGATTGTCCGGTAGATTGGCTGTCCAAGGAAGTCGCCAACCAGGGTGTTCCGTTGTGCCTGTGTCCGGGCCATTATGTTCTCCATGCGGGTTTAATCGACAGCTACAGCAAGCATATCGGGCGTTCTCCGGCGGGCTTTAATCCAACAAGGGGGCGACTGGGCACTCGAGAGTCGCTACAATCACTTCATGTCAGGCAACAGTTTCGGAAAATTATTCACGGTCACCGGTTTCGGCGAGAGCCATGGACCTGCGCTGGGCTGCATCGTGGATGGCTGTCCGCCGGGACTGGAGCTGTCCACGGCAGACCTGCAGGATGATCTGGATCGCCGCAAGCCGGGGAAATCCCGCCATACCACGCAGCGGCGTGAGGCGGATGAGGTGCAGATTCTCTCCGGGGTATTTGAAGGCAGGACCACCGGTTCCCCGATCGGGCTGATGATCCTGAACACGGATCAGAAATCGAAAGACTATTCCAAAATCATGGACCGTTTCCGTCCTGGTCATGCAGACTATACCTACAAGCAAAAGTACGGCCTTCGTGACTACCGTGGTGGCGGCCGCTCATCGGCGCGCGAGACTGCGATGCGTGTTGCCGCCGGGGCAATTGCGAAAAAATACCTGCATAAACGCTATGGCATCGAAATCCATGGCTACCTTGCACAGCTGGGACCGATCAGGCTGGAGCTGAAAGACTGGTCTAGCGTTGGTGAAAACCCGTTCTTTTGTCCGGATCCGGAACGTCTGGCGGAGCTGGAAACCTACATGGACGCCCTGCGCAAGGAAGGTAATTCTGTGGGTGCGCGGGTAAACGTCGTCGCCAGCGGAATGCACCCGGGCCTGGGTGAACCGATTTTCGACCGGCTGGATGCCGATATCGCCCACGCCATGATGAGTATCAATGCCGTAAAAGGCGTGGAGATCGGCGCCGGCTTTGCCAGTGTCGAACACAAGGGCACCGAGCATCGTGATGAAATTACTCCCGCGGGTTTTTTGAGCAACCATGCAGGCGGGGTGCTTGGCGGTATTTCCAGCGGCCAGGATATCCTTGTAAGTATCGCACTCAAGCCGACATCGAGTATCAGGCTTCCCGGCAAAACTGTTGATGTCAGCGGCAAGCCGGTAGAGGTGATTACCACCGGGCGCCATGACCCCTGTGTGGGCATCCGGGCCACCCCGATCGCCGAGGCCATGCTGGCTATCGTATTGATGGACCATGTGCTGCGACACCGGGCACAAAATATGGATGTAGTCTCCGACACGCCGGTGATCCCCTCGAGTGCCGCGGACTAGCCTGGTGGCCTTTCATACAGACTTCTAGTTCTCTCGCAAAGCCGTAAAGAAAGAAATGTTTATATACATTCTTACAATAGGTTATAACTTTGCGATCCTGGCGTCTTTGCGAGAGATATTCTTTCAGGATGGAAATCAACCCGACACCTGAAAATCACGGCCCTGATTTTTCCGTGACATGATTTACTGGCGCTTGTCAGGTTTTTACCTGTTCTATTTCGCCACCCTTGGCGCGCTGGTTCCTTACTGGGGCCTGTATCTCAAGTCGCTCGGTTTCAGTGTCAGCCAGATAGGTGAACTGGTCGCCATCCTCATGGCGACCAAGATTGTCGCGCCCAATGTATGGGGGTGGATCGCAGATCATACCGGGGACCGTATGAAGATCGTGCGCTTTGCCTCACTGCTGGCAACCGTCACCTTTGCGGGTGTCTTTGTCAGCAACAATTACTGGTGGCTGGCACTGGTGATGACGGTATACAGCTTTTTCTGGAATGCCTCGCTGCCGCAGTTCGAAGCCACCACCATGAACCATCTTGGCGGCAATACTCATCACTACAGCGGCATCCGCCTGTGGGGTTCGGTTGGTTTCATCGTCGCGGTTGCCGCACTGGGTCCTGTGCTCGGGGCTTATGGAACCGGGCTGCTCCCATGGGTGCTGCTGGTGTTGTTTGGCGCTATCTGGGTGAGCAGCCTGCTGGTGCCGGAGTTCGCAGCGGGTCATCTGGCGCTTGGCCAGGAGCACCTGTTCGAGGTGTTGAAGCGTCCGGTTGTCCTTTCCCTGTTACTGGTGAGTTTCCTGGTCCAGTTTAGTCATGGCCCCTATTACGTATTTTTCAGCATCTATCTGGAGAACTACGGCTACTCGACCGCCCTGATCGGTCAACTCTGGGCGCTGGGTGTGCTGGCAGAGATCGGCGTTTTTTTATTGATGCCGGTATTGCTGCCGCGTTATGGCGCGCGTGCCCTGTTGCTGGCCGCGGTCATATTGACCATGCTGCGCTGGTTGCTGGTCGCCGGCTTTGCAGACAATATGATCATCATCGCCAGCTCACAGTTGCTGCATGCCGCCAGTTTCGGACTTTTCCACGTGGTCGTCATTTACCTGATTCATCACATGTTTACGGGGGCAAACCAGGGTCGTGGACAGGCACTCTACAGCAGCCTGAGTTTTGGTGCCGGCGGGGCGGCTGGCAGTCTCGCCAGTGGCTATCTGTGGAGCGGGATCGGGCCCCAGGCAATGTACCTGATGGCCGCGGGGGCAGCGCTGTGCGCGCTATGCGTGATACTTCTCGGCATCCGTAATTTGCCGGATGCCTGAAGGGTAATGATGGTTTCATTGTCCACATCCTATATAATTCCGCTTTTCGCGCGGCATGGCTAACAACGGATCAGGATCGATGTCCGGCAAGACGCTCTACGACAAACTCTGGGAATCACACCTTGTTCGCGAGGATGCTGACGGCACGGCGCTCATTTACATCGATCGCCACCTGGTCCACGAGGTGACTTCCCCACAGGCCTTTGAAGGGCTGCGGCTGGCAGGGCGCAAGCCGTGGCGGACTGATGCCATTCTTGCCGTGCCCGATCACAATGTACCGACCACGGACCGGGCGGGAGGAATTGTTGATCCTGTGTCGCGCCTGCAGGTCGAAACGCTCGACGCCAATTGCAGCGAATTTAGTATTACAGAGTTTTCCATGAATGATCCGCGCCAGGGCATCGTCCACGTGGTCGGACCGGAACAGGGTGCAACCCTGCCGGGCATGACACTGGTGTGCGGTGACTCGCACACCTCGACCCATGGCGCATTCGGGGCCCTGGCATTTGGCGTGGGGACATCCGATGTCGAGCATGTACTGGCAACGCAATGCATCATTTTGCGCAAGAGCCGTACCTTGCAGGTGCGCGTGGACGGCCGGCTGGCAGACGGTGTTTCCGCCAAGGACATTGTGCTGGCCGTCATCGGTAAAATCGGTACTGCCGGCGGTACCGGCTGCACCATCGAATTTACCGGTTCGGCTATTCGCGGACTCTCGATGGAGGGGCGCATGACGGTATGTAATATGTCCATCGAGGCCGGGGCACGCGCGGGCATGGTTGCCGTGGATGATACGACCATCGATTACCTGGCCGGGCGTCCGTTCTCACCTACAGGCGAGTTGTGGGATCGTGCGGTTAGCAGCTGGAAGAAACTGCACAGTGACGCTTCTGCAGAATACGACAAGACCTTTGTCTTCGATGCCAGCCGCCTGAAACCACAGGTGACCTGGGGTACCTCGCCGGAAATGGTGGTAGACGTCGACGGGGTGGTGCCGGACCCGGACAAGGAGAACGACAGCGTCCGGCGTGAAGGTATGCGTAATGCGCTTAAGTACATGGGTCTGGAGGCGGGTACGCCGATCGGCGAGGTCCGCCCGGATCATGTGTTTATCGGTTCATGCACCAATGCAAGGATCGAGGATCTGCGTGCAGCGGCTCTTGCCATCCGCGGCCGCAAGGTTGCCGGCAGTATCCGCCAGGCGCTGGTGGTGCCGGGCTCCGGTCTGGTCAAGCGTGCGGCCGAAGCGGAGGGGTTGGATGAAATCTTCAAGGCGGCCGGCTTCGAGTGGCGCGAGCCCGGATGCTCCATGTGCCTTGCCATGAACGCGGACCGGCTGGCGCCCGGCGATCGTTGCGCCTCGACCTCGAACCGCAACTTCGAGGGACGCCAGGGACAGGGCGGGCGTACCCACCTCGTCAGTCCGGCGATGGCGGCTGCCGCGGCCGTGACCGGGCATTTTGTCGATGTCAGCAAGGAAACAGGATGAGTATGGACAAGTTTGAGTCGTTCACAGGCCTGGTTGCGCCAATTGATCGGGCGAATGTCGATACCGATGCGATCATACCCAAGCAGTTTCTCAAGTCGGTCAAGCGCAGCGGCTTTGGCCCAAACCTGTTTGACGAATGGCGCTACAGGGACGCGGGTGAGCCGGGCATGGACAATGCTGCCCGTATTCCAAATCCTGACTTCGTGCTCAACAAGGAGCGTTACCAGAGTGCAGCCATCTTGCTGGCCCGGGAAAATTTCGGCTGCGGCTCCTCGCGTGAACATGCCGTCTGGGCCCTGCTTGATTACGGTTTCCGTGTGGTCATCGCACCGAGCTTTGCTGAAATATTTGCGGATAACTGCTTCAAGAATGGCGTGTTGCCGATTGCACTGGCAACCGAGGTGGTTGACCGGCTGTTCACTGAACAGCAACAGGCGCCGGGTTACGCCCTGAGCGTCGACTTGCCCGCACAGCTCATCAGCACTCCCGCGGGCGAGGCCATTCACTTCGAGGTGGATGGCTTTCGCAAGGATTGCCTGATCCGCGGGCTGGACGATATCGGCCTGACGCTGGAGCATGCGCAGGAGATCCGCGCATTCGAGCAGACGCATCGGCAGCGTGCGCCCTGGTTGTTCGAGAATCATGGTCACTAATGATTTATAAGTATATAAAATGAAATATAAAATTACAGTGATGCCGGGCGATGGGATCGGTCCGGAAATCATCCAGGAGGCGGAAAAGGTGCTGGCCGTTCTGGCGGCTGAATTTGGCCTGGATATTGAAACCGAGCGCGTACCGGTCGGCGGCGCCGGTTACGAGGCCCACGGTCATCCGCTGCCGGAAATCACGCTGAACAGCGCCCGTTCGGCCGATGCCATCTTGCTGGGTTCGGTGGGTGGACCGCAGTGGGACGGGCTGGAGCGTGCCCTGCGGCCGGAACAGGGTCTGCTGGGCCTGCGTTCGGAGCTGGGCCTGTTTGCCAATCTGCGACCGGCGATCCTCTATCCGCAGCTGGCGCAGGCCTCGACCCTGAAAGCGGACATTGTCAGCGGGCTGGACATCATGATCGTGCGTGAATTGACCGGCGGGATATATTTCGGTCAGCCACGTGGCATCCGCACGCTTGATGACGGACAGCGAGAGGGTTTCAATACACTGGTATACAGTGAATCGGAAATCGAACGTATCGGTCGTTCTGCGTTTGAAATTGCACGCAAGCGCGGTAAGCGACTGTGCTCGGTCGACAAGGCAAATGTCCTCGAGGTTTCGGAGCTCTGGCGCAGCGTGATGACCGGCCTGGCGGACGACTACCCGGATGTCGAGCTCAGTCACATGTACGTCGATAACGCGGCCATGCAGCTGGTGCGCACACCCAAACAATTTGATGTCATGGTGACCGGAAACATGTTTGGTGACATCCTCTCGGATGCAGCCGCCATGCTCACCGGGTCGATTGGCATGTTGCCTTCCGCTTCACTCGATGCCGAGGGCAAGGGTATGTATGAACCGATTCACGGCTCGGCACCCGACATTGCAGGCAAGGGTGTGGCAAATCCGCTGGCAACGATACTCTCGGTTTCCATGATGCTGCGTTACAGCCTGAACGAAGCAGCACTGGCGGGACGCATTGACGAAGCGGTCGGCAAGGTGCTGGACAATGGCTTGCGTACCCCGGATATTGCATCGGCTGGCATGCAGGAAGTGGGTACGCGCGAGATGGGTGATGCGGTAGTCGCGGCGCTGCAGGCGGGTTAGCCGGGTTTAATATTAGATCTATCAGGGAAACACAAAATGTCGGACAAATACGATGTTGCAGTAGTCGGCGCCACCGGTGCGGTTGGCGAGGCCATGCTCGCGATACTGGGGGAGCGGGATTTCCCGGTAAATAACGTCTACCCGTTGGCCAGTAAACGCTCGGCCGGAAAAAAGCTGCCGTTCAGGGATACCTGGCTGGCGGTTGAGGACCTGGATGATTTTGATTTCAGCAGGGTACAGATCGGCCTGTTTTCAGCCGGTGCGGGTATCTCCGCGCAATACGCGCCGCTGGCGGCTGAAGCCGGTTGCGTGGTCATCGACAACACCTCCCGGTTTCGTTATGACGATGACATACCGCTGGTGGTGCCCGAGGTAAACCCGGATGCCATAGCCGCCTATACGAATCGTGGCATTATTGCCAATCCGAACTGTTCGACCATCCAGATGCTGGTTGCGTTGAAACCCTTGTATGATGCGGCGGGAATCGAGCGGATCAATGTCTGCACCTACCAGGCGGTTTCAGGAACAGGGAAAGAGGCGATCGAGGAGCTGGCGACGCAGACTGCACAGTTGCTGAATGGCAACTCGATTTCGGCCGAGGTCTATCCGAAACAGATTGCCTTTAATGTCTTGCCACAAATCGATGTATTCCAGGAAAATGGTTACACCAAGGAAGAGATGAAGATGGTCTGGGAGACCTGGAAGATCATGGGCGATGACACCATCCGGGTAAACCCGACGGCCGTTCGCGTGCCGGTGTTCTTCGGCCATTCCGAAGCCGTGCATATCGAGACACGGGATAAACTGACAGCGGACCAGGCCAGGTCCCTGCTGCAAACGGCGCCGGGGGTCGTGGTTGTTGACGAGCATGTGGATGGCGCTTACCCCACGGCTGTCTCTGAAGGTGCCGGTAACGACCCCGTTTATGTGGGCAGAATCCGCGAGGACATATCCCATCCGCGTGGTCTGGATCTGTGGGTGGTGGCCGATAACGTGCGCAAGGGCGCCGCGCTGAACAGCGTCCAGATAGCTGAAATATTGGTCAAAAAGTATTTGTGAGTTATAGTCTGCGCTGAATCAGAGAGCGGTCTATTTACAGGTCTATGGAAGAGTCAACTGCAGGGGAGCCAGGTATGGTCAGGAAATCGGCTGTTGCGCTAGCACTATTGCTGCTAATAGTGTCTATCCGTCTTAATGCGCTCGGTCTAGGCGAAATAGAGATGCAATCGTCACTGAACCAGCCGATGAGAGCGGAAATCAGCCTGACTTCCGTTGTCGGCGTGGATACTTCCCAGATCAAGATCGCGCTGGCATCCCGCGAACAACACGAGCGACTTGGTCTGAGCCGTGCGAAAATCCTCGGTGATTTCAAGTTCGAGGTTGCACAGGATAGCAGTGGCAAGTCGGTCATCAAGGTCAGTAGTTTTGATCCTGTGCGCGAACCCTATCTTGAATTCCTGCTGGAAATGATCTGGGAAAATGGCCGGATGGTAAGGGAGTACACGGTGCTTGTTGATCCGCCGGTTACCATGCCGGCAACCCCCGTGGCACCGGTCGCCCCGGTTGTGCAGGCGCCAGCCGTTGTGCCGCCCCGCATTGAACCGGCCAGGCAGGCAGCCCCGGTCGCGAAGACCTCACCCACCACCTACAGACCGGCACCTGTCAGGCAAAAGAGGGCAAATACCTACGGCAAGGTCCGGCGTGAAGAAGCCCTGTGGGGTATAGCGGTAAAATTGCGCCCGGATTCCGATATCAGCATTCAACAAATGATGATTGCGCTGCTGCGGGCCAATCCGGAGGCCTTTACGGACAACAACATCAATAACCTGAAGGCGGGCAGCACGCTAACGGTTCCGGACCGGGAGGCAATTCTCGCCCTGAGCACGAACCAGGCACGCGCCGAGGCCACGCGCCAGTATGACGAATGGCTTGATAAGCGTAATGCCGCCAGAATTGCAACAAGGGAGACGCCTGCGGTTGAGGAACGAGCGGCGCAAGAAGAGCCGCTTGTGGAAATGCCGGCCACGCCGGCTGAGACTGTCGTCATGACCGAAGCCCAGCTGAAATTAACAGCGCCGGAAGGTGAGCCAGTGGCGGGCTCGGCAACGACCAGTGGCGAGACAGGTGATCCGGGTTCGGAATCAGCCGGAGATGACGCTATCCGCCGGCAACTTGCACTGGCAGCGGAAGAGATTGAAGCCGGCAAGGCCAAGGCAGAAGAACTGCAGTCCCGTGTGCTCGAACTGGAAGCGACTATCAAGCGAATGGAACGCCTGCTCGAGTTGAAGAGTGATTCACTCGCCAGCCTGCAAAATAACGTAGACAGCCCGGTCGCGGAAACAGCTGTCATCGATGAGGTTGAAGTGCCCGCCGATGAAACAGAACAATCAGCTGCAACCGGCAGCGATGAGGAAATGGCTGGTGCTACGAAAACCATCGATGTGACCGAAACGGAAGATGTAACTCCTGAAGACATGGCAGCTGTTGAAGCCGGGGATGCCGCTGAGGCAGAATCGCCTGTCAGTGAAACAGGGGGGATTGTCAACAGGATTATGGATAACCCGGTACTTGCCGGGCTTGGGGTTCTGGTTGCCATGTTGCTTGGCGGGTTCCTCTGGGGTGCCACGCGCCAGCGCAAAAGTCAGGGTATGTTTGACGATGAGCAGACGCTCGACAAACAACTTGCTGCAGCTGGCGAAGATGCATCCAAACCGGATAAACCGGCAATCACGATCAGTGATCCGGGTACCTTCTCTGAAGACAGCCACGATGCCCTGCAGGAAGTTTCGTCCGAGGTTGCCAATGACCCGATCACCGAGGCCGATGTCTACCTGGCTTACGGGCGTGTACACCAGGCAGAGGATGTGCTGCAGGTGGCATTAAAGGAGGATCCGGATAACATTGCTCTACGCGCCAAGCTGCTGGAAGTATTTCATGCGGCCGGCAATGTCGCGGCGTTTAATATCGCCGCGAACGAATACAGGGAGTTGGCGCCGGAAGATGACGGCAAGTGGAACAGCATTGCTGCAATGGGTTACGAACTCTCACCGGGTAATGAGCTCTACACCTCGGCGAAGCAGCTTGCTGGCGACACCGGCGAGACGGTCGATTTTGATATGGATTTGTCCGGACTGGATGATATGGCCTCCCAGTCCAGTACAAGTGAGGATGACGACGACCTTGCTTTGGACATGGATGCGGAGACCAGTGAAGGTTCCGGAAGCCTTGAGTTTAGCCTGGATGATAGCGGCGAGGAGGATGAGGCACAGGGAGAAGGATTGCTGGCAAGCACAGATGAAGTAGCCACAAAACTGGACCTGGCACGAGCCTATCTCGATATGGAAGATCCGGAAGGTGCCCGCAGTATTCTGCAGGAAGTAATTGAAGAGGGCAGCGCGGAACAGAAAAGCGAGGCAGAGTCCCTTATTTCCAATATTGTCTGAAATCCATCCCCTGATCCGGGTAGTCACCTTACTGCTGTTTTCTGCAGGAACTTCACTCGCACGACCGACCCTGCTTGTCGCTGGCCTCATTCTGCTCGGCGCAACTTACCTGCTGAACCGGTTTCCAGCCATGGGCAGCCTGCTGGCCATGCTGAAGCGATTACGCTGGCTGATGCTGGCGATATTGCTGGTCTATGGATGGTGGACGCCAGGTGAGCCATTGTTCCCGGCTGCAGCAATGTTTTCACCGACTATCGAAGGCTTGCAACTGGGCGCCATTCGCATGCTGGTACTGGCCATCATTGTCGCCGCGGTACACCTGCTGCTGCAGACAACTGCGCGCGAGCAGTTACTTGCAGCCCTGATGCAGCTGTTTACCCCGTTCAGTTCCCGTAGCTTCAGGGAACGCATTGCCGTACGCATTCTCCTGTCCATGGAGGCTGTCAGCCGGATGCGGCCGCTGCTGCAAAGCACGCTGTCCGCGCATAGCGCAACAAGTCGAAACCTTTCAGGTGCGGGTATTGCTGCCGCCGGTATATACAGCGCAGTACTCGAAGCGGCTGACCAGGAAAAATGCAATCCTATCAGCATGACGGAGGCGCCACTGCCGGCACTGTGGCAATGGTTTATCCCCCTGTTGCTGGGCGCGGCTATTGTCCTGCTGTTCTGATCCAGCGCTTTACATCTGCTGTCAGTTCAACAAGAGGAATTTCATTTGATATGCGTACTGATTCACCTAAACCAGGGCTGATCGGCAATATCAGTGACGTAAACTGAGATGCGTCTTGCTTTCGGCGTTGAATACGATGGCTCGGGCTTTTTCGGCTGGCAGCGCCAGCTGGGTCAGCGTACGGTGCAGGGGAGTGTTGAAGAGGCGCTCTCGAAGGTGGCGAATCAGGAAATTTCGGTGGTTTGTGCCGGCAGGACGGATACCGGTGTGCATGCGACCGGCCAGGTAATCCATGTTGACACGGATGCAGTCCGGAATGGCAGGGGCTGGATACGCGGTACCAATTCAAATTTGCCCGCTGACGTTCGTCTGCATTGGGTTGCGGAGATGAATGCTGAATTTCACGCGCGTTTCTCGGCCCATCGGCGGCATTATCGCTATATTATCCATAATCGGGCAACGGCCTCGGCACTGTTGAGGAACCGTACCTGCCGGGAATATGCACAACTTGATGATGCGCGTATGAGACTGGCGGCGGCGTGTCTGCTCGGGGAGCATGATTTCACTTCCTTCAGGGCGGCAGCCTGCCAGGCGAGCAGCCCGGTAAGGAATATTTACCGGCTCGAGGTCACGCGCAACGGGGATTTTGTCTACATCGACATCGTCGCTAACGCCTTTCTGCACCACATGGTCCGCTGTATAGCCGGAGTTCTGCTGGCAATCGGGCGCGGCGAGCGGCTACCTGGCTGGATTTCGGAGTTGATAGCAGCCCGGGACCGGACCCTGGCGGGGGTTAATGCCCCGGCAGCAGGTTTATATCTCGTCACGGTGGAGTACCCTGAACACTTCAACGTGCCAGCGGCAGGCTGGATGCCGGTTTGCGGATGATCCCCGCTGCTAATGTCCGCATACACCCGGGTTTCTGTTACATTTGTATCGAAGTGTTTAGTAACAGGGTTGACTGGCAGGCATGCGTACTCGTGTAAAAATCTGTGGCATTACCCGTGAACAGGATGCCCGTTTTGCGGTAGCAAGCGGGGTCGATGCGATTGGCCTGGTTTTTTACCCGCAGAGTCCGCGCTATGTCGGCATCGAGCAGGCGCACAAGATTGCCCGGGCGATTGAACCATTTGTAAGTCTTGTCGGTCTGTTCGTTAACGCAGCCCCCGCTGATATTCGTGCCGTGACGGCGGCTGTACCCCTCGCCTTGTTGCAGTTTCATGGCCAGGAAAAAAACGCAGACTGCACTGGATTTGGGCTGCCATTTATTAAATCAATCCCCATGAGGAGCGAAACCGATTTATTATCAGAGGTGGCGCAATTCCCGGATGCAAGCGGGTTCCTGCTTGATACTTATCAACCGGATACGCATGGTGGCGGTGGAAAATCATTTGACTGGCAACAGGTGCCGGCAATGCATGATGTGCCGCTGATACTTGCCGGCGGCCTGGCAGCGGAAAATGTTGCCCTGGCCATAAGGACGGTGAGGCCATATGCCGTTGATGTCAGCAGCGGCGTTGAAAGTGCCAGCGGCATTAAATCCGCAGACAGGATTCAGGCATTCATGACAGGAGTACAGCAAAGTGGAACAGAGACAGGCAGTTGATACCAAAGCGGCCAGTGCACCATTGCCGGACGAGCGCGGGCATTTTGGTGCCTATGGTGGACAATATGTGGCCGAGACGCTGATGTTACCGCTGGATGAATTAAACCGTGCCTATGAAAAATATCTGCAGGACCCGGAATTTCTCGCTGAACTTGATGACGATCTGAAGAATTTTGTTGGCCGTCCATCGCCGCTTTATTTCGCAAAACGCCTGACCAATGAAGCCGGCGGGGCACGGATCTACCTGAAGCGTGAAGACCTCAATCACACCGGCGCACACAAGATTAACAATACCGTCGGCCAGGCCCTGCTGGCGAAGCGGATGGGCAAGACGCGGATAATTGCAGAAACCGGGGCTGGTCAGCACGGCGTTGCCTCGGCCACGGTAGCGGCCCGTCTCGGTATGCCATGCGTTGTATACATGGGTGCGGAAGACATCAAACGCCAGGCGATAAATGTTTTTCGCATGCGCCTGCTGGGTGCCGAGGTGGTGTCGGTGGAATCCGGCTCCAGAACACTCAAGGATGCGCTCAACGAGGCGCTGCGAGACTGGGTTACCAATGTTGATGACACTTTTTACATTATCGGCACGGTTGCCGGCCCGCATCCCTATCCTGCCATGGTGCGTGATTTCCAGGCTGTCATCGGGCGCGAGACGCGCGAGCAGATCATGGAGCAGGCCGGGCGTTTGCCGGATGCGCTGGTTGCCTGTGTCGGCGGCGGTTCAAATGCCATTGGCCTGTTTCATCCCTTCATCAACGATGAGTCGGTGGAATTGCATGGTGTCGAGGCCGGTGGCGATGGACTGGAGACCGGTCGGCATGCTGCGCCGTTGTGTGCCGGAAAATCCGGCGTTCTCCACGGCAATCGTACCTACCTGATGGAGGACAGTGACGGCCAGATCATTGAAACCCATTCGATCTCGGCCGGTCTGGATTACCCGGGGGTGGGTCCTGAACATGCCTGGCTGAAGGATAGTGGTCGTGCTACTTATGCAGCGATTACAGATACCGAGGCCATGAAGGCCTTTCACCAGCTGACCCGGATCGAAGGCATCATGCCGGCCCTCGAGACCGCTCATGCGCTGGCCTATGCAACCAGGCTGGCGGCCGGCATGGACAAGGAGCAGATTATTGTGGTTAACCTGTCCGGCCGCGGCGACAAGGATGTACAGACTGTTGCTGCCTTGGAAGGTATCAGGATATGAGTCGTATCACTGCACGATTTGCCGAGCTGAAAAAGCACAAGCGCAAGGCACTGGTCCCCTACGTGACAGCGGGTGACCCTCAGCCGGATGTCACGGTGCCGGCGTTGCATGCGATGGTCGAGGCCGGTGCTGACATTCTCGAGATCGGGGTGCCGTTCTCCGATCCAATGGCCGACGGGCCGGTCATTCAGGCGGCGTGTGAGCGGGCGCTTGCACATCACGTCACCCTGCACCAGGTACTCGATATGGTCAGGGAATTTCGTCGCAAGGATTCCGCCACACCCGTTATTCTGATGGGCTATCTCAACCCGATAGAAGTATGGGGCTACAGTGAATTTGCCCAGGCAGCGGGTGAGGCAGGTGTCGATGGCGTGTTGACGGTAGATATGCCCCCGGAAGAGGCCGGCGAGCTGGGGGTGCAGCTGCGGGCTAATGGTATCGATATCATCTTCCTGCTGGCCCCGACGAGTGGTATCGAGCGGATCAAAAAAGTGGCTGCCATCGCGAGCGGCTTCATCTATTACGTATCGTTCAAGGGTGTTACCGGTGCCAACAGTCTGGATGCTGATGCTGTAGCCAAAAAACTCGCTGAAGTGCGGCAATACACGCAGTTGCCGCTTGGGGTGGGTTTTGGCATCCGTGACCCTGAAACTGCGGCACAAATTGCCAAAATTGCAGATGCCGTGGTGGTGGGCAGCGTCCTGGTCAGCAAGATAGCCAAACTTGCCGGTAGTCCCGAGTCGATCCCTGCAACCCTGGCATCCAGCGTCGCTGAATTACGCGCGGCAATCGATCAAGCCGTCTCCTGACAGTCTGTTCCGAAGCTTGGTTTATACTCGATCATTTAAACAGGTAAGATACATAACATGAGCTGGTTCAGTAAGTTAATGCCTTCAAAAATTCGCACTGTTGGCGGTAACAAACGCACAGTACCGGAAGGCCTGTGGATAAAGTGCAATGGCTGTAGTGCAGTCCTTTATCGTTCCGAACTGGAACGCAATCTTGATGTCTGTCCGAAATGCAGTTACCACATAAGAATCGGCGGGCGAAGGCGTCTCGAGATGTTTCTTGATGAGTCGTCCGGCAATGAAATTTCTGCCGGGCTGGAGCCTGTTGATGTGCTCAAGTTCAAGGACAGCAAAAAATACCGTGACCGGTTGGTCGCTGCCCAGAAGGAGACGGGTGAGACAGATGCCCTGATTGCCATGCAAGGTACGCTGTATGGGTTGCCGGTGGTTGCCCTGGCCTTTGAATTCAGGTTCATGGGTGGCTCCATGGGTGCCGTGGTTGGCGAGCGTTTTGTACGCGCAGCCGAGATATCCCTCAAGGAAAAAAAGCCGCTGATCTGTTTTTCCGCAAGCGGTGGTGCACGTATGCAGGAAGCGCTGTTTTCCCTGATGCAAATGGCCAAGACCAGTGCAGCGCTGGGGCGTTTGTCGGCTGCCGGGATACCCTTTGTCTCGGTACTGACCGATCCAACGATGGGCGGCGTTTCGGCGAGTTTTGCCATGCTGGGGGATATCAATATCGCCGAGCCCAGGGCATTGATAGGTTTTGCAGGGCCGCGGGTCATCGAACAAACTGTACGCGAGACACTCCCGGAAGGATTTCAACGCAGTGAATTTCTGCTCGAGCACGGGGCTATCGATATGATCGTTGATCGCAGGGAAATGCGTGCAAGGATCGCGAACGTACTCTGTATCCTGACAGGGACGGCGGCCACGGCCAGCTAACAGCTAACGTGCCGGGATAGCCGGTGTCATATCAGTAATTCACGGTAAACTCCGTATGCCGCGTTTTCAAACATTGGCCGACTGGCTTGGCTGGCAGGAAGACCTGCATCCGAAGAAGATAGATCTCGGGCTCGAAAGGGTTGCCATGGTGGCGGGCCGTCTCGGTATCCTGCAGCTGGAGCAAACCGTTATTACGGTTGCCGGAACCAATGGCAAGGGTTCAAGTGTGGCATTGCTGGAGAGTATTCTTTCTGCTGGCGGA
Source organism: Gammaproteobacteria bacterium (assembly GCA_049667605.1). GTDB lineage: Bacteria > Pseudomonadota > Gammaproteobacteria > UBA9214 > UBA9214 > UBA9214. The sequence goes on from JBATIF010000240.1 coordinate 45,703, forward strand.
TACCGCGTCGGCACCTATACCTCTCCCCACCTGTTTCGCTATAACGAACGCATTCGTATGAACGGCCATGAAGTAGATGATGGCGCGCTCTGTGATGCCTTTGCCGCGGTGGACGAGGCACGTGGCACAAGCTCACTCTCTTATTTTGAATTCGGGACACTGGCAGCCCTGCAGCTGTTCAGCCAGGCACCGCTGGATATCGTGGTGCTGGAAGTCGGCCTGGGCGGACGGCTTGACGCTGTCAACATCATCGATGCCAGTGTCGCTCTGGTTACATCGATTGATATTGATCACTGCGCCTGGCTGGGAACAGACCGTGAATCCATTGGTGCCGAAAAGGCCGGGGTATTTCGCAGCAACCGTCCGGCCATCTGTTCGGATCCGGCACCACCAGCCAGCGTGGAGAAACATGCACTGCAGATTGGTGCCGACTGGTATTGCCTGGGGCAGGCCTATGACTATGAGGAAGCAGCAGGCGGGTGGATCTGGCGAGGTGCCGGCCGCACCCTGGAGGCATTGCCTTACCCGTCGCTGCCCGGCAAGCATCAGCTGAATAATGCAGCGGGCGTTTTAATGGTGCTGGAATTGTTGGCCGGTCAACATCCCGTGACCAGGGCCGCTATCGAGCAGGGATTGCAGTCTGTCAGTTTGCCGGGACGTTGCCAGGTGGTTGCCGGTTTGGTCGAACAAATCTTTGATGTTGCGCATAATACAGACAGCGCGAGTCGCCTGTTGCAGGTGCTTGAGGACAGGCCCTGTTCGGGCAGTACGCGGCTTGTTCTGGGTATGCTGGATGACAAGCAAGCCGGCGAGTTTGCATCCTGCCTGGCCCCGGCAGTTGACCACTGGTACCTGGCGGGGCTTGATAGTGAACGTGGTTTATCGGCACGGGCATTGCTGGAACAGGTCGAGAACGCTGGTATCCGCGGCGAAAAGCGGAATTTCCAGGACGTTCATTCAGCCTGGCGGCAGGCGCACAGGGATTCGGCAGCCGGCGACCGGATCGTGGTCTGTGGCTCTTTTTTGACCGTGGCAGAGGCCTTGTCATCTCCTGTATAGTCTTCGCCATTATTCTGTCCGCCTGGTGACAGGTATTGCAGCAGTGTAAAATATGATGGATCAGAATCTTAAACACCGGCTCACGGGAGCAATAGTCCTGGTATCGCTGGCCGTGATATTTATCCCGGTAATCCTGGAAGGGCCGGATAACGAATGGACCCCGCTGAGTCACGGTATCCCCGAATCGCCGCAACTGGACTACAAGGCACGCATGGATCTGTCGCGTGAGATCGAAACACCGGCAGCGGTCAAGCGTAACCTGAAGGTTGAACAAAAACCCGCTTACAAGCTTGCGGAGCCGGTAAGGGCAAAAGCGGCAGCCCCTGTGCCAAAGCCTGAACCTCAGCTGGCGGCGCCTGAGAAAACGGCAGTAAAAGCAGAAGCCTTGAGGGGCTGGTATGTACAGGTTGGCAGTTTCTCCAGTGAAAAGAATGCCAGCAGGCTCAGCAAGCGTCTGCAAACATCCGGCTATGATGCCGTGTTCCAGAAGCTAACCTCAAAAAAGGGTGATCTCTACCGGGTGATTGTGGGGCCGGAGAGGAGCCGGGAGATAGCTCAACAAGCCCGGGACCAGCTTGCCGATGAATTCAAGTTGCAGGGTATTGTCATCAGTGACCCGGGCTAATCTTCGTGGCGGTGGCCTCTGTATATCTGGTAAAATGAGCGAGTAAAATTTCTTTATGGAAGTCAGCAGGCGGGACCCGTCCCGGCCTGGAATCTCAGGGGTACGAGTATGGCTATGGCCTGGATTGATATAGTAATAATTGCTTTGATTGTGCTATCGGCAATTTTAAGCCTGTTTCGGGGTTTTGTAACCGAGGCGCTCGCTCTGGCAACCTGGCTGGTTGCTTTCTGGGTGGCCATGACCTTCTACCAGGATCTGGCTGTATGGTTTTCACAGTGGGTGTCGCTGCCTTCTGCGCAGAAGGCGGTTGCATTTGCCGCGCTGTTTGTCTGTACCTGGGTACTGGGAGCTGTGGTGAATTACCTGGCGGGGAAGCTGGTTGCAAAGACCGGCCTGACAGGCACAGACAGGATGCTTGGCGTGCTATTCGGGGCGGCACGTGGCGCGGTCATTGTTACGATCCTGGTATTGCTTGCCGGTGTTACGCTGTTGCCGCAGGACCCGTGGTGGCAGGATTCACATTTGCTTGGATATTTTGAGGAACTTGCAGTGTGGGTGCGCAATTTTCTGCCGCCCGAGTTCGCTGACAAAATCAACTATGCCTGATTTCCCGGGCTGTTAGCTGTGTGAGGTTCAAGTATGTGCGGAATCATCGGGATTGTTGCCCATGAACCGGTTAACCAGTCCATCTATGACGGGCTGACTGTCCTGCAGCACCGCGGCCAGGATGCCGCGGGGATCATGACCTGTGAAGGTGGCCGACTGCACCTGCGCAAGGACAATGGTCTGGTGCGGGACGTATTTCATACCCGGCACATGAAACACTTGCATGGCAACATGGGTATCGGCCACGTCCGTTATCCAACTGCCGGCAGTGAGAGTTCCGCCGAGGCCCAGCCGTTTTATGTCAATTCCCCTTACGGAATCTGCCTGGCGCACAACGGCAACCTTACCAACACAAACAAGCTCAAGCAGGAACTGTTCCAGGAGGACCTGCGCCAGATCAATACCGATTCGGACTCCGAGGTTTTACTGAACGTTTTTGCGCACGAATTGCAGCGACATGCGAAACTGAACATGGACGTTGAGGACTTGTTCAATGCCGTCGCCGGTATTTACAGGCGTTGCCGTGGCGCCTTCGCGGCAGTGGCGATGATTACCGGCCATGGAGTTATCGCATTTCGGGATCCGCACGGTATCCGGCCGCTGGTTTACGGCAAGCGGGAAACGCCGCGGGGTGTCGAATACATGACCGCCTCGGAGAGTGTTGCCCTCGATGTGCTTGGATTTGAACTGGTTGACGATGTCGCACCGGGTGAGGCAGTCTTTATCACCACAGATGGCCAGATTCACAAGCGCCAGTGTGCCGAAAACCCGGCTCTCTCGCCCTGTATTTTCGAATTCGTCTACCTGGCAAGACCCGACTCCATTATCGATAACGTGTCTGTCTACAAGGCTCGCTTGCGGATGGGTGAGAAACTCGCAAAAAAGATACTTCGTGTCCGTCCGGATCATGATATCGATGTTGTAATACCGATTCCCGATACCAGTCGTACATCTGCCCTGCAACTTGCCAACACTCTCGGTCTCAAGTACCGCGAAGGTTTTATAAAGAACCGCTACATTGGCCGGACCTTTATTATGCCGGGACAGCAACAGCGCAAAAAATCAGTGCGTCAGAAACTCAATGTGATCGACCTCGAGTTCCGCGGCAAGAACGTGTTGCTGGTTGATGATTCTGTTGTACGCGGGACCACGTCATCCCAGATCATTGAAATGGCGCGTGATGCGGGTGCAAACAAGGTCTATTTCGCTTCGGCCGCACCACCGGTTCGCTATCCCAACGTCTATGGTATCGATATGCCGGTCAGCCATGAACTGATTGCACATGGCCGTACAGAGACTGAAATATGCGCGGAAATAGGCGCAGACTGGCTGATTTTTCAGGACCTCGATGATTTGATCAGGGCGGTGGAGAAGGGTAACCCGCAGATCAAGCAATTTGACACTTCGGTATTTACCGGTAAATACGTTACCGGCGATATTGGCAACAAGTACCTGAGCGAGCTTGAGCTGATGCGCAACGACGCCAGCAAAAACGATCGCCGCACGGGCGATAACGAGGTCATTGATCTTCACAATACGGCATGATCTACGGCTGCTGTATTGACAGCAGGATCGTTTCTCACCTAGTCTTGATTTTCAGTAGCGCCGATTTGATTTCAGCTTGCGGGCGCCTTACAAGTACAGCTAAAGCGACGGCACCTGCATTCGCGTAGCTGAGAGCAGGTTTTTTTATGCCCCGGGGAATTGTTATGCCTGAAAATGACGAGTTCGATTTCGATACCAGGGCAGTAAGGGCCGGGCAGCTGCGCAGCCCGGAAGGCGAGCATTCAGAGGCGATTTTCGCCACTTCAAGCTTTGTCTTCGCCAGTGCCTCCGAAGCCGCAGCCCGTTTTTCGGGTGACCGGCCGGGTAATATCTATTCACGTTTTACCAATCCCACCGTACGCACATTTGAGCAAAGACTGGCCTCACTGGAAGGTGGTGAATGCTGCGTAGCGACGTCCTCGGGGATGGCTGCAATCCTCGCAATGTGTGCAGGCCTGCTGAAAGCGGGCGACCACATCGTCTCGTCACGCAGTGTCTTCGGGACAACCACCGTCCTGTTTACGACCTATCTGGCGAAATTCGGAATTGAGACAACATTCGTGGCGTTAACCGACATGCAGGCCTGGCGCGATGCGCTGCGGCCAAAAACCAAACTACTGTTCCTGGAGACGCCTTCCAACCCGTTAACAGAGATTGCAGACATCGCTGAACTGGCTGTTGTTGCCAAACAGAACAACTGCATGCTGGCAGTGGATAATTGTTTCTGCACACCAGCCTTGCAACGCCCCCTGGACCTGGGTGCGGACATCGTCATTCACTCGGCCACCAAGTACCTCGACGGGCAGGGTCGCTGTATCGGCGGTGCGGTTGTCGGCGGTGACGATGTTGTCGGCAAGGATATCTACGGCTTCCTGCGGGCTGCCGGCCCTACGATGAGCCCGTTCAATGCCTGGGTTTTTTTGAAAGGGCTCGAAACCCTGTCAATACGCATGCGCGCCATCTGTTCCAGCGCACTGATTCTGGCCGAATGGCTGGAACAGCAGGCACAGGTGGCACGGGTCTATCACCCGGGCCTGGCATCTCACCCCCAGCATGAACTGGCGTGTCGTCAACAGGACGACTATGGCGGTATCGTCTCATTTGAATTGAAAGGCGGCAAACAAGCGGCATGGGACGTTATCGATGCGACCCGTGTATTTTCGATTACCGCAAACCTTGGCGATACCAAGAGTACGATCACTCACCCGGCAACCACGACCCACGGTCGGCTGGCAGTGGAGCAGCGCGCGACAGCCGGAATTACCGACGGCCTGGTACGTCTCGCGGTGGGCCTGGAAAGCGTTGCCGATTTACAGGCCGACCTGGAGCGGGGTCTCTCGGTATTGCCTGGCTGATCGGGGATGTTACTCGGCCTGTCGCAGTCCGCCCGGCAATAATCCGGGCATGAAAGCGACGCCCTATGTAAAACAGCGGCAACAGCTGGAAGCCGTATTCAGGGCAGGGCTGGCCGCCGTTCATGGCAGCCGCTGTGTCATGGACTACCTGGCTGGGTATCCCCCGGAAAATTACACAACTGTTGTTGCCATCGGCAAGGCCGCGTCGGCCATGACGACGGGTGCGCTGCAGGCGCTGGGCGAGCGTTTCCTGCAGGGCTTGCTGATTACCCGGGACGGTCATCTGGATCCACTGCACACGCGGGATCCGCGTTTAATCTGCATGCAAGCGGGCCACCCGCTTCCGGATGCCCGCAGCCTGCGGGCCGGAGACCTGCTGTGCTCCTTTCTCGATGGAATACCTGTTGATGCCGGAGTCCTGTTCCTTATCTCGGGCGGCGCTTCCAGCCTGGTCGAGGTCCTGCCGGAGAAAACCGGGCTGCTGCAGTTGCAAGACTTGAACCGGTGGCTACTTGCCAGCGGCCTGGATATTTCGGCAATCAACCGGGTGCGCCGGTCTGTTTCCCGTATCAAGGGCGGCGGCCTGCTGGAATATCTGCACGGGCGCGAGGCCACTGTCTTGCTGATCTCGGATGTAAGCGGGGACGATCCTGCGATTATCGGTTCAGGCCTGTTGTGGCAGGGAACAGACCCTGATTTGCCTGACCTGGACCTGCCGCGCTGGATTCTGGACATGTGTCGTGCCGGTTGCCGCGATGCGATGACAGGCGCCGGCGCACCCGTTCAGATCGACCACCACGTCGTGGCCAGTCTCGAGATGGCCCTGCAGGCGGCGGCGCTGGCGGGGGATGCGCTTGGCTACACCAGCAGGATCATGCATGAGCACCTTGGCGGTGACGCCGTGGACACGGGTGGCAGGCTGATTGCACGGCTCCGCGACAGCCAGCCGGGACTGGCCCTGTGGGGCGGGGAGACGACCGTTACCTTGCCCGCGGTGCCGGGAAAGGGTGGGCGTAACCAGCACCTGGCGCTTGCTGCAGCGTGCACCATGGCCAAGGGCGATACTATCGTCTTGTTGTCAGCGGGTACCGACGGTACCGATGGCACGACGCTTGCCGCCGGGGCTATCGTGGATCCCACTACCCTGACCCGGGGCAAGGCTGCCGGGCTCGATCCCGTGCACTGCCTGCGCCTAGCCGATTCAGGACGTTTTCTCGAGGCCTGCGGGGATGTCCTGGTGACAGGCCCGACAGGCACCAACGTGACTGATTTGGTGATCGGCCTGAAACTGGCGGATGAGCCCGGCAGGTAATTTTGCGCTTGTCCATCCTGCGCATGGTTTCGGTAAATTTGCTATTGACGGATTACCCGATCGCAAGGTGCTCCAGCCTGCAACCCTCGGGGCTGCATTCCAGCACGCTGCCCTGCTCGTACCAGTCACCCAGGACGATGCGTTGTGCCGGCCTGCCGGCAATCGGCAGGTCATGTATATCGGGCCGGTGGGTGTGACCGTGGATCAGCCTTGGTACCCTGTTTCCAATCATCACGTTGACGACGGCGGCCGGGTTCACATCCATGATGCTTTCTGACTTGCCGCCGGTCTTCTCCTGGCTGAGGGCGCGCATTCCAAGGGCAATATCGCGGCGTTCTTCGAGGGGTTTGTTGAGGAAGCCGGTCTGCCATTTCGGGTTGCGCACCTTATCCCGGAAGGCCTGGTATTCCTTGTCATCGGTGCATAACAGGTCGCCATGCATCAGCAGGGTAGGGATGCCGTAGAGGTCAATTCGCGCAGGATCCTGCAACAGGGTGCAGTTGCCCTGTTTGGTAAATTGCTCGCCAAGCAGAAAGTCCCGGTTGCCGTGCATGACGAACACAGGTGTGCCGGAGGCAGCGCACTCACTCAGCCCCCGGCACACATCTGTATTCAGGGTGGACTGGTCGTCATCCCCGATCCAGGCCTCGAACAGGTCGCCCAGTACATACAGTGCATCCGACCCGCTGGCGCGGGTTTTCAGGAAATCAAGAAACAAACGGGTAATCTGCGGGCGCCCCTCATCCAGATGCAGGTCGGAGATGAACAGGGTGCGCGGCATCCGCGTGGTCTCCCCGGAGACTTATTCGACGATGCTTACTTTATTGATGACAACGTTTGTTACGGGAACATCCTGTTGTCCGTTACTGGTGGTCGTCTTGACGTCTTCAATGCTGGAAACCGTGTCCATTCCTTCGGTAACCTTTCCAAAAACCGTATATCCCCAGCCCCGCGACGTTGGCGAAGTGTGGTCGAGAAAATCATTGTCTTTGACGTTGATAAAGAATTGCGCTGTCGCTGAATGTGGATCACTGGTTCTTGCCATTGCAATTGTGCCATTGAGGTTCTTCAGCCCGTTATCTGCTTCATTCATGATTGTCTGGCTGGTTTCTTTTTGCCTCATGTCCACATCGAAGCCGCCGCCCTGAATCATGAAGCCGGGGATGACGCGGTGAAAAATGGTGCCGTCATAGTGGCCGGATTTGGCATATTCGACAAAATTGGCAACTGTCTTCGGTGCTTTTGAGCTGTCAAGCTCCAGAGTAATGTTGCCCTTGGTGGTTTCCATGATGACTGTAACCATGTCTGCTCCTTTATGATGTGAATTGTTTCCGTCGCAAATAGCCATGGTCGGCAGCATGCCGACAGCCATGATCAGGAAAGTGGCGAGTGAATTTTTCATAAAATACTCCGTGTTCACTATATTAAACGTTAATAATATAAGCTCTGGCCATGTTTACAAGTTTGCCGGCCGGCTGCCCGCTTTTGTAGCACGAACGGCTTTCCGTTACCATTGCCGCGCCAGAGAGGCCCCGCTATTACCTGACAGGCAATGTGAATACAGAGTGGAACACTGAAGATGCTGCAGATCTATAACACGCTCACAAGTCGCAAGGATATTTTTGTCCCGATTGAGCCGGGCAAGGTTCGCATATATGTCTGCGGCATGACTGTCTACGACTACTGCCATCTGGGGCATGCCCGCGTCATGGTTGTTTTTGATGTGGTTGTCCGCTATCTGAGGAAGCTTGGTTTTGAGGTCACCTATGTGCGAAATATTACAGATGTCGACGACAAGATCATTGCACGGGCAATTGAAAATGGCGAAAGCATTAGTCAATTGACCATGCGCTTTATCAGCATCATGAACGAAGATGCCGCGGCGCTTGGCGTGATGCCGCCAGACCAGGAACCGATGGCGACCACCTCGATGAACGACATAATTGCCATGATCAGGACGCTGGTGGATAAAGGTCATGCATACCAGGGAGAGAACGGTGACGTCTATTACTCGGTAAACACGTTCGACTCGTACGGTAAACTGTCTGGAAGAAACATAGAGGATCTGCAGGCGGGTGCACGTGTGGCTGTCGATGAGTCCAAAAAAAACCCGCTTGATTTTGTACTCTGGAAGAGCGTCAAGGGGGATGAACCCAGTTGGCCTTCACCCTGGGGCAACGGGCGGCCGGGCTGGCATATCGAATGTTCGGCCATGTCCACCGGCTGTCTCGGGCCGCATTTCGATATTCACGGCGGTGGAATGGATCTCAAATTTCCGCATCATGAGAATGAAATTGCGCAATCCGAGGCGGCAACCGGGGAGACCTTTGTAAACTACTGGATGCATAATGGCTTTGTCAGGGTGGATGATGAAAAGATGTCCAAGTCGCTGGGTAATTTTTTTACCGTTCGAGAAATCCTGAAACGCTATCGTGCCGAAGAAGTGCGCTATTTTATCCTTGCAAGCCATTATCGCAGTCCCCTGAATTATTCACAGGAAAATCTCGATAACAGCAAGGCGGCACTGGCAAGGTTGTATGCATCCCTCAGGGGTATGCCCGTGGCGCAGCATGACGGGCCCGGGTGTGCGGCCAGCAGCAGTGCTTTCTACAAGGCCATGGATGATGATTTCAATACACCGGAAGCCATCGCGGTATTGTTTGAAATTGCACGCGAGATTAACAGGCACAGGGATTCCGACCCCGGGAAAGCAGCCTCACTGGCCGCCTGCCTCATGGATCTCGGCAATGTCCTCGGACTGTTGCAAGCGGACCCGGAAACCTACTTTCGTGAATCTGCGCCAGTGCAGGATGAACAGGAACGCGGGCTGACAGCATCCGCGGTTGAGGACTTGATCGCCCGTCGCCTTGCTGCACGTCAAGCAAAGGACTGGGCATCAGCCGATGGAATACGTGACCAGCTGGATGCCGCCGGTGTTGTTATAGAAGATGGACCAACCGGTACCACGTGGCGACGCAAGTGAGATCAGTGGTGGAGTTGTCCTCTTCCCCGGTCGGGCACTGGCCGGCAATCGCTGCGGTTTTTCAATTCCATGCTGCTGTAAAAGGCCTCCTCGCAATCACAGCCGGGTGTCAATCTGCCTCGGTTTGACGTATTTGTTCTGACTCAGTCATGCAGCTGTTCAGTCGCAAACAGCGTATTTTCAAGCAAGGTTGCGACGGTCATCGGACCCACTCCACCAGGCACGGGTGTAATCCACGCGGCCCGTTCATAGGCGTTGTCAAACTCGATATCACCCACCAGCTTGCCATCTTCACGGCGGTTAATGCCTACATCGATCACGGTTGCACCGGGCTTTACCCACTTGCCGGGTACAATGCCGGGTTTGCCAACAGCGACGACCAGAATGTCCGCCCGGGCGACATGCTGGTCAAGATTTTCGGTGAAGCGATGACAGGTCGTGACGGTGCAGCCGGCAAGTAACAGCTCGAGATTCATCGGACGGCCGACGATGTTGGACGCGCCGACCACGACGGCTTCACGACCGTAGAAAGTTTCACCGGTATGTTCGAGTAACGTGATGATTCCGCGTGGAGTACAGGAGCGCAGTGACGGACGCCGCAGGGCCAGCCGACCGATATTGTAGGGATGGAAGCCGTCTACATCCTTGTCCGGACGGATAAATTCGGTAACCTTGTCGTCATCGATATGTTCAGGAAGCGGCAGCTGGACAAGGATACCGTCAATTGAATCATCGTAATTCAGCTGCCCTACCAGGTCGAGAAGATCTTTTTCCGAGGTTCCGGCGGGGAGGTCCCAGGAACGTGAGATGAGGCCGGCCTCGTCACAGGCCTTGCGCTTGTTGCGTACATATATTTCCGAGGCCGGATCCTGGCCTACCAGAATAACGGCAAGCCCGGGAAGACGTTGCTTGTTGCGCAGGCGTTCATCGATCCGCTGTTTTACGGATGCCCTGACTTCGGCGGCTATTGCCTTGCCATCGATCAGTTTAGCGGTCATTGTTGCAACAAGGTCTCTGCGCCGGGAAGGACCGGGATTCTCGCATGTGACGGCGATGCGGCACAACTCGGCGATCATTCTTGCGCGATCCTGAATTATCCTGCTGCATCGGCTCATGAAGGGGGCAGGTATGCCGCTGGATAGATTTCTGCGTCGCTGCATTTGACCCATTTTGAGGTAGAACGTATTATCGCTTGGTTGAGCTGTCAGGCTTGTGTCCGAGGCCTGTGAACAGGCCAACAATACGGGGTATAGCGCAGCCTGGTAGCGCGCCTGCTTTGGGAGCAGGATGTCGGGAGTTCGAATCTCTCTACCCCGACCAATTTTGACTTGGGTACAATTAGCCTGACCTGCAGATTTTCTTGCGCCCGTAGCTCAGCTGGATAGAGCATCGGCCTTCTAAGCCGAGGGTCGCAGGTTCGAATCCTGCCGGGCGCGCCAGTTGTGACGAGTCGGACAGCGTGTTTTTTAATGGTGGGCGTAGCTCAGTTGGTAGAGCCCTGGATTGTGATTCCAGTCGTCGTGGGTTCGAGTCCCATCGTCCACCCCATTTACCGGGCCGTTAGCTCAGTTGGTAGAGCAGGTGACTCTTAATCACTTGGTCGAAGGTTCGAGTCCTTCACGGCCCACCATTCACAAAGGCATCAGAGCGCACTTTTTCTGAACATCCCCATCACCGGATTGTGAAGTGCCTGGCACGGACCATGGGATGGTGCGGGGCCTCGCGGACCGGCCTGCCAGGCAAGATCCTGGACCTTTCATGCTCACGGGGCAGGGCAAAAAAAAGCGCCCATCCATAGGCGCTTTGTGACGTGAGAGGGGTGTTTTATTATTGTTTTACGCCACTGGTTAAAACTATACCGGCCTGGCCGTAGTCGGGATATTGTCCAAAAGACCTACGACCTTTGTCCACGGCATGCGGGCATGGGCCTTCTCGCCCGCCCGGTGTAATTATTTTTGCACGCTGCCGGATGAGTTGCACAGCGGCCGGTTCAAATCAGGGGTGCGCAACTGCACGATAAATCGTTATAATTTCAGATTAAATGTCCGTGGACCGGGTGAGGACCTGCGTGGTCACGGGGCATAGCAGCGAAAGTGGCGGAATTGGTAGACGCGCTGGCTTTAGGTGCCAGTGGGGGAACCCGTGAGAGTTCGAGTCTCTCCTTTCGCACCATTAATGTAATATTATATAAAACAATAGGTTGCGACCTACTGTCGAGAGGCGGACCGGCGCAGTTCAAACTCGTCTAGAGGTGATGGAATGGATGTATCAGTAGAAAATACCGGTGGCCTGGGGCGACGCATGACGGTGCAGGTACCCTCTGAGCGGGTTGACCAGGAGGTGCAGTCTCGCCTTGCCTCGATGAGCAAGACCATTCGCCTGGATGGCTTCCGGCCAGGTAAAGTGCCGCTGAAGGTCGTAGCAAAGAAATATGGCGAGCAGGTTCGACTCGAGGTGGTTGAGCAGGTGGTCAACACAACGCTGCAGGAGGCCCTGTCCCGGGAAAATATTCGCCCGGTCGGTCAACCAAGCGTAGAAACGAAACCAGTACAGTCGGGCGGGACACTGGAATATGTAGTGACGTTTGAAGTTTTTCCGGAGTTGCCTGGAACAATGGATTACAGTTTCAAGGTTACCAGGCCGATCGTCGAGATCATCAAGGATGATATCGACAACATGCTGGAAAATTTACGCAAGCAGCGTGTCACCTGGAATATTGTCGAACGCCCGGCGCAGCCGGGTGACCAGGTTAATATTGATTTTGAAGGCAGCATCGATGGCGCACCCTTCGCCGGTAACAAGGCCGAGCAGATGTCGCTGGAGCTGGGTTCAAATACGATGATACCCGGTTTCGAGGATCAGCTTGCAGGAGCTTCTGCCGGCGATGAAAGAACCCTGAAAATAACCTTCCCGCATAATTACCAGGCCGCTGAGGTCGCTGGCAAGGAGGCTGAATTCAAGGTAAAGGTTCATTCGGTATCCGAACCGGTTCTGCCTGAACTGGATGATGATTTTGCACGTGCATTCGGAGTCGACGCAAGCGGAATCGATGGTTTGAGGGACGAAGTCAGGAATAACATGCAACGTGAACTCGACGGGCTGGTTGCATCCAGGCTGAAGGAGCAGGTATTCAGTGGTCTGGTGAAATGCAATCCTGTTGAAGTGCCGCGAGTCATGATCGATTCCGAGATACAGCAGCTGCAGTCTCAGGAGTCGGGCAAGGGAATGGATTCGGCTGCCCTTGAAGCCACAGCCGAGAGACGCGTGAAACTGGGCGTGCTCGTTTCAGAGATTGTCAAACAGAACAACATAATGGTTGATCCGGACCGTGTACGTGGCGTTGTGGATACAATTGCAGCTTCCTATGAAAAGCCCGAGGAAGTCGTGCAGTGGTACTATGGCAACCAGGACATGCTTGCCAATGTTCAATCTTCTGTCATCGAAGAGCAGGTTGTTGAATGGGTTATAGCGAATAGCGGCGTCGAGGTTACAGACCAGGAAACCGGTTTTTCCAGGCTGGTCGATGAAGCCATACAATCTCAAGGATAAAATTGAATGACCGATAACAGATACATGAATAGCGCACAGGATACGAAGGCCCTGAACCTGGTTCCGATTGTTATCGAGCAGACCGCTCGTGGCGAACGTTCCTATGATATCTACTCGCGCCTGCTGAAGGAGCGGGTTGTGTTCGTAGTCGGGCCGGTTGAAGACTACATGGCCAATGTCATTGTTGCGCAGCTACTGTTTCTTGAATCAGAAAATCCTGACAAGGATATTCACCTGTATATCAACTCACCGGGTGGATCAGTAACGGCAGGGCTGGCAATCTACGATACCATGCAATTTGTCAAACCGGATGTCAGTACCATGTGCATCGGGCAGGCCGCCAGCATGGGTGCACTTTTGCTGGCCGGCGGCAGCAGCGGCAAGCGAGTCTGTTTACCGCATTCCCGGATGATGATCCATCAGCCGCTCGGCGGCTTCCAGGGGCAGGCAACTGATATCGATATCCATGCCAGGGAAATCCTCCACATCAGGGAGAAACTCAACCTGATATTGTCAAAACATACCAGCCAGCCAATGGACAAGATACAGCGAGATACCGAACGGGACAATTTCATGGGGGCAGAAACCGCCAGGGAATACGGACTGATCGACAAAATACTGGATCAGCGTGAAGATGCTGATGAGGATGAAGCCGGGTGAACTGGCCCCCGCAACCAGATGCCAAATACCATATGAGTCGAGGTGAATTTGGCAACCAGTGCTTGCAGGAGTTGATTCGTTGTCACAATCAGTGATACAAATCTATCAGGCAGGTTCTTTATTGATAATACAGAGGACGTAACATGAGCAATGATCGTAGCGGCAAGGGTGAAGACGGCAAGCTGCTCTACTGTTCTTTCTGTGGCAAAAGCCAGCATGAAGTGCGCAAGCTGATAGCAGGTCCCTCCGTCTTTGTCTGTGACGAGTGTGTCGAGCTCTGCAACGATATTATCCGTGAGGAAATGCAGGAAAAGGCCGCCTCTGGCGATGCAAAACTGCCAAAGCCCCAGGAAATTAACGAGATCCTCGATGAATATGTGATCGGTCAGAGTGCCGCCAAGAAGGTGCTTGCTGTTGCTGTTTACAATCACTACAAGCGGCTTGAATTCAAGAGCAAGAAAGATGGAGTAGAGCTTTCCAAAAGCAACATCCTGCTGATCGGTCCAACCGGTTCCGGCAAAACCCTTTTGGCAGAAACGCTGGCCCGTTTACTGGATGTTCCTTTCACCATTGCAGATGCTACAACCCTGACTGAAGCCGGTTACGTGGGTGAGGATGTTGAAAACATCATCCAGAAACTGTTGCAGAAGTGTGATTACGATGTGGACAAGGCACAGACGGGCATAGTCTATATTGACGAAATCGACAAGATTTCCAGGAAGTCTGATAACCCCTCGATTACCCGTGATGTGTCCGGCGAAGGTGTGCAGCAGGCGCTGCTTAAACTTATCGAAGGCACGGTTGCTTCCGTGCCCCCACAAGGCGGTCGCAAACATCCGCAGCAGGAATTCCTGCAGGTTGATACCTCGAATATTCTTTTTATTGTTGGCGGGGCGTTTGCCGGTCTCGACAAGATTATCCGTGGGCGTTCCGAAACCGGTGGTATCGGTTTCTCAGCCGAGGTGAAGAGCAAGGATGAAGAGGCCAATCTGGGCGAAATCCTCTACGATGTGGAACCTGAAGACCTGATCAAATATGGCCTGATACCGGAGTTTGTCGGTCGCCTGCCGGTTGTGGCAACACTGGAAGAGCTTGATGAGGATGCCCTGGTGCAGATCCTCACGGAACCGAAAAATGCCCTTACCAAGCAGTATGAGAAACTCTTTGAAATGGAAGGCTGCGAGATCGAGTTTCGAGAGGATGCCCTGAGGGCTGTCGCGACCAGGGCGATGGCACGAAAAACCGGTGCCCGCGGTTTACGCACCATTCTCGAGCAGGTGCTGCTCGATACCATGTACGATTTACCCTCCATGGATAACGTCAGAAAAGTGGTCATTGATGAGAGCGTTATCTTGGGTAACACCAAACCCTATATGATTTTTGACGCTTCGGAACAGTTGGCTGCGTCCGAGTAGTTCAATTACATCCATATAATCAGCAACTTGTATTGCTTGCTGGCCAATGTAGTCATATTGGCACACTCCTTGCCTTATTATTACTGCCTGTCCGGAAATGCTTGAACTCTATCAATCTGCCCCAACCTAATACTTGAGGGCCAGTATCAATATCAGCATAGACAGGCAGGGTGCCGGGCGTTAGAAGTTGCGAAAAAATTCTGACGCGATGACAGGAAATATCCCGGTGGTACATCACTTATTAATAAATGGATGGACAATGACATGACAGATCAATCAACAAGCGCGATACCGGTTTTGCCACTGAGAGACGTTGTCGTCTACCCGCACATGGTGATCCCGCTTTTTGTTGGCCGGGAAAAATCGATAAATGCACTCGATACGGCGATGCAGGAAGACAAGAAAATCCTGTTGATCGCGCAGAAAAATGCCGAGATTGATGACCCTGCGGTCGAGGATATTCACGAAATCGGAACGCTGTCCACCATCCTGCAGCTGCTGAAATTACCCGATGGAACCGTCAAGGTGCTGGTTGAGGGTGCCGAGCGCGTGCGTGTTACCGGTTATGAAAATACCGATGCTTTCTTCACGGCGAATATCGAGACACTGATATCCGATGAGGAAAGTGACGAACAGGAACTGGAAGTCCTGACCCGTTCCTTGATGGCAATGTTTGAGCAGTACGTCAAGCTCAACAAAAAAGTGCCTCCCGAAATTCTGACATCATTGTCCGGTATCGACGAGCCTGGGCGTCTGGCCGACACAATTGCGGCACATATGTCACTCAAGCTGGAAGAGAAACAGAAAATTCTCGAGATTAACAATCGTCGTGAACGACTTGAGCGTTTGATGGTCCTGATCGAAGGCGAAATCGATATCATGCAAATCGAAAAACGTATTCGAGGCCGCGTCAAGCAGCAAATGGAAAAGAGTCAGCGCGAGTATTACCTGAATGAACAAATGAAGGCCATTCAGAAAGAACTCGGCGACATGGATGATGTACCCAATGAGCTGGAAGAGCTGGAACAAAAGATCAAAAAAGCAGGCATGAGTAAAGAGGCCAAGGAAAAGGCGACCTCGGAAATGAACAAGCTGAAAATGATGTCGCCGATGTCTGCCGAGGCGACTGTTGTCAGGAACTACATAGACTGGCTGGTGAGTGTGCCATGGAAGAAACGCACCAAGATTTGCCATGATCTGACTGTTGCAGAGGATGTGCTTGAAGCCGACCACTATGGTCTGGAGAAGGTGAAAGAGCGTATCCTTGAATATCTGGCGGTACAGCAGCGTGTCAAGAAACTGAAGGGACCAATCCTTTGCCTGGTGGGTCCGCCGGGTGTTGGCAAGACTTCCCTGGGCCGTTCCATCGCGCGTGCAACCGGACGTAAATTTACCCGTATGTCACTTGGCGGAGTGCGTGACGAGGCTGAGATACGCGGTCATCGCCGTACTTATATCGGTTCATTACCTGGCAGGATAGTACAGAACCTTGCCAAGCTGGGCGCGCGCAATCCACTGTTTTTGCTTGACGAACTTGACAAGATGTCCATGGATTTCCGCGGTGATCCGTCATCCGCCCTGCTGGAAGTGCTGGATCCCGAGCAGAACAATTCTTTCAATGACCATTACCTGGAAGTCGATTTTGACTTGTCAGATGTCATGTTCGTGGCAACCGCAAACAGCATGAATATACCGGCACCCCTGCTGGACCGTATGGAAGTCATACGCATTCCGGGATACACGGAAGACGAAAAAATCAA